>NZ_LKEK01000043.1:0-114345 GCF_001466905.1 Pseudomonas sp. ICMP 3272
CGCTCCGCGTCGCATGCCGTTCTGGACGCTCTGCGTCCGGTTTTGATTGTGCAGTGAGGGCGGGCAGGAGCTTGAAAATGCGTTGGGGTACTTATTTTGCCGTGCTGGCGTCCGTACTGGGCGTCGGGTTGGCAATGGGCGTCAGCATGCCGCTGGTTTCATTGCGTCTGGCAGGCTGGGGCTACGGCTCGTTTGCCATTGGCATCATGGCGGCGATGCCTGCGGTGGGCGTGCTGGTGGGTGCGGCGCTGGCCAGTCGTCTGGCGGCGCGCTTCGGTACCGCCAACCTGATGCGCCTGTGCCTGTGGGGCGGCGCCGTTTCGGTCGGCGCACTGGCGTTGCTGCCGTATTACGGGGTCTGGCTGGTCTTGCGCCTGGCGCTCGGGGTTATTCTGACCATCGTCTTCGTGTTGGGTGAAAGCTGGATCAACCAACTGGTGATCGAGCGTCTGCGCGGGCGGCTGGTCGCGCTGTATGGTAGCACTTATGCCTTAAGCCAACTGGCTGGCCCGCTGTTACTGGGTGTTATCGGTACTCAGGCCGACTACGGCTTCTGGATTGGCGTGCTGCTACTGGTCGGCTCCCCGTTCCTGCTGCTGGGTCGCACGGGGGCACCATCGACCGAATCCTGCAACGTGACCTTCACTGATCTGGCGGGCTTCTGTCGCGGCATGCCCGCTATCGCCTGGGCGGTGGCGCTATTCGCTGCATTCGAAGCCTTGATCCTCACGCTGCTGCCGCTCTACTGCATACGCCACGGGTTCACCCCGGAAATCGCCCTGATCATGGTCAGTGTGGTGGTGATAGGTGACGCGTTACTGCAGCTGCCGATCGGTATGCTCGCTGATCGCATCTCGCGCCGCGCAATGTTTACCGGATGCGCCGCCTTGTTGCTGGCGTCCAGTCTGCTGGTGCCGTTACTGATCGATACCGTTCTGATCTGGCCGCTCTGGACAGTGTTCGGCGCCAGTGCTGGCGGGCTGTTTACCCTGTCGCTGATCCTGATCGGCGAGCGTTACCGCGATGATTCACTGGTCCGTGCCAATGCGCATGTCGCTCAACTGTGGGGCATCGGGTGCCTGATCGGGCCCCTGATAGCAGGCGCGGGCAGCCAATGGGTCAGCGGTGAGGCCTTGCCGCTGCTGATGGCGGCAGGTGCCTTTGGCCTGCTGATTCTGATCCGGCGACGCGGAGCGTTCGGGGTTGCCCAGGCTGCGCCCGCCTAAAGCATTCTTTCCAGGCCGATGGCACGGCTCATCCACGCGTTGAAACGCCGCCACCAGTCACCGGGTTCGGTATGCAGCGTGTGGATCTGGCCATTGTCTTCGGTCACCCACACCACTTTGCCATCCTCCAGCTTCGCCTGGTAAGTGAGCGAGGGAGCCATACCCTGAAGCGTCAGTTCGCGCAGCTCTTCGGCCAGTTGCGGACTGTCGACCAGCACGCCGACTTCGGTGTTCCACAGCACAGAACGCGGATCGAAATTGAATGAGCCGACAAATACTTTCTGCCGATCGAAGATCATCGCCTTGCTGTGCAGGCTTGATTCCGAACTGGCCAACGAGCTGCTTTTCTTGAACAAATGCGGGCCGCTGCCGCGCATGGTTTCGGTATCGCCAGGCTGGCGGCGCAGTTCGAACAGCTTCACGCCATGCTCCAGCAGCGCCTTGCGGTAAGGCGCATAACCGCCATGCACGGCAGGCACGTCGGTGGCTTCCAGTGAATTGGTCAACAGGCTGACGTTGACGCCGGCATCGGCACGGCCGGTCAGGTACAGCAAACCTTCCTGACCCGGCACAAAGTAAGCCGAAATCAGCATCAGTTCCTTGCGAGTGTTCAGCAGCTCGGGGGCCAGTTGCGTGGTCAGCAGCAGGTGCGGATCCGGATCACCCTGCGCCAGTACCTTGGTCGGCGCGTCCCACAATGCCTGGCTGTGCGCCCAGACCAGCTCGTTGAGCCAGGTCTTCATGCGTGGCTGAGTCTTGTAGGCCATCAATCGCTCATACAGGGCCTTGTGTTGCTGATGCGCCTGCTCCAGCGAATCGTCCAGCCGCTGCCGGGCCTGGGCCAGATCCTCACCGTCGGGCAGGAAGTACATGAACGCATCGATGGGCTTGCTGAGCGTGCTGTTCCAGTATTGATCGAAGCTGTGGCCGAGCTGTTCGGCGACCGGCCCCACGCTGAGCATGTCGATATCGGTGAAGTTCAGGTTCGGTTCGGCGTCGAAGTATTCATCGCCCAGATTGCGCCCGCCAACGATGGCCACACTGCTGTCGGCCAGCCACAGCTTGTTGTGCATGCGCCGGTGCTGACGCGACAGGTTCATCAAGCGCCCAAGGCTGCGCGTGATGCCGGTCTCGCGCCCCAGATTTTGCGGGTTGAACAGGCGAATCTGAATGTTCGGGTGCGCGGCGAGAGTGGCGATGGCCTGATCCAGCCCGTCGCTGGTGGTGTCGTCCAGCAGGATGCGCACCCGCACGCCACGGTCTGCCGCTTTGAGCAGTTCGTCGATCAGAGCGCGCGTGCTCAGGCCGTCATGGACGATGTAATACTGCAGGTCGAGGCTGCTTTTGGCGTTACGGATCAGTTCGGCGCGCGCCTTGAATGCATCACTGCTGTCGGGCAGCAGGCGAAAGCCGGAACGCCCGTCGTGGGGCATCGCCATGGCTTGAATAGAGCGGCCGAAAGCAGAACTCGAGGGCGGCATGGCCTGGCTTGGCTCGCTGGCAATTTGCTGGTGCGCGCAACCGCTGACGCACAGTGCAACCAGCAGGCAAAAGGGCAAGGCCCATGAGTTATTCAAATTGATCTTCCGCGTCTGTACATGGCTCGACTTGGCGTTATGACCCAAAAAACCGGGAAAGATTTGCCTGTGTCAGTCAGTTTGCGCATTCAGTAGTGCAATTGTCTCGCCCACGGTACGCACAGCGTTCTCGATTTCGCGGCTCGGTTTGGACGCGAAGTTCATGCGCATGCAGTTACGGTACTTGCCCGAGGCGGAAAAAATACTGCCCACCGCGATCTGTACACCCTTGCTCAGCAGGGCGCGGTTCAGACGCAACGTGTCGAAGTCTTCGGCCAGTTCCACCCACAGCATGAAACCGCCTTGCGGGCGGCTGGCGCGGGTGCCTTCGGGAAAGTAGCGCATCACCCAGTCGATCATCTGGTCGCGACTGCGCTGGTATTGGGTTCTCATGCGCCGCACATGCGGCTCGTAATGGCCGCCTTCGATGAAGTCGGCGATGGCCAACTGTGGCTGCGGTGCAGTCGAGCCGGTGCCGATGTATTTCATGTGCAGCACCTGCTCCAGATACCGCCCCGGCGCTACCCAGCCAATCCGCAGGCCGGGTGCCAGGGTCTTGGAAAACGAGCTGCACAGCAGGACACGACCGTCTTCATCGAAGGATTTGATGGTGCGCGGGCGAGGGTAGTTGTAAGCAAGATCGCCATACACATCGTCCTCGATGATCGCCACATCGAAACGTTGCGCCAGCGTCAGCAACGCACGTTTGCGGGCTTCGGGCATGACGTAACCCAGCGGGTTGTTGCAATTGGGCGTCAGCTGAATGACCTTGATCGGCCATTGCTCAAGGGCCAGTTCCAACGCCTCGAGGCTGATGCCGGTCAATGGGTCTGTGGGGATTTCCAGGGCTTTCATGCCCACGCCCTTTAGCGTCTGCATGGCACCGAAGAAGCTGGGCGAGTCCACTGCAACGATGTCACCCGGCGAGCAGATGGCCCGGACACTCGCTGACAGCGCTTCATGGCAGCCATTGGTGACGATCAGGTCATTGGCGGTCAGGTTGCAGCCCGAGTCGAGCATCAGTCGGGCGATTTGCTCACGCAGCCTGCGAACGCCGTAGATGTTGTCGTAATACAGCCCCGGCATGTCTTGGTGACGACTCAGCTGACTCAGCGCGCGCATCAACGGTTTCAGGGTAGGGCTGGTGACATCGGGCATGCCGCGCCCCAGTTGCGTGACCGCTTCGAGAGGTGCCACCCGAATCAGGTCCAGCACCTGATCCCATTGAGAGATATCCACAGGCCGCTGGACCGGTCGCCCGACAGCAGGCAGCGCAGGTGCCGCTCGACTGACCGATACGAAATAGCCGGATTTGGGTTTCGGCGCTGCCAGGCCGTTGTCCTCCAGCACCCGATACGCTTGCTGCACGGTGCTCAGGCTGACGCCATGTTCGACACTTAACGCACGCACCGATGGCAGGCGGTCGCCGGGGCGGTAGAAGCCGTTTTCGATCCGCGAGCCGAGCAGTTCGGCGAGGTTGACGTAAAGCGTCATGACGTACTCTCAGGCTGGTGAGCGTGGTATAGCAATACAGATTGGGCAAAAATATAGCATTCAGTGCTGTTTTCGCCTCATCTGTATGGAAAATATAACCTGTTTTTGAATCTGTAATGGTCTGGCCGTTCGTTTCATCATAGACCCACACCCACCCAGGATGAGGGAATCGGAAATGAACGGGTTCAGCGATGTACGCCTTGCGCTTCACAGCCAGGAATTGAATGACTATCGGCCAACTGCGGTCAGAACGGTCCGCTCAAACAAGGTCGATCTGTTGGCGGGCATGGGTCGTTGGGCGCTGTATCGTCACCGCTGGGCCTCTCGCCGCACCTTGCTGGAGCTGACGGACGATCAGTTGCGCGACATCGGGCTGGATTTCCAGCAGGCGCGGGTCGAAGCGATGAAACCGTTCTGGAGGCCCTGAGCCTTTCAGCGCAGCTCTTTGAGCCGGTGCCAGAGCATGCCCAGTGCCAGCAACGGCGAGCGCAAGTGCTTGCCGCCCGGAAAGGTCACGTGTGGCACTTTGGCGAATAACTCGAAGCCATCGCTGTGTTGCCCGGCGATGGCTTCGGCCAGCAAGCGGCCCGCAAGGTGTGTTGCGTTCAGGCCATGGCCGGAGTAGGCCTGAGCATAAAACACGTTGGGGTGCTGCTTGAGCCGGCCAATTTGCGGCAGGCGATTGGCACCGATGCCGATCATTCCGCCCCACTGGTAATCGATGGCCACGCCTTCCAGTTGCGCAAACACATCGAGCATCTTCGGTCGCATGTACGCGGCGATGTCTTGAGGGTCACGCCCCGAGTAATGGCAGGCGCCCCCGAACAGCAAACGGCGATCCGCTGACAGTCGGTAGTAATCCACTGCCACGCGCTGATCACAGACCGCCATGTCCTGAGGCAACACTTCCCGGGCCTGAGCCTCGCTCAAGGGCTCGGTCGCGATGATGTAACTGCCAGCGGGCAATACCTTGCCGCTTATTTCCGGATTCAGGTCGTTGAGGTAAGCGTTGCAGCCCAGTACCAGCGTTTTCGCCAGCACCGTCCCCTGGGCCGTATGCACCTTGACCTGCGGGCCGTAGTCGATTCTCGTCACCGCAGAATGTTCGAACAGCCGAACGCCCAGTGACTGCGCTACGGCAGCTTCTCCCAAAGCCAGATTCAACGGGTGCAGATGCCCGGACCCCATGTCGATCAAACCGCCGACATAACGGTCGGAGCCCACGACACTGCGCATCTGATCGGCTTGCAGCAACTTAAGCTCATGGCGGTAGCCCAGGCTGCGCAATTCATCGGCATCTTCGGCCAGGCTGTGCAAGTCGCGCGGCTTGTTGGCCAGGTCGCAATAACCCCATTTCAGGTCGCAATCGATAGCATGCCGTTCGATGCGCTGACGCACGATCTCGACCGCCTCAATGCCCAGCAGCTTGAGCTGGCGCACACCTTCGCTGCCGATAACATTGGCGAACTGCTCGACGCCGTGACCGACCCCGCGAATCAGCTGGCCGCCATTGCGTCCGCTGGCGCCCCAGCCAATTCGGCGTGCCTCAAGCAGCGCGACACTCAGCCCGCGCTCGGCCAGCTCGATGGCAGTGTTGAGGCCGGAGAATCCGCCGCCCACCACGCACACATCAACCTTCACCTCGCCTTGCAGCGCAGGGTGATCCGGTTGCGGATGGCTGCTGGCGGCGTAGTAGGAGGCAACATGCTGGTCGTCGTGAAGAGTCGGGTGCTGAACGCGGGCGTTCATGAGCGGGTCCTGTTGGTGGCGGTTTGCGTGTGGGGAGGATAAGCCGCTGTCATGAGCCTGCCAACTGGGGCAAACTCAGCGCATTGTGTAGGAATGGTTGATTCAATGAGCTGCAACCGTCAGAAAATAAGTGATCTGCGCCGCCAGATTCCCTCGTTCGAGTGTGTGCCAGGCTGCCACGACTGCTGCGGCCCGGTTACCACGTCGCCCGAAGAAATGTCGCGTCTGCCGCGCAAGACTGCCGCCGAACAGGACGCCGCGCTCAATGAGCTCAATTGCGTGCACCTTGGCCCACAGGGCTGCACCGTGTATGACGAACGCCCGTTGATCTGCCGTCTGTTCGGCACCACCGAAAGCCTGCCATGCCCGAATGGCCGTCGCCCGGTCGAACTGATTCACCCGCGGGTTGAGAAGCAGATACACGAATATATGGCTTCCACCCGACAAGTGCTGGTCTAGCGCAATCAGTCGGCAATCGGCAGGTTCAGGCTCTCTTTCACTTCTTCCATCACGATATAGCTCTTGGACTCGCGCACGTGCGGCAGTTTGAGCAGGATATCGCCCAGCAGTTTGCGGTAGGACGCCATCTCGGAAATGCGCGCCTTGACCAGATAGTCGAAGTCGCCTGATACCAAGTGGCACTCCAGCACATGCGGAAGCTTCAACACGGCACGGCGGAACTCCTCGAAGGTATCGCCGGACTTGTAGTCCAGACTGATTTCCACAAACACCAGCAGGCTGGCCTTCAGGCTTTGCGGGTTCAGACGGGCGTTGTAGCCCATGATGATCCCTTCGCGTTCCAGCCTGCGAACCCGCTCGGTACAGGGAGTGGTCGAGAGGCCGACGCGCTCGCCCAGTTCAGTAAACGAGATACGCCCATCTGCCTGGAGGATGCGCAGGATATTGCGGTCGATCTTGTCCAGTTCACGATTTGACTGGTGTTGAGTGCGCATGGGTTATTTCCCCTCTACCAAAGCGTTTATCACCGGGAATAAACGCCAAATATAGATGTTTATACAGTGAGAAGCACTGCCCATTGCTCAATATACTGCGCACATTCTTGCTTAAAACTTCAAAACGTCAGCGGATATCCGCGATGAGGTCATCTACATGCGCGTTCTGGTCCTTGGAAGTGGTGTAATTGGTACAACCAGTGCTTATTATCTGGCGCGTGCCGGTTTTCAAGTGACCGTGGTAGATCGCCAGCCAGCCGCCGCCATGGAGACCAGCTTTGCCAATGCCGGGCAGGTCTCGCCAGGCTATGCCTCGCCATGGGCCGCGCCGGGTGTTCCGCTGAAGGCGATCAAATGGTTGCTGCAGCGCCACGCACCATTGGCGATCAAGGCCACGGCAGATATCGATCAATACCTGTGGATGGCGCAGATGCTGCGCAACTGCACCGCCAGCCGCTATGCCGTGAACAAAGAGCGCATGGTGCGCCTGTCCGAGTACAGCCGCGATTGCCTTGATGAGCTGCGCCTGGAAACCGGCATTGCCTACGAAGGGCGCAGCCTGGGCACTACCCAGTTGTTCCGCACTCAGGCGCAACTGGACAACGCCGCCAAGGATATTGCCGTGCTCGAGCAGTCCGGTGTTCCGTACGAACTGCTGGATCGCGACGGCATCGCCCGTGTCGAGCCCGCGCTGGCCGGTGTGACCGGTATTCTCAGCGGTGCACTGCGCTTGCCCAATGACCAGACCGGCGATTGCCAGTTGTTCACCACGCGCCTTGCAGAAATGGCCGTCGAGCTGGGTGTCGAGTTCCGCTACGGACAGAACATCGAGCGCCTCGACCACGCTGGCGACCGCATCAATGGTGTGTGGATCGACGGCAAGCTGGAAACAGCCGACCGCTACGTGCTGGCGCTGGGCAGCTATTCTCCGCAACTGCTCAAACCGCTGGGTATCAAGGCTCCGGTTTACCCGCTGAAGGGCTATTCGCTGACGGTGCCGATCACTGACCCGGCCATGGCTCCGACCTCGACCATTCTCGATGAAACCTACAAGGTCGCCATCACCCGCTTCGACAACCGGATCCGGGTCGGCGGCATGGCGGAAATAGCCGGTTTTGACCTGTCGCTCAACCCACGTCGACGCGAAACACTGGAGATGATCGTCGGTGACCTCTATCCTCAGGGTGGCGACCTGACCCAGGCCAGTTTCTGGACCGGGTTGCGTCCGACCACTCCCGATGGCACACCGATTGTGGGTGCAACACCGTTCCGTAACCTGTTCCTCAATACCGGCCATGGCACATTGGGCTGGACGATGGCGTGTGGTTCCGGTCGTTTGCTGGCAGACCTCATTGCCCGCAAGACACCCCGTATCAGTGCCGAAGGCCTCGATATCTCTCGTTACGGCAACACTCAGGAGAATGCACAGCATGTCAATCCAGCGCCAGCTCACCAATGAGCGCATGAGTCAGGTCGTTGTCCACAACGGCACCGTCTATCTGTCGGGCCAGGTCGGCGATGACATGACTGCAGGTGTCGAGCAACAGACCCGCGAGGTCCTGAACAGTATCGAGCGCCTGCTCGACCTGGCCGGCACTGACAAGACTCGCATTCTGTCGGTCACGATCTATCTGAAAGACATCGATGCTCATTTTGCCGGCATGAACAGCGTCTGGGACAAATGGCTGCCCAAGGGTTTCGCGCCTGCGCGTGCAACCGTCGAGGCCAAGCTGTGCGAGCCGGAAATCCTTGTCGAGCTGTCGGTTGTCGCCGCGCTGCCTTGAGTCTGCTGCCTTCATACTGTTGTGCCCGACGCATCTCTGCGTCGGGCTTTTCTGACCCTTTTCACCCTTCAGGCAAGAAACGTCATCATGCGTCCAGCCCGCGCCTTTATTGATCTTCAGGCACTGCGTCACAACTACCAACTGGCTCGTGAAAACAGCGGCGGCAAAGCGCTCGCGGTGATCAAGGCCGATGCCTATGGTCACGGTGCGGTACGTGTTGCCCAGGCACTGGAAGCCCAGGCCGACGGTTTCGCAGTGGCCTGCATCGAAGAAGCGCTCGAGCTACGCGCGGCAGGCATCCGCGCACCTGTTCTGCTGCTTGAAGGTTTTTTCGAAGCCGATGAACTGGCGCTGATTGTCGAGCACAACTTCTGGACGGTCGTGCATTCGACCTGGCAACTGGAGGCCATCGAGCAGGCGCAGCTCGCCAAACCTTTAACGGTCTGGCTCAAGATTGACACCGGCATGCACCGCGTCGGTCTGTACCCGCATGAATATCAGGCCGCCTATCAGCGCCTGCTGGTAACCGGCAAAGTAGCCAGAATCGTCCTGATGAGCCACTTCGCCCGCGCCGATGAACTGAACAGTGGATGCAGTGATGAACAGTTCGCTGTATTCGAGAGCTTTCGCAAAGGCCTGGTTGCAGAAACCAGCCTGAAAAACTCCCCGGCCGTTCTGGGCTGGCCGCATATTCCAAGCGACTGGTCGCGCCCCGGCATCATGCTCTACGGTGCCACGCCGTTTGGTCAGGCGCACCCGCTGGCGGACCGCCTGCAACCGGTCATGACCCTGGAATCGAAGATCATCAGCGTGCGTGAACTGCCTGCCGGTGAAGCTGTGGGCTATGGCGCGACGTTTGTCTGTGACCAGCCATTGCGTATTGGTGTGGTGGCGATGGGGTACGCCGACGGCTACCCGCGTCATGCGCCGACCGGCACGCCTGTGCAGATCGACGGTCAGCCCTCCCGGCTGCTCGGGCGAGTGTCCATGGACATGCTTTGCGTAGACTTGACCGGCGTACCGCAGGCCGGGCTTGGCAGCCGGGTCGAGTTATGGGGCAAGCACGTGCTCGCCAGTGAAGTGGCCACGCGGGCAGAAACGATTCCCTACGAAATCTTCTGCAATCTGCGTCGCGTTCCTCGTATCTATTCCGAAGACTGATCGAGCCCCTGTCCGTCAGGCCGCTGTATGTCTGGTGTCTGTCGAAGTGTTGTAAATATTGAACGCTGTTGCCATGATGGCGTTCATCTCGACTAGACCTGACAAAACCTGGGGGAATATCGCATTGGACGTGGGTGAACGACTGCAATCGATCCGCAAGCTCAAGGGCCTGTCCCAGCGTGAACTCGCCAAGCGCGCAGGCGTGACCAACAGCACCATCTCCATGATCGAGAAAAACAGCGTAAGCCCTTCGATCAGCTCGCTGCGCAAGGTGCTCGGCGGCATTCCCATGTCCATGGTCGAGTTTTTCTCGGAAGAAACCGTTCCGGAAAACGCAGCGCAGGTGGTGTACAAGGCCAGCGAGTTGATTGATATCTCGGACGGTGCCGTGACCATGAAGCTGGTCGGCAAGTCGCACCAGGGCCGTGCCATCGCCTTTCTTACCGAAACCTACCCGCCGGGTGCCGATACCGGTGAAGAAATGCTCGTCCACGACGGTGAAGAAACCGGAATTCTCGTCGAGGGGCGACTGGAGCTGGTGGTGGGTCTCGACACCTACGTGCTGGAGGCCGGTGACAGCTATTATTTTGAAAGCACCCGGCCGCATCGCTTCCGCAACCCGTTCGACGTACCGGCACGATTGATCAGTGCGGCAACGCCAGCCAATTTCTGACCCGCCCTCTTTGCAGTGAGTAACGCGTGAAGCTGACCCGGAAGATTCTGAGCACCGCAGGCGTTCTGACGTTGTGGGCGTTCAATGTGCAAGCCGCCGATACCGCCCGAGCCCCTGACGACATCATCGCCGCCCATTGCGTTGCCTGTCACAGCGTCGGCCTGCTCAATGCGCCGAAAACCGGTGATACGGCCGCGTGGGAAGAGCGTGCCAGACAAAAAGGCGGCCTTGACGGCCTGCTGGCCAGCACCATCAAAGGCCTGGGAATCATGCCGCCGAAAGGCACCTGCGGCGATTGCACAAACGACGAACTCAAGAGCGCCATCCAGAGCATGTCGGGTCTGAAGTAAGCGCTGTCTCGTTACCACGCTGGAGCGTGGGAACGAGAGTTGCGTGGCGAGCATGCAGCAATTTCACATTGCCACCGGTCCAAGCTGCACCAATAACAATTCAGGAGAGCTGGGATGCCGTATTCCTGTTCCATCGAGCACGCTGTCGATCACGTTCTGGCGCAGTTGCCCGAGCATATTCACCTCGGCATGCCGCTCGGGCTGGGCAAGCCCAATCGGTTCGTCAACGCGCTGTACCAGCGCATCAGCCAGTTGCCCGAGCGACGACTGACGATCTACACCGCGCTGACACTCGGGCGGCCAACGCCGGGAGAGGGTTTGCAGGCGCGGTTTCTGGAACCGTTTCTGGAGCGGGTCTTTGGTGACTATCCGGAACTGGATTTTCTGGCCGCGTTGCGCCGCGACAAACTTCCACACAACATTCGCGTGCAGCAATTCTTCATGCAGCCGGGCAGCCTGTTGAACAGCGAGTCAGCCCAGCAAGACTACGTCAGCAGCAATTACAGTCATGCCGCCCGCGATATCAATGCCAACGGCCTGAATCTGGTCGCGCAACTGGTGGCCCGTGACGATCAGCACCCGGGCAAGCTGAGCCTGAGTTGCAACCCGGACGTGACCCTCGACCTGCTGCCCATGATCGCCAAACGCCGCGCCGCCGGAGAAACCATCCTCATGCTGGGCCAGGTCCACGCCGACCTGCCTTACATGCCGGGCGACTCGGAGCTGGATGTCGACGCCTTTGATCTGCTGATTGACGAAGATGAGCGCAGCACGCTGTTTTCCACCCCGAACATGCCGGTGGGTTATCAAGACCATTTGATCGGCCTGCATGCCAGCACACTGGTGCGTGACGGCGGCACGCTACAGATCGGTATCGGCTCGATGGGCGATGCGCTGACCGGCGCACTGCTGGCCAGGCAAGCCGACAACGAAACCTGGCGCAGCCTGCTGGCCGAGTTGAACATGAGTAACTGGCAGACCCTGATCGACCGCGAAGGCGGCGTTCAGCCGTTCGCCAGCGGCCTTTACGGTTGCAGCGAAATGTTCGTCAACGGTCTGCTGGTACTGGCCGATGCCGGCATCGTGCGCCGCAAGGTGTATGCCGACGCAGAGCTGCAGCGGCTGGCCAATCTGGGCACGCTGGATGAAGACGCCCATCCCGATGGCGTGGTGGTGCACGGAGGCTTTTTCCTTGGCCCGAGCAGTTTCTACGAGCGCTTGCGCGAGCTGCCCGCCGAGCGACTGGCGCAGTTCAACATGACTGCCATCAGCTATATCAACGAGCTTTACGGTCAGGAAGAACTCAAACGCCTGCAACGCCGCGATGCGCGCTTCATCAACAGTGCGTTCACCGTCACCCTGATGGGCGCAGCCGTGGCCGATCAGCTGGAAGATGGCCGAGTGCTCAGCGGTGTGGGTGGCCAATACAACTTCGTGGCGCAGGCTCATGCCCTGGAGGGCGCTCGTTCGATCCTGATGCTGCGTAGCTGGCGTGAGTCCGGTGGCGAGGTCAGCTCCAATATCGTCTGGCAGTACGGCCACACCACGATCCCCCGGCACCTGCGCGATATTGTCGTGACCGAATACGGCATTGCCGATCTGCGCGGTCAGACCGACGCCACGGTGATCGAGCGCATCCTCAACATCACTGACTCGCGGTTTCAACCCGGCTTGATCGAGCAGGCGCAAAAGGCCGGGAAGCTGCCCAGGGACTTCCGCCTTGATCCACGCTTCACAGAGAACACCCCGGAACGCCTCAAGGACACGGCATCGCGCTATCCGTCGCTGTTTACTGAATACCCGCTGGGGTGCGATTTTACGGGCGAAGAGCGCGACCTGATGCGTGCGTTGAACTGGCTGAAGAGCAAGCTCAAGCTCACCGAAATCCTCGAGTTGGGCAAGGCCACTCTGGACGCTCCCGACCCCGAAGCCTTCCCGGAGCACTTGCAACGAATGCAACTCGACCAGCCTCAGGGCTTGCGCGAAGAGTTGTATCAGCGGCTGCTGCTGGCCGGGCTGCACAACACCAGCGGGACCAGCGGACTGACGAGCTAAGGCGCGGAGACTGATCGTTAACGGTCGCTAAATCGCAGCCTTGCGGCTATTGCGCCCCACCGGGCCGGAGCGTTCTTCGATGGCGTGTTGCAGCGGTTTGCGCAGGCCCATCAGGAACGCCAGCTCCGCGATCACGAACAGCGGGCCGATGATCAGGCCGGTCACGTCATCGATAAACGCCGGTTTGCGCCCTTCGTAGTAATGGCCGATGAACTGGATTATCCAGCCGATCACAAAGAGCCCGACGCCCGCGCTCAGCCAGACCATGGTTGCCTGTTGCGCAAGGTTGGCCCCGGCCCAGATGCACAGTGCCAGCAGCACTGCCATGACCACGCCCAGTGCGCGATCCAGCCGCAGATAGAAAATCGTCGAACCCAGAGCCAGCAGGGCCGCGGGCGAAACCCACAAGCCGCTTATAGCCCAGCCCGGACGCGACAGAAGTACCGCCACGCCGAGTACAATCAGCGGAATGCCCACGAAGTGCGTCACGATATTGCGTGAATCACGGTGATACGCAGCGTATTGGCTGAGATGATCGACAAGGGTTTTCATTATTATTCCTGCCTGAGACGATGATCGGCTTGAGCCAGGATTGTTGTACAACACGCATGCCTGAAATAAAAGGGAGCAAAAATGACAAATGGAGTGTCGTGGCGGTCACGACTGCTATCCGATTACTGGTTTTATCATTTACCTGCCGGTTTGCAGGATAGCCTGCTGGACGCTGCTCGCCAGCAGCGCAGGACGCCTGGCAGGACGCTGTTCGAGAAAGGCGATCTGCCCTGCGGTCTTTATGTGTTGCTGGAGGGCTGTGTGCGTATCGGCGCTGCCTATGAGCAGCGGCTTTCGGGTGTGGAGCCGATGCGTGCGCCTATGTGGTTTGGCGAAGTCTCGCTGTTCGACGGGTTGCCGCGCCGTTTCGAGGTCTGCTCACTGGAGCAAAGTATCTTTCTGCATGTCCCTCAGCAATTTCTGCTCGAATTGCTCGACAGGCACCCGGAATATTGGCGCTGGTTTGCCGCGTTACTCAGCCAGAAAATCGGTTTGCCGCTGCAGAACCCCGAGAAAATGCGCCGACTGCCTCCCAGAGCGAGGGTCGCATGGCGTCTGTTGATGCTCAGTGAGGGTTATGGCCCGTTGAGCCATGCACGCCGCCTGATTGTGCTGGAGGACATTCAGGCCGTGGAGTGCCTCGCGCTATCCCCGCCGGCCTTGCTGGAAGTGCTTCAGGATCTGCATGAACGCAAGATCGTGCGCCTGGGAGAAGGGCAGCTGGAAGTGTTCGATGTGGACAAGCTGCGCAGGGTTGCGAACTTTTCCAAAGCCAGGACCGTTTGCTGATCAGGCTGTCAGCCAGAAACATCCGGTAACGGCTCCGCTGCCTCTTCGATTGAGATAGCAAATGGGATTCACTACCATTTCGCCTCATTTGCGAACGCGAGATACCCCGATGCAGGCAAGCAAGCGTCTTCTGGCTGCTCTGACACTGACTTTACTGGGCAGTACCGCTCAGGCTGCCGATGAAGTGGTGGTGTATTCGTCCCGGATCGACGAGTTGATCAAGCCGGTGTTCGATGCATATACGGCCAAGACCGGGGTGAAGATAAAGTTCATCACCGACAAGGAAGCGCCATTGATGCAGCGCATCAAGGCCGAGGGCGAGAATGCCACTGCCGACCTGTTGCTGACGGTCGATGCCGGTAACCTCTGGCAAGCCGAACAGATGGGCATTCTGCAGCCATTCACCTCACCGGTGATAGAAGCCAACATTCCGCCGCAATACCGCTCATCCACTCACGGCTGGACCGGCCTGAGCCTTCGCGCACGAACCATCGCCTACTCCACTGACCGGGTGAAACCTGTCGAGCTGACCACGTATGAAGCGCTGGCCGACAAGAACTGGGAAGGGCGCCTGTGCCTGCGCACCGCGAAGAAGGTCTACAACCAGTCGCTGACCGCTACATTGATCGAAACCCATGGCGCCGAAGCGTCCGAGAAAATCCTCAAGGGCTGGGTGAACAACCTGTCCACCGATGTTTTTTCCGACGACATCGCAGTGCTTGAGGCGATCAACGCCGGGCAGTGCGACGTGGGCATCGTCAATTCCTACTATTACGGTCGCCTGCACAAGGAAAAACCTGACCTGGCGGTGAAGCTGTTCTGGCCGAATCAGGCGGACCGGGGTGTACACGTAAACCTGTCGGGTATCGGCCTGACCAAGTACGCACCGCACCCTGAGGCTGCCAAGGCGCTGGTCGAGTGGATGACCGGTCCGGATGCGCAGAAGATCTTCTCCAGCGTCAATCAGGAGTTCCCGGCCAACCCGAAAGTGGCACCCTCGGAAGAAGTGGCGAGCTGGGGCCAGTTCAAGGCCGACACCATTCCGGTCGAAGTGGCAGGCAAGCGTCAGGCAGAAGCGATCCGCATGATGGATCGCGCGGGCTGGAATTGATTTAATACCCAGTGCCTTATCGTTATACATAAGACTCGTGGGAGCGAGCTTGCTCGCGAAGAGGCCGGCACAGCCCCGTAAATGAGGTGTTTGGACTGTTGCTTTCGTGAGCAAGCTCACTCCCACAAAGGTGTATGTCCGGCCTGGTACTACGGTTCATCCCCCCCATTTTCCGGGTGTGTAACGGTGGGCGCTCCAGCGCCGTAGACCAATGACGCAGAGACCTGTCACTCACTCATCCATCCCGATTTCGAGAACACCGTGGCCCATCCTGTCCAACGTCGCTGGTACCCACTGGTCTTCGCCATCGCTGCGCTGGTGTTATTGCCGCTGAGCGTGCTGCTGCTGTCGTGGGAGACCATTGACCAACAGATATGGTCACACCTGCTGGAAACCCAGATGTCCCGTCTGCTGGGCAACACGTTGATTCTGGTGATGGGTGTCGGTGTGGGTGTAACGCTGCTGGGGGTGAGTCTGGCGTGGCTGACCAGCCTGTGTGAATTCCCTGGTCGGCGCTGGCTGGACTGGGCGCTGATGCTGCCTTTCGCTATCCCCGCCTATGTGCTGGCGTTTGTATTTGTCGGGCTGCTGGATTTTTCCGGCCCGGTGCAAACGCTTATGCGTGAATGGTTCGGTTCCGGTCTGCGCCTGCCTCGGGTGCGCTCCACCGGTGGGGTGATCATCGTGCTGGTGCTGGTCTTCTATCCCTACGTCTACCTGCTGGCGCGCACGGCGTTTCTGGCGCAGGGCAAGGGGCTGATGGAAGCTGCGCGAGTGTTGGGCAACACGCCCTTGCAGGCGTTCTGGCGTGTGGCGCTGCCAATGGCGCGTCCAGCCATCGGTGCAGGCGTGGCATTGGCGCTGATGGAAACCCTGGCCGATTTCGGCGCGGTATCGGTGTTCAACTTCGACACGTTCACCACCGCCATCTACAAGACCTGGTACGGCTTCTTCAGCCTGTCCAGCGCTGCGCAACTGGCCAGCCTGCTGCTGTTGGCAGTGCTGGTGCTGCTGTATGGCGAACGTCGCGCCCGCGGTGCAAGCCGACCGACCAATGAACGGCCGCGCGGCGCTGCGCTTTATCCGCTTAGCGGTATCAAGGCCTGGGGAGCCAGCTTTTGGTGCGGGCTGGTGTTTCTCTGTGCCTTCGTCGTGCCGGTGCTGCAATTGATCGTCTGGGTCTGGCAGCGCGGCCGGTTCGACCTCGACGAGCGCTATACCGGCCTGATTCTGCACACGCTTTATCTGGGCGGTATGGCGGCGTTGATCACTGTCAGCGTGGCGCTGATTCTGGCCTTCGCGCGGCGTATGGCACCCAGGCCTGCGATCCGCTCCGGCGTCAGCCTCGCCAACCTGGGTTACGCGCTGCCGGGTTCGGTACTGGCCGTTTCAATCATGCTGGCGTTCAGTTATCTGGACCGTGAGCTGGTCGTTCCGCTTTCCGGCTGGCTGGGCGGTGCAGGCAAACCGTTGTTGCTGGGCAGCCTTTCGGCGCTGCTGCTGGCTTACCTTGTACGTTTCATCGCGGTCGCCTTTGGCCCGCTGGAGCACAGCCTGTCGCGTATCCGTCCCTCATTGCCTGAAGCCGCACGCAGTCTGGGGGTCAGCGGACCAAAGTTGTTTCTCAACGTGTATCTGCCGCTTTTGGTTCCGGGAGCCTTGAGCGCTGCGTTGCTGGTGTTCGTCGATGTACTCAAAGAGATGCCTGCGACCCTGCTGATGCGCCCGTTTGGCTGGGATACGCTGGCGGTACGCGTGTTTGAAATGACCAGCGAGGGGGAGTGGGCACGAGCGGCATTGCCAGCTTTGTCGCTGGTGCTTGTAGGATTATTACCTGTCATCGGGTTGATTCGTCGCTCTGCCCGTCAGATTGGCTAGGTGCGGGTCCTTCACCTTGCGGCTACAATGCGCCGCAATTGGTGCGGTCTGACAGAAAATTCGGCCAGCTGTAAGTGCTGCAAACTCCGGTTTATTGGGGGCTTGCCGATCTTTTCTGCCCGCACCTTCGCCACGCCCGGAAGGAGAAACCCATGGGACAGCGTACCCCCCTGTTCGACCTGCACCTCGCCCTTGGCGCGAAGATGGTCGATTTTGGTGGCTGGGACATGCCGTTGCATTACGGATCGCAGGTCGAGGAACACCATCAGGTGCGTCGCGACTGTGGGGTCTTCGATGTCTCTCACATGAACGTGATTGATGTGGTTGGCCGTCAAGCCAGAACCTGGCTGCGTTACCTGCTGGCCAACGATGTGGACAAGTTGAAGACCCCGGGCCGAGCCTTGTACAGCGCCATGCTGGACGAAAAAGGCGGGGTTATCGATGACATGATCGTCTACCTCACCCCCGAAGGTTATCGGCTGGTTGTCAACGCCGCGACCGGGGTCAAGGATCTTGCCTGGATGCAGTCGCAGCTGAGCGACTTCGATGTACAACTGATCGCGCGCAGCGAAATGGCGATGCTCGCGATTCAGGGGCCAAAGGCCAGAACCCGTATCGCCGAGCTGGTTTCAAGCGCCCGCGCCGAACTGATCCACCAGCTCAAGCCGTTTGAAGGTCTTGATGATGGCGACTGGTTCATCGCGCGCACCGGTTATACCGGTGAAGACGGCCTGGAAATCATGCTGCCTGCCGAAGAGGCCCAGCGTTTTTTCAATGAACTGGTCGGCGCGGGTATCTCCCCGATCGGTCTGGGCGCTCGCGATACGTTGCGTCTGGAGGCAGGCATGAACCTGTATGGTCAGGACATCGGCGAGCATGTTTCACCGCTGGCGTCGAATATGGCCTGGAGCATTGCCTGGGAGCCTGCCGACCGTGATTTTATCGGTCGCAAGGCGTTGGAGAGCGAACGGGCTGAAGGAACCGCCTTCAAACTCGTGGGATTGGTGCTCGAAGAGCGCGGCGTTTTACGGGCGCATCAGGTGGTACGTGTCGCAGAAATTGGCGAAGGAGAGATCACCAGTGGTAGTTTCTCTCCTACGCTGAGCAAATCCATTGCTCTGGCGCGCGTTCCGATGGCAACCGCTGACCGGGCCGAGGTGGAAATCCGCGGCAAGTGGTATCCGGTGCGGGTGGTGCAGCCAGCGTTTGTGCGCCACGGCAAGACCCTGATTTAACCTATGGCGGGTTTTCCGCTGACCCGATGTTGAGGATGACTAAATGAGCAATATTCCCGCCGAGCTGCGTTTCGCCGAAAGTCATGAATGGGCACGTCTTGAAGCAGATGGCACCGTGACCGTCGGCATCTCGGACCATGCACAGGAAGCACTGGGCGATGTGGTCTTCGTCGAGCTGCCGGAAATCGGCAAAGTGTTCGCTGCCTGTGACACCGCCGGTGTCGTCGAGTCGGTAAAGGCTGCTTCGGATATCTACTCGCCGGTTGCTGGCGAGGTGGTCGAGGTCAATGAAGCACTGGGCGATTCGCCCGAGTCGCTCAACAGTGATCCGTACGACGCCTGGATCTTCAAGCTCAAGCCAAGCGACGCCAGCGGCGAGCTGGCCAAGCTGCTGGATGCAGCCGGGTACAAGAGCGCTATCGGCGAATAACCGATTGCCGCTCACAAAAATGCCGCTCATGGAGCGGCATTTTTTATGCGCGAAGCTAATCGGCAAGACTTACTGGTTTTCAGCGACCAGATTCTTATCCAGGATCGCGTTGGCCAGTTCCATGTCGGTGGCTTTCAGGCCTGGATTGTCTTTGCGCACCTGCTCGATGGCCGCTTCCAGAAACGGACCGCGAATGCCACCGTCGCTGGCGACGAAGCTGCCTGCGTCGTCTTGGGCGGCAACGATCAGCTTGTGATCCTTGAAGGTCAGGTAAGTCGAGCCGGTGGTTGCACCGGAAGACAGCACATTACGCCAGAAGGTGTCAGCCATCGCTGAACCCATTGGGATGGAAAGCAAGGCTACGGTGGCGACAGCAAACTTGAGACGCATGATGAGTTACTCCAACTGTGGTTGTTCTGAGGGGTTGGATAGCCAAAGCCACGAACTAGTTCAATCAAGGTGTACCAAGTAGTTCACTTTAGCTGGTTCACCACGATGCACAGCCATCTGGAACAACGCTTTCAACCCTGATCAGCGTTGCTCGCTCTGCGGTGTCACTCGCAGCACTTCCTCAAGTGTAGTCAGCCCTGCCGAGACTTTCTGGGCACCGGACAGACGCAAACTGCGCGTCCCTTCCTTGAAGGCCTGACGACGCATGGCAGTCAGGTCCAGGTCCGCAGAAATCAACGCCTTGATGTTGTCGGACATGACCATGATCTCGTAAACCCCGGCGCGGCCCCGATAGCCGGTATCGCGACATTCCACACAACCGACCGCCTGATGCGCGCCGGGCGGTACGGGGGCCTGCCACGGGCGGGTCAGGGTTTGCCAGTCGGTTTCATTCAGGTTGATCGGAGCCTTGCAGTGCGGACACAGGGTCCGCACCAGACGCTGGGCCATGACGCCAAGGATGGTCGCCTTGAGCAGGTAATGCGGCACACCCAGCTCGAGCATGCGACTGATGGCGCTGGGTGCATCGTTGGTGTGCAGCGTCGACAGCACCAAATGCCCGGTGAGTGCCGCCTGAATGGCCATTTCAGCCGTCTCCAGGTCGCGAATTTCGCCGATCATGATGATATCCGGGTCTTGTCGCATCAAGGCGCGCACGCCAGCGGCAAAGTTCAGATCAATGTTGTGCTGCACCTGCATCTGGTTGAAGGCCGGCTCGACCATCTCGATGGGGTCTTCGATGGTGCACAGGTTGACCTCGGAGGTCGCCAGTTTCTTGAGGGTGGTGTACAGCGTGGTGGTCTTGCCCGAACCGGTCGGGCCAGTGACCAGGATGATGCCGTTGGGCTGACGGGTCATTTCCTGCCAGCGACGCAGATCATCACTGGAAAAGCCCAACTGGTCGAAGTCCTTGAGCAGCACCTCGGGGTCGAAGATCCGCATGACCATCTTTTCGCCGAACGCCGTCGGCAGGGTCGATAGGCGCAGCTCCACTTCGCGATTCTCGGGTGTGGTGGTTTTGACCCGTCCGTCCTGCGGTTTACGTTTTTCAGCGACGTTCATCCGGCCAAGGCTTTTCAGGCGGCTGACAATCGCCATGATCACCTGCGCCGGAAACTGGTAAACGTTATGCAGCACCCCGTCGATGCGAAACCGCACGGTGCCCTGTTCGCGGCGCGGCTCGATATGAATATCGCTGGCGCGCTGCTGAAATGCGTACTGGAACAGCCAGTCGACGATATTGACGATGTGCGCGTCGTTGGCGTCCGGCTCCTGATCACTGGCACCAAGCTTGAGCAACTGTTCGAAGTTGCCCATGTTGCTCATTTTCTGATCGGACGCGCTGGCACCGCTGACCGACTTGGCCAGCCTGAAAAACTCCATCGCCATGCGTTGAATGTCTGTCGGGTTGGCGACCACACGCTTGATCTGCAGCTTGAGCACATGCGCAAGATCGCCTTCCCAGGAGCGCACGTAGGGTTGGGCGCTGGCGATGGTCACCGACTCGCGGTCAACCGCCACGGCCAGAATCTTGTGGCGCTGGGCAAAGGCGTAGGACATCAATGGCGTGACGGCTGCCACATTGATTTTCAGCGGGTCGATGCGCATGTAGGGCTGGCCACAGGCTTTGGCCAGCCAAGCGGTCAGGGTTTCCAGGTCGAGCTTCTTGCCAGGCCGCTTCAAGTCGTCAAACTGCAGCGAAGCGAGAAATTCGAGAGGATGCAGCTGGATGTTCACCGCACTGCGACGCTGGGTGAGTGCCGTTTCTGCGTCGTCCTGGCCGAGATAGCCTTCGGCAACCAGATCTCGCAGCACATCATTCAGATCAAGCCAGCGATCCTGTGAAGAGGGGGCCAGGGCTGCCATGTGCGCTCCTTGAGGCAATTCGTCATTGGGCGATGAACAAGAGTAGACGCCAAGCGTGACAGCGTTACTCGTTCTATGCGACCGGGAATTACCGGAGCGGCTAAATTGATTCAGCCGGTCGCCAGCGCCACATGTGTTTGTGGGCTGTTCTGCACGTCGACCTGTTCGACCTCCACCGAGCAGACATCGATCAGGTTGCGCATTTTTTCGCCGATCACCTGCGCTCTGTGCCAGCTCAGGCTGGCAACTTGCAGGCCGATGAGCAGCGTCTGCTCTTGTCGCGCCACACTGAGCTGGTCGGGAATCAGGTACTGCATTGCAAACAGGTTCAACACCTGACAAAGCAGCGCCGGCTCGGCTGCGGCAACAATTTGGTAGCGCGCACAGCATGCCGCCTTACTGGATGACCAGTTGTCGGGACGCTGCAAAGGGGCGGTAACGGCTTCAAGGTCAGGCATGTGGATACTCCAGAACAGTGGGAGAATCTTTACATGCCAAAAAAGAAATTTCTGGTCCATCATCATCTGGATTAGGCTTGATTGGACTTGTTAATGCGTAAAGAGCCAATGCGGAAAATTAATTATGCAAACCGAGCTGGACGTTTACGACCGCAAGATTCTGGCGCTGCTACAAGAGGACGCGTCGCTCTCCAGCGCGCAGATTGCCGAGCAGGTCGGCCTCTCGCAATCGCCTTGTTGGCGGCGCATTCAGCGGCTCAAGGATGAGGGGGTCATTCGTCGTCAGGTTGCGTTGCTGGATCGCAAGAAAATCGGCCTGAACACACAGATTTTCGCCGAGGTAAAACTTAACGCCCACGGGCGCTCCAACTTCACCGAGTTCACCGACTCGATTCGTGGCTTCCCGGAGGTGTTGGAGTGCTATGTACTGATGGGGGCGGTGGATTTTCTGCTGCGCATCGTGACGCCGGATATCGAGGCATACGAGCGGTTCTTCTTCGAAAAGCTGTCGCTGGTGCCCGGCATTCAGGAAGTGAACTCGACAGTGGCGCTGTCCGAGATCAAATCCACCACCAGCCTGCCGCTGCTGCGCCAGGGTGGCTGAACGTGCGCTTTTGACCATCCCGCATGCTCAAGATCGGACGCAGAGCGTCCAGAACGGCGTCCCCACGCGGAGCGTGGGAACGATAGTTAACCTACGCATCAAGATGACTATCGTGCCAATGCTCCGCGTTGGCATGCAGTTCGTGACGCTCTGCGTCACAAGTTTGCGCCGCACCGAATACTCAAGATCGGACGCAGAGCGTCCAGAACGGCGTCCCCACGCGGAGCGTGGGAACGATAGTTAACCTACGCATCAAGATGACTATCGTGCCAATGCTCCGCGTTGGCATGCAGTTCGTGACGCTCTGCGTCACAAGTTTGCGCCGCACCGAATACTCAAGATCGGACGCAGAGCGTCCAGAACGGCGTCCCCACGCGGAGCGTGGGAACGATAGTTAACCTACGCATCAAGATGACTATCGTGCCAATGCTCCGCGTTGGCATGCAGTTCGTGACGCTCTGCGTCACAAGTTTGCGCCGCACCGAATACTCAAGATCGGACGCAGAGCGTCCAGAACGGCGTCCCCACGCGGAGCGTGGGAACGATAGTTAACCTACGCATCAAGATGACTATCGTGCCAATGCTCCGCGTTGGCATGCAGTTCGTGACGCTCTGCGTCACAAGTTTGCGCCGCACCGAATACTCAAGATCGGACGCAGAGCGTCCAGAACGGCGTCCCCACGCGGAGCGTGGGAACGATAGTTAACCTACGCATCAAGATGACTATCGTGCCAATGCTCCGCGTTGGCATGCAGTTCGTGACGCTCTGCGTCACAAGTTTGCGCCGCACCGAATAATCAAGATCGGACGCAGAGCGTCCAGAACGGCGTCTCCACGCGGAGCGTGGGAACGATAGTTAACCTACGCATCAAGATGACTATCGTGCCAATGCTCCGCGTTGGCATGCAGTTCGTGACGCTCTGCGTCACAAGTTTGCGCCGCACCGAATACTCAAGATCGGACGCAGAGCGTCCAGAACGGCGTCCCCACGCGGAGCGTGGGAACGATAGTTAACTGACGTATCAAGATGACTATCGTGCCAATGCTCCGCGTTGGCATGCAGTTCGTGACGCTCTGCGTCACAAGTTTGCGCCGCACCGAATACTCAAGATCGGACGCAGAGCGTCCAGAACGGCGTCTCCACGCGGAGCGTGGGAACGATAGTTAACCTACGCATCAAGATGACTATCGTGCCAATGCTCCGCGTTGGCATGCAGTTCGTGACGCTCTGCGTCACAAGTTTGCGCCGCGCCGCACACTCAAGATCGGACGCGGAGCGTCCAGAACGGCGTCCCCACGCGGAGCGTGGGGACGATAGTTAACCTAAGGATCAAGATGACTATCGTGCCAATGCTCCGCGTTGGCATGCAGTCCGTGACGCTCTGCGTCACAAGTTTGCGCCGCACCGAATACTCAAGACCGGACGCAGAGCGTCCAGAACGGCGTCCCCACGCGGAGCGTGGGAACGATAGTTAACCTACGCATCAAGATGACTATCGTGCCAATGCTCCGCGTTGGAATGCAGTTCGTGACGTTCTGCGTCACAAGTTTGCGCCGCGCCGCATGCTCAAGATCGGACGCAGAGCGTCCAGAACGGCATTCTCACGCTGGAGCGTGGAACGATAGTTAACCTACGCATCAAGATGACTATCGTGCCAATGCTCCGCGTTGGCATGCAGTTCGTGACGCTCTGCGTCACAAGTTTGCGCCGCACCACATGTTCAAGATCGGACGCGGAGCGTGGGGACGATAATCAACGCCACGAAATCCAGCCCTTACAAGCGCAGCAGGGTTTTCCACGCGCGGCTCTGGAATACGGTGATTGCCTGTTGCACGCGTGCATCAAGGACTTCATCGCTGATGTCCAGATTGGCCAGCTCTTCCAGCTTGCGTAGTTCGCCGTACAGGCGGTCCAGCTCCGGCAGGTCCAGCGCGCCGCGTGCCCAGTGCAGCCAGGCCTGGATGCGCTCGATGCGCGGTAGTTGTTCGGCCAGGTCTTCCGGTTGCTGCTGATAGCGGCTTAGTTGCAGCGAAGTAGCTTCTTCACCCAGCAGGCGCGGCAGCCAGCTGCTCAACAGCGCAGCGCCCTGACGATTGCCGCGGGTGTTGCGCCCTGTGGTCCAGCTGCGCGCCAGCAACCAGCGCGAAGTGTTCAGCGAGAACTCGCCCCAACGGGTGTCCTGCAACTCTTCCAGAAACTGCTCGTGGGCGGCACCGCGTACATCGGCATCTTCCTGCCCGGCCTGAACCAGCGGGCGCCAGTCCTCCAGCAACGCGTCCAGCGAGGTACGCAGTTGCGCGGTCGAGGTACGTGGCGCGGCCTGGCCAAGGCTGCTGGTCAGGGCACGCAACTCGGCGAGCATCTCGACCCAGTCCTGCAGCAAGCGCCAGTGACCGTTGAAACGGTATTGCTCAGCCAGACGCTGGCTGCTGCCCAGCAGGTGCCAGGCCAGCGCCGAGTAGGCCTCGTCGAGCGGAGTTTCAGCGTTCAGGGCGGGCGCGGGCAGACTCAGCGAGTAACTGCTGGCATCAAGCAAGCGATAACCGCGTTCCGCCTTGCTGATGTCACACGGCATCAACGGCAGCGTCGCTGCCAGCTCGGCGGCCAGTTCCAGCAGCGCGGCAGGTTCGCCTTCGCGCAGCTCAAGCTCCAGCTCGCAGATTTCTTCCTTCTGCTTGCCCGCAACCACCTGGCCCAGGTCCAACGCAGCTTCGATCACCACTTTGGCCTTGCCACGACCCCAGGCAATTTCGGCCTTTTCACGGATGAAATCGGTGGTGAACAACGGCTTGATGGTTTTCTTGTCCAGCCCGGCCAATTGCTCGGGCCAGCAATCGCCTTCGAGCTTTTTCAGGTCGAGCTTGGCTTTGCTCAGATCCCAGTTGTATTCATTGCGCTCGGACAGGCCGGCAACACTTTGCCCGCGCGTCTTCATGGTCTGGATGATCTGATCGCCATCGCGACGGATGCGCAGGGCGACTTTGGCCTGTGCCAGCTCGCCCTCGGGGGTATCGAAATACTGGTTCGACAGTTCAAGGCGCTCCCAGCCACTCTTGTTGCGTTTCTTGAGCAACGGGTGTTCGCGCAGTGCAGCGAGGGTCTCGCGGCTGACGCGGAGTTTGATTTCTGTTTCTTTTTGCATGGCCGGGGGAATCCAAACGCTGATACTGATAAACGGGAGCGCAGCCCATGACTGAACGGCTGCTAAGGCCGTCAGTGTACAGGACATGGCCCGAAACGGTTTATTCCTGGGTTGCTATGGCCCTATGATGGGCCGTGTTTCGTCTTGATTACAGGAAGCGTCCATGCCGTTGCCGTCCATGAAAGACCAGTTCGCCGCCTTGATCGCCGCACCCTCGGTGAGCTGCACGCAGCCTTCTCTGGACCAGACCAACCGGCCTGTCATTGACCTGCTCGCCGGATGGCTCGGGGATCTGGGTTTTGCCTGCGACATCCAGCAGGTTTCCCCCGGCAAGTTCAATCTGCTGGCGACCTACGGAACAGGCCCTGGCGGTCTGGTACTGGCGGGCCACAGCGACACCGTACCTTTCGACGAAGCGCTGTGGAAAACCGACCCGTTGAAGCTCACCGAAGTCGATGGCCGCTGGGTCGGGCTGGGCAGCTGCGACATGAAAGGCTTCTTTGCGCTGATCATCGAGGCGGTGCGTGGGCTTATCGATCAGCCGTTCAAACAGCCTCTGCTGATCCTCGCCACCTGCGATGAAGAAAGCTCGATGGCTGGCGCCCGCGCGCTGGCAGAGGCCGGACGTCCGCTGGGCCGCGCAGCAGTTATCGGAGAGCCGACCGGGCTCAAGCCGATTCGCCTGCACAAAGGCGTAATGATGGAACGCATCCACATCCTCGGGCGCAGCGGCCATTCTTCAGACCCGAGCCTTGGCCACAGCGCGCTGGAGGCCATGCACGACGCGATCAGCGAACTCAAGGGTCTGCGCACGCAATGGCAGGCGCAATACCGCAACCCGCAGTTCACGGTGCCGCAACCGACCTTGAACCTGGGCTGCATTCATGGTGGCGACAACCCGAACCGGATTTGTGGCCAGTGCTCGCTGGAATTCGACCTGCGCCCATTGCCGGGCATGGACCCGGAGGTGCTGCGGGCAGCCATTCGCCATAAGCTTGAGCCGCTGGCCGAGCTGCACCAGGTACGGATCGACTATGCGCCGCTGTTCCCCGAGTGTGCGCCCTTCGAACAGGCTGCTGACGCTGAACTTGTGCGCGTTGCTGAACGACTGACCGGTCATACGGCTGCAGCAGTAGCATTCGGCACCGAAGCGCCTTATCTTCAGCGCCTTGGCTGTGAAACGCTGGTGCTCGGCCCGGGCGATATCGCTTGTGCGCATCAGCCGGGGGAATACCTCGAAATGTCACGTCTGGACCCTACAGTGCGTCTGTTACGTCAATTGATCGAACATTATTGCCTGACTCCCCAGTGAGCCCGGTATTACCAACGTTGAATACAAGGAGATTGCGCGTGTTGCCAAGCCTGTCCCGACGATAACCACCACACCGTTGTGCGTGCTTTTTCTCTTCGTCCATTTTCTCTACAGGCTCTTGTTGTCATGCCCGAATACGTCAACTGGCTTCGCCACGCGTCTCCGTACATCAATGCTCACCGTGATTGCACCTTCGTCGTCATGCTGCCCGGCGACGGCGTTGCGCACCCTAACTTCGGCAATATCGTCCACGACCTGGTGCTGCTGCACAGCCTGGGTGTGCGACTGGTGCTGGTGCACGGCTCGCGCCCACAGATCGAAAGCCGTCTGGCCCAGCGCGGCATTACGCCGCGTTACCATCGCGACATGCGCATCACCGATACCGAAACCCTGGAGTGCGTGATCGATGCTGTGGGTCAACTACGCATTTCGATCGAGGCGCGCCTGTCGATGGACATGGCTGCTTCACCGATGCAGGGCTCGCGGCTGCGGGTGACCAGTGGCAACGTGGTAACTGCGCGGCCTATCGGCGTGCTGGAAGGTGTCGATTATCAGCACACCGGCGAAGTGCGTCGGGTTGACCGCAAGGGCATCAATCGCCTGCTGGATGAGCGTCATATCGTGCTGCTGTCGCCGCTGGGTTATTCACCGACCGGCGAGATTTTCAATCTGGCCTGTGAAGACGTCGCCACGCGCGCGGCCATTGATCTGGCTGCCGACAAACTGCTGCTGTTCGGTGCTGAAACCGGGTTGCTGGACGAGCAGGGCCGACTGGTGCGCGAGCTGCGTCCGCAACAGGTGCCTGCGCACTTGCAGCGTCTGGGCGCCAACTATCAGGCTGAATTGCTCGATGCAGCGGCCGAGGCCTGCCGCGGTGGCGTGGCGCGCAGCCATATCGTCAGCTATGCCGAGAATGGCGCACTGCTGACCGAGCTGTTTACCCGCGACGGTGGCGGTACGCTGGTTGCGCAGGAGCAGTTCGAGCTGGTGCGCGAAGCGGCCATTGAGGACGTCGGCGGCTTGATGGACCTGATCACGCCGCTGGAAGAGCAGGGCATTCTGGTACGTCGTTCCCGCGAAGTGCTGGAGCGCGAGATCACTCAGTTCAGCGTGGTCGAGCGGGAAGGACTGATCATTGCCTGCGCGGCGCTGTACCCGATTGCAGACTCGGAGTCAGGCGAACTGGCATGCCTGGCCGTCAATCCGGAATATCGCCACGGTGGGCGCGGGGACGAGTTGCTGGAGCGCATTGAAAACCGCGCCAGAGCGCTGGGTATCAAGACCCTGTTCGTCCTCACCACCCGTACCGCGCACTGGTTCCGTGAGCGTGGCTTCGAGCCCAGCAGCGTCGACCGCCTGCCAAGCGCCCGCGCGTCGCTGTACAACTACCAGCGTAATTCGAAGATCTTCGAAAAGGCGATTTAAGCCTGGGGGCGGACGCAGAGCACTCTTGGCTATATTTTGTGGGAGTGAGCAAGCTCACCCACGCCCTTCGGGCAGAAGCGCAGAGCATTGGGCACGATAGTTGAGATGATCGTTCCTCACGCTCCAGCGTGGGAATGCAGTTCTCGACGCTCTGCGTCGTCAAGAGGACGCGGAGCGTCCAGAAAGGCATGCGACGCAGAGCGCCGCACGATAGTCGCGCCTGCACCGGCACCTTCGAGAGCAAGCTCCCCACAGTAATTGCACGATCAGTTGCTGATCGACAGAATGCTCGCCTGATACGACCCCACGAACGTGTCGAACTCCACCACTTCCTCGGTCGCTTCCAGTTCGGCCTGTTCTTCGATCGAGGTTTTGGCCTGGGCTTCGAAATCTGCCTGTTCCTGAGCGCTCAGCGGGTGAGTGCGGAAGTATTCGGCGTGGGCCTGGCTCTGGCGCAAAGAGAAAGCAGTAAAGCCCTCGTTATGCGCTTTCATGCTGGCCAGCACCTGGGCCGAAGGTGTGAGCGACGCATCGTCGATCTTTGCCTGTTGCACGGCAATCGACTTGATGTGCTCGTCGATGCCCTGGGCCTGATCCAGCAGTCGGGCAATCGGTGTGATTTTTTCCAGCAGCTCGGTTGCCCAGGTCTTGAGATCAACAGGGCTGTTGTTGCGCAGCAGGTTCAGGCCCGGACGGCGACCTTCCTTGACCACTGCCAGGAAGTTCGAGCTTGCATTGGAACACTCATGGCTGGCCAGTTGCTGGCTTTCCTCAAGCGCGCAGTACAGCACGAACGCATCGATGAAGCGTGATTGCTCCAGGCTGATGCCGGTAGGCAGGAACGGGTTGATGTCCAGGCAGCGTACCTCGACGTACTGCACACCACGGGCCACCAGCGCCTGAATAGGGCGCTCGCCGCTATAGGTCACACGCTTGGGGCGAATGTTGGAGTAGTACTCGTTCTCAATCTGCAGCACGTTGGTGTTTAGCTGAATCCACTCGCCGTTCTGGTCATGAGTGCCGACATCGACGTAAGGCTTATAAGGCGTTGCCACGGCCTTGCGCAGGCTGTCCGTGTAGCTGACCAAGTCGTTGTAGCAAGGGGTCAGGTCGGCCTGGGCGTCGCTTTGATAGCCCAGATCGCTCATACGCAGGCTGGTGGCGTACGGCAGATACAGGGTATCGGCGTCGAAATGCTGTTCCAGTTGATGTTGGCGGCCGCGCAGGAAGCCCGCATCCAGCGCTGGCGAAGCACCGAACAGGTACATCAGCAGCCAGCTGTAGCGGCGGAAGTTACGGATCAGCGCGATGTAGGAATGCGATTGGTAGTCGCGCGCGTCGCCAGCGAAGTCTTCGGTCTGCTTGAGCAGCGCCCAGGCGTCTTCCGGCAACGAGAAATTGTAATGAATGCCAGCGATGCACTGCATGGTCTTGCCATAGCGCAGCGCCAGGCCCTTGCGGTACACGTATTTGAGCTTGCCAATGTTCGACGTGCCGTAATAGGCAATCGGTATATGCTCTTCATCGGGCAGCGGGCAGGGCATCGACGGGCTCCAGAGCAACTCGTCGCCCAGCTTGCTGTAGGCGAAGCGATGGATCTTGTCCAGGCTGTCGATGGTCTCGGCCGGATTCTTCAGCGCAGGCGTGATGAACTCCAGCAGCGATTCGGAATAGTCGGTCGTGACCTGACCGTTGGTCAGTGCAGCACCCAGAGCTTGCGGGTGAGGCGTCTGTGCCAGTTCTGCCGTTGCAGTAACGCGCAGGCACTCGCGCTCGATACCGTGCAGGCACTGCTCCAGCAGAGAGAGGTTGTTGCGCTCGCCGAGCAATGCAAGACGACGGTTTAAAAGTTCGCTCAAGGTGTAATCCTTCACGCATCGGTCGCCCCGATATGGGGGTGGACTTGACGGTCTACAAGGGTGAAGAAAGGAACTGGCGTAGTCGCCTGGTTGGTCTGTAGCGCCTGTTCACAATCACTGCTCTATGTCGTACCACCCAAATGGACTCGGCACCACGCTAATGGTGCCGAAATTAACCTAAATGATGTCGATACGGCTAGGTTCTGTTCACAGTGATTGCTTTCATCAGCCTTTAACGCAGTCTAGATGACTGCGAATGTGCCCTGGGCTTTGGCGACGAGTTTGTCGCCCTGAACGACTTCAGCCTCGACCACCAGCGTGCGACGACCCGCGTGCAGCACCTTGGCGATGCACAGGACTTCGCCTTCGGAGACGCCACGCACGTAGTTGATCTTGCACTCGATGGTCACGCTGCGCTGGTCGAAACCATGGGAGCTGGAACAGGCCAGCCCCATGGCGATATCGACCAGACTGAAGATTGCCCCGCCGTGCATCACGTTGCCGCGATTGCGCAGATGCGCCTCCAGCGGCAACGCAACCTCCGCCACGCCTTCGTCCAGACGCCGCAGTTCGCAGCCGAGCATCTTGAAGTAAGCGCTTTGGGTCAGATCTTCAGGAATATCCATCAGCGCTTCTTCAACTGCTTGGCATTGGCAAACAGCGAAGCCATTGCGTTGTTGATGGGCGCGGGTGCAGGGGTTTCCTTGCGCGGGGCGCTGTTCTGCTGGCGAGGCGAAGAACCTGGACGGGCACCGCGTGCGCCGTCGACCTTCTCGCCAGGCGTGTCACTCATGCGCATCGACAGGCCGACGCGTTTGCGCGGAATGTCGACTTCCATGACTTTCACTTTCACCACATCGCCGGCCTTGACCGCTTCACGCGGGTCCTTGATGAACTTCTCGGACAGTGCCGAGATGTGTACCAGACCGTCCTGATGCACGCCGATATCGACGAATGCACCGAAATTGGTGACGTTGGTGACCACGCCTTCGAGAATCATGCCCGGTTGCAGGTCCTTGAGTTCTTCGACACCGTCCTGAAACTCTGCCGTCTTGAACTCCGGACGCGGGTCGCGACCCGGTTTTTCGAGTTCCTGCAGAATGTCGGTCACGGTCGGCAGACCAAAAGTCTCGTCGGTGAATTTCTTCGGGTCCAGGCGTTTGAGAAAGCTCGCATCGCCAATCAGCGAGCGAATATCGCGGTCGGTTTCTGCCGCAATACGCTGTACCAGCGGGTAGGCTTCCGGGTGAACGGCAGAAGAGTCCAGCGGGTTGTCACCGGTCATCACGCGCAGGAAGCCTGCGGCCTGCTCAAAGGTCTTTTCGCCCAGACGACTGACTTTCTTCAGCGCTGCACGCGTCTTGAACGCGCCGTTTTCATCGCGATGCGCAACGATGTTCTGCGCCAGTGTGGTGTTAAGGCCGGAAATCCGCGCCAGCAATGCTACCGAAGCGGTGTTCACGTCCACGCCCACAGCATTCACGCAGTCTTCAACCACCGCGTCCAGGCCGCGCGCCAGTTTGAGCTGCGAGACGTCATGCTGATACTGACCGACACCAATGGACTTCGGATCGATTTTCACCAGCTCGGCGAGCGGGTCCTGCAAGCGACGGGCGATGGAGACTGCGCCACGGATCGATACGTCGAGGTCCGGGAATTCCTTGGCGGCCAGTTCCGACGCGGAATAAACCGATGCGCCTGCTTCGGAAACCATGACCTTGGTCATTTTCAGACCTGGGTATTTTTTGATCAGGTCGGCGGCCAGCTTGTCGGTTTCGCGGCTGGCGGTGCCGTTGCCGATAGCGATCAGGTCGACCGAGTGCTTGGCGCACAGGGCAGCCAGCACGGCAATGGTCTGATCCCACTGGTTCTTCGGCACATGCGGGTAAACGGTCGCGTAGTCGAGCAGCTTGCCGGTTGCGTCCACCACAGCGACCTTGCAGCCGGTGCGCAGGCCCGGGTCCAGGCCCAGTGTGGCGCGTTGACCAGCCGGGGCGGCGAGTAGCAGGTCGTGCAGGTTGTGGGCGAAAACGTTGATGGCTTCGGTTTCCGCGCCGTCGCGCAGCTCGCCCAGCAGGTCGGTTTCCAGGTGGCTGTACAACTTGACCTTCCAGGTCCAGCGCACCACCTCGGCCAGCCATTTGTCTGCAGGGCGGTTCTGGTTCTGGATGCCGAAGCGTTCACCGATCATCAGTTCGCAAGGGTGCATGGCACCCGGCAGTTCTTCACCGACTTTCAGTGCGGAGCTGAGAAAACCTTCGTTGCGGCCGCGGAAAATCGCCAGTGCGCGGTGCGAAGGCATGCTCTTGAGCGGCTCGTCGTGTTCGAAATAATCGCGGAACTTGGCACCTTCCTCTTCCTTGCCCGGCACCACGCGTGCGCTGATTACTGCTTCCTGTTTGAGGAAGCTGCGCAACTTGTCGAGCAACGATGCGTCTTCGGCGAAGCGCTCCATCAGGATGTACTTGGCGCCTTCCAGCGCAGCTTTGACATCGGCCACGCCTTTCTCGGCGTCGACAAAACGGGCTGCTTCGGCGTCCGGGGTCAGGGTCGGGTCGTTGAACAGGCCGTCGGCCAGCTCGCCCAGACCGGCTTCAAGGGCGATCTGGCCCTTGGTGCGACGTTTCTGCTTATAAGGCAGGTACAAATCTTCAAGGCGGGTCTTGGTGTCGGCCAGCTTGATGTCGCGAGCCAGCTCCGGGGTCAGCTTGCCTTGCTCTTCAATGCTGGCAAGAATGCTGACACGCCGGTCATCCAGCTCACGCAGATAGCGCAGGCGTTCTTCCAGATGGCGCAATTGCGTGTCATCAAGACTGCCGGTCACTTCCTTGCGGTAGCGGGAAATGAAGGGCACGGTCGAGCCTTCATCCAGTAGTGCTACGGCCGCTGCGACCTGTTGTGGGCGTACGCCGAGTTCTTCGGCGATGCGGCTGTTGATGCTGTCCATAAAACCACCTGGAGTTGTGAGCAAAAAACTGGGCTATGTACGAATTGCCTTGCCTGAATATCGTCCGCCAGCATTTATTTTCAGCGCTGGCGAACCGCCACAAGGCCAGCATTGCCTGACTTTGAAGGCGGCGCATTATACCCGGCGAAGGCGGATTAGGGGATCGGCCGACAAATGTGGTCTTTTTTCGGCGAAAAAGCCTGCACAAGTGCCGCCTCCAGTAAAATCTGCTAACAATGCACAAGGTGCGCATCACCGCAGCTACGCCATAATGCGCCCCGAGATCAGAGGAGCATCCGATGAGCAGCACCGCACAAAATGCTGAAGGCGAAAAAATCCTTATTGTCGATGACGATCCGGGGCTGAGCAGTCTCCTGGAACGTTTTTTCACCAGCAAGGGCTACCGGGCCCGCGCCGTGGCAAACGTGGAGCAAATGGACCGACTATTGGCCCGCGAGGTGTTCAACCTTGTGGTGCTGGACTTGATGCTGCCCGGAGAGGACGGCCTTTCAGCCTGCCGTCGTCTGCGAGCCGCGAACAATCAGGTACCGATCATCATGCTGACCGCCAAGGGCGATGAGCTGAGCCGCATCAAGGGGCTCGAACTGGGTGCTGACGATTACCTGGCCAAGCCGTTCAACCCGGACGAGTTGATGGCGCGGGTCAAGGCTGTTCTGCGTCGTCAGGCTGCGCCTGTACCCGGCGCGCCCGGCAGTGAAGACGAGTCGGTCAGTTTCGGCGACTACGAGCTGTCCCTGGCAACCCGCGAACTCAAGCGTGGCGACGTGGTGCATATGCTGACCACGGGTGAATTCGCGGTACTCAAGGCTCTGGTCATGCACGCTCGCGAGCCGCTGACCCGCGACAAGCTGATGAACCTGGCCCGCGGCCGGGAGTGGGATGCGCTGGAGCGATCCATCGACGTACAGATTTCCCGTCTGCGTCGCCTGATCGAGCCGGATCCTTCCAAGCCCCGCTATATCCAGACCGTCTGGGGCGTAGGCTATGTATTCGTTCCGGATGGTGCCGGTAATCGCTGATAAGCCGGTTGTCAGCACAGAAGTCCGTCATTCCCGCCAGTTACGTCGATAATCTCTTTCAAGGTTATCGGCGTACTGGTTTTTTGCGTTCGTCCATCGGGTCCGGCCCGCGTTCGGCAAACCTGCGAGCCTCGCTCGCCTTGCAAAGTGTATGGCTGCAGTTATGAAGACTCCGCTCTGGTTTCCGCAAAGCTTTTTCTCTCGCACGCTCTGGCTGGTGCTCATCGTCGTGCTGTTTTCCAAGGCCCTGACGCTGGTTTATCTGTTGATGAACGAAGACGTGCTGGTCGACAGGCAATACAGCCACGGCGTTGCGCTGACGCTGCGAGCGTATTGGGCAGCCGATGAAAATGATCGTGAGGCGATTGCCGAAGCGGCCGGTCTGATTCGAGTCGTGGGCGGTGGCGTGCCGGAAGGTGAGCAGCACTGGCCGTACAGTGAGATCTACCAGCGGCAGATGCAGGCCGAGCTGGGTGCCGATACGGAAGTGCGTTTGCGTGTGCACGCACCGCCCGCGCTCTGGGTCAGGGCGCCGAGCCTTGGGGATGGCTGGCTGAAAGTACCGCTTTATCCGCACCCATTACGCGGCCAGAAAATCTGGAGTGTGCTGGGCTGGTTCCTGGCCATCGGGTTGCTCTCCACAGCGTCGGCTTGGATTTTTGTGCGTCAATTGAATCAGCCGCTCAAGCGTCTGGTCTTTGCGGCTCGACAGCTGGGGCAGGGGCGCAGCGTACGCTTGCCGGTCAGTGACACACCCAGTGAGATGACCGAAGTCTATCGGGCCTTCAATCAGATGGCCGAAGACGTCGAGCAGGCTGGGCAGGAGCGCGAACTGATGCTGGCTGGCGTCTCCCATGACTTGCGTACACCACTGACGCGTCTGCGCCTGTCTCTGGAGCTGATGAACGACAATGAGTTCTCCGAAGGCATGGTGCGGGATATCGAGGACATGGATGCCATTCTTGACCAGTTCCTGGCGTTCATTCGCGATGGGCGTGACGAAGAGATTGAAGAAGTCGATCTGGGGCATCTGGTGCGCGACGTGGTTGCACCCTTCAATAACGATGAAGATAGCATCCGTCTGTGTCTGGAACCGATCCCGCCCTTCCCGCTGAGGCGCGTATCGATGAAGCGCCTGCTGACCAACCTTATCGGCAACGCCAGGCATCATGCCGGTAACGGTATCGAAGTGGCCGCTTATGTATCCGGTGACAGAAATGCGCCGTACGTAGTGTTGAGCGTACTGGACAGAGGCGCAGGTATCGATCCATCCGAGCTTGATACCATCTTCAATCCTTTCATTCGCGGTGATCGCGCACGCAGTGGCAAGGGGACCGGTCTGGGGCTGGCTATCGTCAAGCGCATCGCTGCCATGCACGGCGGCAACGTCGAGTTGAGAAATCGTTCGGGGGGTGGCCTGGAGGCGCGAGTGCGTCTGCCTTTAGGGCTGATGCTGCCGAGGGATGCTATCTAGAAAGAATCGTAAAGGTCATAAAGCGCCGTGCGGGTCATGGAGGATGTTCGACAGGTCGACGCATTCTTGAGGACTTGCACGGCAGCTTGCCTGACCCGGCCCTTGGCGGAGGTACTCCCTGTACCCCTAGGTCACGCCGATCCATTCGATCAACGCATCCCGGCCCCTTGGTCATGCGCGCACCTTCCTCAGGCCGCACAAGCAAGAGAGGTATCGGCTTCTGAAGCCGATACCTTCTTCTGAATCAATACCAGTTCGGGTCTTTGCGCAGCTCTTCATTCAAGAGCTTTTGCATGCCCTCGTCAGGCTTACCCAGGTAGCGGTAAGTTGCGTGACGAGTTGGTGATTTATCCGCAGGCAAGCCCGCAGGTACTTCAACCAACATGGCGTAAGCATCTTCCTTGTCGAGGCTGAAAGCCACGATCAGGCGTTTGCTTTTGCACGTATCGGCAGTTTCGCAAAGCGGCCCGACAAGATACTTGTCACCGTCTTCGGTGGCCGCTGTCATCTGCTGCTCGGAAGCTCCGGACAGGTTAATCACCCAATCCGGCAACCGCTCTTCCTTCTTGACGACCTTCGCCCAGGTTGTGCGGTACTCGGGAGCGGAGCTTAAAAGCTCGTTGACCCGAGACTGTCCATCATTGGCTGCCATGACCATGGCGCTGCCGCCCATCAACAGGGCGGCGGCCAGTGTGCGAAATGACGTGTGCATTATCAGCCTCGACCGCGACGACCGAAGAAGAACGACACAACGAACATCACCAGGAAGACGACGAACAGGATCTTGGCGATACCGGTAGCCGTGCCCGCGATACCACCGAAGCCCAGTACTGCAGCGACAATGGCGATGATCAGAAACGTGATTGCCCAACTCAACATGGTGATACTCCTTTTTGGTGCCGTTTTAATGTGAATGCTGCGATTTTTCAGGTCGGGTCAGAAAACCCATTTTTGCTGCGGTGCGACTTCATCTACAGACACCAGGCCATCGACAGGGCGAAGGCTCGAAGACGCATCCTTGACCGCTGGGGCGCTTACGCCGCGGTAAGAAATGCTGCTGGTCTGGATGAATTGCTGTCTGGCTTGAGTTGCTTCGTTGGCTTGATTCCAACGCTGGAACTGCTGAATGGCGATCAGAGTGACAAGCAGTGCAAGGAGTAGAAAAAGACCTTGCTGAATGTGCAGGGGGGAGATACGCAATTGTGCAATACGCTGGCTGTTCATCTGCAAACTCCCCTGGCCTGAGTGGGCATTCAATCTGATGGGTCGTTGTATATCGACCTTGTTGAATGGGTTATTGCAGACTGCATGCCAGTTTGTTGGTGTAATTTAAATCCTTTAAAATCAATGGCCTGCGGAGTTTTGCAGAGACGTCCTACCAGCAAGCTGCACGATTACACCTTTGTAATCGTGCGTTCTGCACGAAGCGTTCAGCGTTGTGCGCCTGGGTGATCAGCCTGCGCTACGCGCCATGACCTTCAGAGCGTCGCCATTCACTCCCTTGACGCCACGAATGTTGCGCGCGATTTCCACAGCCAGTTCCTTCTCTGCAAAGTTGGCAACCACGCCGTTCAGGCTCACCACACCGGCTTTGGTGTCCACTTTGATGTTGAGTCCGTCCAGCGTCCGGCTGTAGATCAGGCTCGCCTTGACCTTGCTGGTGATCCAGGCGTCGCTCATTTCCTCGGTTGGGGTCAATGCCTGGGGCTGGGTCTTGGCCGCGATCGAGTCGGCTGCGCTCAGGCTGATCAGGTTGTTGACGCTGACCACGCCGTCAGTGTTGCTTGCCAGGCTGCCCGCCAGCTCCTTGGCTTCGGGGCTTTGCGCGCGGCCTTTGAGGGTGATCACGCCATCTTTGCTATCAACATCAATGGTCAGCGCTTCAGTCACGCTGCTCCACAGCAATTTGGATTTCACCGTCGCCACCAGCGTGGCATCTTCGAAACGCTGGGCCATATTGGTTCGCGTACCAGGCTCGCTGGCAACGGCAGGGTCTACCTCCAACTGGTTGTCGACCTTTTCGATGCCTTTGGTATCCAGAGCAACGCGTTCGGCCAGCTCACGATCAACCTCGTTTTCGACCTTGCCCTTCAGCGTCGCAGTGCCTTGGTCGACATCTACATCGATCTTGAACGGGCTCAGATGTTTGTTCAGCGCGAAAGCTGTCCAGATCGAACCTTCCTGACGCGCCTCGGCGAGTTGGGTGGGCAAATCAGGTTGGGCGAGTACCGGGCCGCTGCCAAGCAGCGCAGCGGCGGCGGTGATCAGAGCAATCTTTTTCAGTGAAAACATATGAGCGTTCCTTTTGAGATGGGATTTCGTCTCCGAGTGGACGGCTTTAACGACATAAACGCGGATTAATCAGGCTGTTCGCCATTGGGCGTTCAGAAAGCTACCATGCATGCCGAAGAATCAATCAGAATTGACCATGCAACTTGCCCGATGATTCCGAGACTAACTGAGACAATTCATTAAGGAGCGTAGGAAAAATGGAAGCAGCCACTGAGAATCAGGGCCGTATTCTGCTTGTGGACGATGAGTCCGCCATCCTCCGCACTTTCCGGTACTGTCTGGAAGACGAAGGCTACAGTGTCGCCACTGCCAACAGCGCAGCCCAGGCTGACACGCTCATGCAGCGCCAGGTTTTCGACCTGTGCTTTCTCGATTTGCGTCTGGGTGAAGATAACGGCCTGGATGTACTGGCGCAGATGCGTATTCAGGCGCCGTGGATGCGTGTGGTCATAGTGACTGCACACTCTGCGGTCGATACGGCTGTTGATGCCATTCAGGCGGGTGCAGCCGACTATCTGGTAAAGCCGTGCAGCCCGGATCAGCTGCGTCTTGCGACCGCCAAACAGCTTGAAGTGCGACAACTGTCTGCTCGTCTTGAGGCACTGGAAGGCGAGGTCCGCAAGCCTAAAGACGGACTGGATTCCCACAGTCCTTCAATGATGGCCATTCTGGAAACTGCCCGTCAGGTTGCCGTGACCGATGCCAACATCCTTATTCTGGGTGAGTCGGGGACCGGTAAAGGCGAGCTGGCTCGGGCTATTCACGGCTGGAGCAAGCGTGCAAAGAAGTCCTGCGTCACGATCAACTGCCCATCGCTCACCGCAGAACTGATGGAAAGCGAACTGTTCGGCCACAGTCGCGGGGCCTTCACCGGCGCCAGTGAGAGCACTCTGGGCCGTGTGAATCAGGCGGACGGCGGCACACTGTTCCTCGACGAGATCGGCGATTTCCCGCTGACGCTGCAACCCAAGTTGCTGCGCTTCATTCAGGACAAGGAATACGAGCGTGTGGGTGACCCGGTTACCCGACGTGCCGATGTGCGTATCCTGGCCGCCACCAACCTGAATCTCGAAGACATGGTGCGCAGCGGACGCTTCCGTGAGGATTTGCTGTACCGCCTGAACGTGATCACTCTGCACCTGCCGGCCCTGCGTGAGCGCAGCGAAGACATCCTGACCCTGGCGGACCGGTTTCTGGCGCGCTTCGTCAAGGAATACGCTCGCCCGGCCCGAGGGTTCAGTGAAGAGGCCCGCGCAGCGCTGCTCAACTACCGCTGGCCGGGCAACATTCGTGAGCTGCGCAACGTCATTGAGCGTGCCAGCATCATTTGTCCGCAGGAGCGTGTGGAGATCAGCCACTTGGGTATGGCCGAGCAACCGGCGAACAATGCGCCGCGTGTCGGCGCCGCCTTGAGCCTGGACGAGCTTGAAAAAGCACACATCGGAGCCGTGCTGGCGACCAGTGAAACCCTTGATCAGGCTGCCAAGACGCTGGGTATCGATGCGTCGACGCTTTACCGCAAACGTAAACAGTACAACCTGTGAAAGGCCTCAAATGAAGCTGGCCATGAAACTGCGCACCCGCCTCTTTCTGAGTATCTCGGCACTGATCACCGTTGCTTTGCTCGGACTGCTGCTGGGGCTCGTCAGCGTCATGCAAATGGCCCGGACTCAGGAATCACTGATCCAGCATAACTTCGCCATTCTGGATCTGGGCTTGAAGCTGCGCCAGAACCTGGGTGATCAACTGGTATTGATGACAGGTGCCAAGCGCGATCAGGCTGAGCTGGAAAGAATCCAGAGTCAGTTTGAAGAGCTGCTGGAGGAGGGCTCGGTACAGGATACCCAGCAAAACGTACGCAATGGTTTCGAAAAGACCAAGGGCGATTACCGGCAATTCATCGATACCTGGAAGCAATACGGCAACGATGCGCGAGGCATACGCGGCGTACCGCAGCTGAGTGACAGCTTCGACAACCTGCGTAACGGCTTGCTGGCTGTACATCGCAAGGCGCTGGAGAACATCAGCAGCGCCGAAATCAACTCCCGTGATCGTGCACTATGGATCGCGGGCTTGCTGGGGCTGGTCGGGCTGGCGGTGCTGTGTATCGGCTTTGTGACTGCGCACGGTATCGCCCGGCGTTTCGGTGCGCCGATCGAGGCGCTGGCCAAGGCTGCCGATCGCATCGGAGAAGGGGACTACGAAGTCACGCTGCCCATTTCGTCGGCCGCCGAGATGAACCTGTTGACCCGGCGATTCGGCATCATGGCCGAAGCCCTGCGTCAGCATCAGGCGACCAATATTGATGAGTTACTGGCTGGCCAGCAGCGTCTGCAAGCGGTTCTCGACAGTATCGACGATGGCCTGCTGATGATTGACCGCCAAGGGCATCTGGAGCACTTGAACCCTGTGGCTCAGCGTCAGCTCGGCTGGGACGAGAGTCGCCTCGGGCAGAGCCTTGGAGATGCGTTGGGCCGACCTGAGCTGGATGAGCAATTGCATCTGGTACTGCGTGGCGGGACGCTGGAGCGTGCTCCGGAAGACCTGGCCATCGAAATCGACGGTGAATCGCGCCTGCTGACCTACAGCATGACGCCGGTCAGTCATACTAAAGGCCATATCCTCGGCGCGGTGATGGTGCTGCATGACGTCACCGAACAGCGTGCTTTCGAGAGGGTGCGCAGTGAGTTCGTCCTGCGCGCGTCGCATGAGCTGCGTACGCCTGTCACGGGTATGCACATGGCATTCGGTCTTCTCCAGGAGCGCCTGCATTTCGCCCCCGAAACCCGTGAGGCCGACCTGCTCAATACGGTCACCGAAGAAATGCAGCGCCTTATGCAGCTCATCAATGACCTGCTGAATTTCTCGCGTTACCAGAACGGTCTGCAGAAACTCAAACTGGCACCGTGCTCCATCGAAACCTTGCTCGAAGAAGCCAGAGCGCGATTTGAGGACAAGGCCCTTGAGCAGGACATCGTACTGATGCTGGATATGCAGGAACCCATGCCGCGCCTGCATGCCGATCAGTCCCAGCTGGAGCGGGTGCTGGACAACCTGCTGGACAATGCGCTGCGGCACACGCCGCAGAACGGTCTGATTCGTCTGCAGGCCAGGCGCCATGGCGAGCGGGCGATCATCAGCGTTGAAGACAACGGTGAGGGCATTGCCTACGGGCAGCAGGGACGAATCTTCGAACCCTTCGTGCAGGTCGGTCGCAAAAAAGGCGGTGCCGGACTCGGGCTGGCGCTGTGCAAGGAGATCGTCCAGCTGCACGGCGGGCGCATGGGGGTCTATTCAAGGCCGGGGCAGGGCACGCAGTTCTATATGGCGTTGCCGCTTTGACGGCACGGCCTTGAAGGCGCTGCCTGTATGCCCTTCATAAGAGCATCAAATATCAGGTTGTGCCCTGATTAATTGACGCGGTTAAGCACCTGCAGGATGGCTGCGCTCTGTGCATCGGGTTCGCCGTCGAAGCGCGCGGGGCGGTAGTGCATCTGGAATGCCGCCAGCACCTGACGCGTGGCGGTGTCGAGCTCTCCGGTCTGCGGGGTGCTGTAACCCAGACGTGCCAGTTGTTGCTGGAACCAGCTAATACTTGGCAGGTTGGTTGCCAGCAATGCCTGATGCTGGGCAACGAGACGTTCGTCAGGCCAGATGCCGAGCCCTTCGGCAGCAAGGCGCTTCCAGGGGAACAGCGGGCCAGGGTCCTGTTTGCGCGTCGGCGCTATGTCGCTGTGGCCGATGATGTGTTTTGGATCGATTTTGTTGCGTTTGACAATGTCTTTGAGCAGTACTGTGATCGACTGGATCTGTGCTTCGGTGTAGGGGTACCACAACCGGCCTGCCGGTGTGTCCTTGAAGCCGGGGTTGACGATCTCGATGCCGATCGAGCTGGAATTAAGCCAGGTACGACCTTCCCATTCGCTTTCGCCAGCATGCCAGGCGCGGGCACTTTCATCGACCAGCTTGTAGATCGTGGCCTTGCTGTCATCGCCAATCAGATAGTGGCTGCTGACCTCGCCATGGGTCAGAAGCTGGAGGGATTTCTCCATCGAAGTGGAGGTGTAATGCATGATCACGTACTGAACCCGGCCATCGAAATTCACCGATGGATGGCTGGTGTCCAGCCTGGGGCCACTGGCGCAGGCAGTGAGGATGAGCAGCAGAAAGGCAGAGAAATACAGTTTCATGGGATCGGCAGCGTCAGCGGGAAATGCAATATCATAACAACATGCGTGCAAATAGCTTCGGCATTGACGTGCTCGTTCAGGTCAAAATGTTTCAGTCAGCCTTGTTCGACCCTGTTTCGGCCATTTTCCTTGGCCTTGTACAGCGCCTGATCGGCGCGCTTGATCGCAGTGTCACTGCGTTCAGCCGTTCGAAAAGCCGTCACTCCAATAGATACGGTGATCGTCACGCGCTCGCCCTTGAAGTGAAACGGGCATGACTCCACCGCAGCGCGCAGTTCGTCGAGCAGCGTAAGCCCGGTGCCGAGAGGTGTCGCAGGCAGCAGCATGACAAATTCCTCACCGCCAAACCGGGCAAGAAAATCGTCGCTGCGCAGGCGTTTCCTGAAAACGTTGGCGACGATCTTCAGCACTTTATCGCCCGCCAGGTGGCCATAGCCGTCATTTATGCGCTTGAAGTGGTCCAGGTCCAGAATGCACACCAGCAGGCTGTTTTTCTCGTGTTGCCACCTGGTCATCTCCTGTTCGAGGCGTTCGCCCCAGGCTGCGCGATTGGGCAGGCCGGTGAGCGGGTCGATCAAGGCCTTTTGGCGCTGTTCTTCCAGGTGAGTCCTGAAACCCAGCGCTTCCTGCTCCATGCTCGCAACGCGGGCCGAGAGACCCTGCAGCCGCGAGGCAACTTCCCGCTCGCGCGCGTCACGCTTGAGCTGGTAGTGGTCCATGGTGCTGAGCAAGCCTTCAAAGCGGTTGTCGAGTACCTGCTTGAGACTGGTCAGGTCGGAGGCGTCCTGAACACTGATTTGCAGGCCGCCCACCTGTTCGCGTAACTGTTCGTTCAGGTCGCGGGCTGTGGACTGATCCTCGGCATGATCTTCACTGGCAGCCTGCAAGTGGCTCTGAAACGATTCAAGCCGCTCATTGAGTTGTTTGAGGTAGGTGCTGAATTCCTGTTGGCCGCCGTTGTTGATTGCCAGCATCAGAACTGCCAGATCGTCGAGGATCGGCAGCAATTCGTACCAGTTGAGCCCATGTTTCAAGCGTAACTGCATGTCCTCGACCTGCGGGCGGAAGTGCTCCGACAAGGTCAGGTCATCGAGCAGGCCCAGCAGCGTTTCCTCGATGTGTGCGGCCACCGAGCTGTAGCTGGGTTCTGGCGACGAGGGCAACGAATAACCCTCTTCGCCGTCTACCGTCTCGGTTTCTGATTCGGCATCTTCTTGCGGTTCTTCCAGTGCCTGGATGATTGGCGCAGGCCGTTGCTGGTAGGGCACTGAAGGAACGGGGCCCAGCAGGTCGGTGTAATCGATCGGCTCGACAGGGACAACCGCAGGTTCGGTGACTGTTTCGGCCAAGGTTGGAGCAAGGGCTGCTGCGGCTGGCGATGGCACAGGTGTTTCAGTTGCCGTAACGACAACGGTTTCGGCTTCGGAAACCGGCGGCGGCAGTGTGTATGCGTCCTTTGTCTTCTGGTTGGCGATGTCGGGGACAATGGCAGCTTCGACTTCAGATGCGGCAACCTCTATCGGCGCTTGAGCGTTCTCGGCCTCAGGCTCCGCGTGCGTCTCATGCTTTTCCTGAGCAGAAGGGGCGTTTTCGGGGTGGGCAGCCTCGGGAGAGTGCTCATTGCCATGTTCGTCCCGCGAACCGAACAAGCGCTGCAGAAGCCCTTGGCGTGGGCCCTCTTCGTGCTTTTCGAGCAGGGTCAGGGCCTGGCCCTGCAAACCACTCAACTCGCTGAGCAGCAAAGGCAGCTCGCGCGCCTGCGATGCACGTTCTTCAAGGTCCTTGGCAAAGCGCTTGAGTGGCTTGCGTACCTCTCGCGGCAACGGTAGCGCCTGCAGTTGTGAAACCAGTGCGGTCAGGGCCGAGCCAATTTGCCCGACCCGCACTTCACGGCGATGCTCGGAGTCCAGTACGGCTTTTTCGAGGCGCGGAATCAAGGCTGCCAGACCGGCGTCCATATCGTCCTTGCGGACAATTTCGCGCATTTCCTTCATGCATTCATCGACTGCGCGGTCAGAGCCCTCCGCCGCCAGACTGCTGCGTACCAGACCGCGTCGCAACAAATCGAGCCGCGCATCCCAGCGCTTTTCGAGCTTATCCTGTTGCTCGATTCCCTTGAGGTACTTCTCTTTCCAACGCTCGGCGTCGTCGCTCATGCAAGGCTTCCACCGGAGGGCACAGGCAGTGAGTCCCCACGCAGTGAGTCTGGCAGGCGAATCTCGACAGCAACCGGCAGGTGATCGGAAATGGGCTGCGCCAGTACCTGTACGCGTTCAAGCGTGAGGGTCGGGCTGAGCAGAATGTGGTCAAGGCAGCGTTGTGGTCGCCAGCTTGGAAAGGTCGCTTCGATTTGCGGTGCCAAAAGGCCCAGATCGCGTAGCGGCGAGTGCTCCAGCAGGTCATTGGCGTGGGTATTCATGTCGCCCATCAGCACCTGATGGCGATAACCGCCGATCAGGTCGCGAATGTAAGCCAGTTGCCGGGTTCTGGTACGAGTGCCCAGAGCCAGGTGCATCATGACCACCACCAGCGCATCCTCGCCTTCGCCGAAGCGGACAAGAATTGCCCCGCGTCCGGCCGGACCCGGCAGCGGATGATCCTCGATCTTGGTCGGGCGCAAGCGACTCAGCACACCATTGCTGTGTTGGGCGAGGCGACCGAGATTGCGATTGAGCTGTTGATACCAGTACGGAAAGCCACCCAGTTGAGCAAGGTGCTCGACCTGATTGACGAAGCCGGAGCGCATGCTGCCGCCATCGACTTCCTGCAACGCCACCAGATCGAAATCGTTGATCAGATCGCCGATTTTCTGCAGGTTGCCCGCCCTGCCGCCATGTGGCAGCAGATGCTGCCAACTGCGCGTCAGGTAGTGGTGGTAGCGTTGGGTACTGATACCCACCTGGATATTGAAACTGAGCAAACGCAGCCTGCCGTCTTCCGGCAGGCCGTTTTGCGTCAGATGATGTTCGTTGACCTGCGGGTCATGCAGGCCAACGATACGGGTGCTGCCCTTGCCCCAGCGGCGCATGGCGGGCGCTTACTTGGCGGCTGTAGCAGCCGCTCGCTCTTTGGCAATCAATTGGTCGGCAACTTCCAGGGTCTTTTCCGGACCGCCGGCAGAACCCAGGTCGAAGCGATACTTGCCGTTGACGATCATGGTCGGAACGCCAGTCACCTCATACTTCTTGGCCAGTTCCTTGTACTGGGCGATCTTGCCCTTGACTGCGAAAGAGTCGAACGTTTTCAGGAAGTCTTCCTTGTTCACGCCCTGTGTGGCGACGAAGTCAGCCATGTCATTCTTGTCGGTCAGACGCTTGCCGCCTTTCTGGATGGCTTCGAATACGGCCGCGTGAACCTTGTGCTCGACGCCCATGGTGTCGAGGGTGATGAACAGCTGGCCGTGGGCGTCCCAAGGGCCGCCGAACATGGCCGGGATGCGTACGAACTTGACGTCGGACGGCAGTTTTTCAACCCACGGATTGATGGTTGGCTCGAACGCGTAGCAATGCGGGCAGCCATACCAGAACAGTTCGACGACTTCGATTTTGCCCGGCTCTGCTACAGGCACAGCGCTTTTCAGCTCGACATATTGTTTGCCGGCCTCGATGGGCTCGGCAGCCTGGGCGGACATACCGAACAGACTGGCGGCGACCAGAGCGGCGCTGATGATCAGATTACGCATGCTTTACTCCTGAGCAGATTGAATCGCCTTCAAGCGACGGTGGTTTCGACCGAACGCGAAAGCCTGAGTTCGTTAGTGTAACGCTGAGGTTGTAAAAATGGGCGACCACGGACGGCCTTTTTGCATAAGGAGTGAAGCAGGTCATGTCTGAATGTTCCAGCCGCCAGCCAGAGCGGCCCGATACAGTGCCAGTGTGGGCCGGGGGGCAGGTGTGTCATTATATGCGTACGCATCCAAACGAAACCGACACCTCTTGCCGCTCCCTTTGCAGGCAGGGCCTTCACCGGAAATCACATGCAACTCAAAAACCCCATCCTCGGTCTGTGCCAACAGGCCACGTTCATGCTCAGCGCCGCCAAGGTCGACCAATGTCCCGACGACGAAGGGTTTGAAGTCGCTTTTGCCGGTCGCTCCAATGCGGGCAAATCGAGCGCGCTGAACACCCTGACCCATGCCAGCCTGGCGCGCACCTCCAAGACACCGGGGCGCACTCAGTTGCTGAACTTCTTCGGGCTGGATGAAGATCGACGTCTGGTCGACTTGCCCGGCTACGGCTACGCCAAAGTGCCTATCCCGCTCAAACTGCACTGGCAGCGCCACCTGGAAGCCTATCTGGGAAGTCGCGAAAGCCTGAAAGGTCTGATCCTGATGATGGATATCCGTCATCCAATGACCGACTTCGATCTGTTGATGCTGGACTGGGCCATCGCCAGCAACATGCCGATGCACATTCTGCTGACCAAGGCCGACAAGCTGACCTATGGCGCTGCGAAGAACACGCTGCTCAAGGTTCAGGCCGAAATTCGCAAAGGCTGGGGCGATGCAGTGAGCATCCAGCTGTTCTCGGCTCCCAAGCGCATGGGGCTGGAAGAGGCTTACACCGTGCTGGCCGACTGGATGGAACTGGAAGACAAGGCACCTGCGGAGTAAATCGCAGGCAAAAAAGACCCCGGACTTCGCATGGGGAGGGGGAAGTTCCGGGGCTTAAGGTCCAGATCTTAGGGTGGGATCTGGATAACTGCCAACACTTAACACAACTAGGAGCACGATCGATTTTTCAATCAATCGGGACGTCTGACTCCTGTCCAAACGGTTAAGTTCCAGCAATGAAGAAAAGTTCACATTTCCTACAGGGTTTGACGAACCTGCTGACAGGTTCGCCTTTTCAGACTCAGTGCGCCTCGTCCCAGTTGTTGCCGACCCCGACTTCCACCAGCAGCGGCACTGCCAAGTCTGCTGCGCCACTCATGTGTGGACGGATCTGTTCACTGATCTGATCGACCAGGTCTTCGCGCACCTCCAGCACCAGTTCGTCATGCACCTGCAGAATGACCCGCGCATCCAGACCGGACTCTTCCAGCCAGCCATTCACGGCCACCATGGCTTTCTTGATGATATCCGCTGCGGTGCCCTGCATCGGCGCGTTGATCGCCATGCGCTCGGCACCTTTGCGCAGCGACTGGTTCTTGGCGTTGATGTCCGGCAGGTACAGGCGACGGCCGAAAATGGTCTCGACAAAACCCTGCTCGGCGGCCTGCGCACGTGTGCGCTCCATGTAATCCAGCACGCCGGGGTAGCGGGCGAAATAGCGGTCGACGTAAGCCTGTGACTGTTTGCGGTCCACGCCAATCTGCTTGGCCAGGCCAAACGCGCTCATGCCGTAGATCAGGCCGAAGTTGATCGCTTTGGCGCTGCGGCGCATGTCAGTGGTGACGTTTTCCAGCTCGACGCCGAAGACTTCCGCTGCCGTCGCGCGGTGAACGTCCAGGTCGTTGCGGAAGGCATGCAGCAAGCCTTCGTCCTGTGCCAGATGCGCCATGATGCGCAGTTCGATCTGCGAATAGTCTGCCGCCAGCAGCTTGTAGCCCTTGGGGGCCACGAACGCCTGACGGATGCGTCGGCCTTCAGCAGTACGGATCGGGATGTTCTGCAGGTTCGGATCGCTGGATGACAAGCGCCCGGTCACCGCCACTGCCTGGTGATAGGAGGTGTGAATGCGTCCGGTGCGCGGGTTGATCTGCTCCGGCAGGCGGTCGGTGTAAGTGCTCTTGAGCTTGCTCATCGAGCGGTATTGCATCAGTACCTTGGGCAGCGGGAAGTCCTGCTCGGCGAGTTCGGCCAGCACGGCCTCGGCAGTCGATGCCTGGCCGGTGGCGGTCTTGCTGAGGATCGGCATACCGAGCTTTTCGTAGAGAATCACGCCGAGCTGCTTGGGCGAGCCCAGGTTGAACTCTTCACCGGCAATAGCAAAGGCTTCGCGCTCCAGCGCGGTCATCTTGTCGCCCAGTTCGACGCTCTGGATGCCCAGCAGGTTGGCATCGACCAGTGCGCCCTGGCGTTCGATGCCTGCAAGGACGGGCACCAGCGGCATCTCGATGTCGTTCAAGACCGGCTGCAAGGTTGGAATTGCGGCCAGACGCGCTTCGAATACTTCATGCAGGCGCAGGGTCAGGTCGGCTTCTTCGGCAGCATAATTACCAGCCTGCTCGATGGCGATCTGGTCGAAGGTCAGCTGCTTGGCACCTTTGCCAGCGATCTCCTGGAAGTTGATCGGCGTGTGCGTCAGGTACTTGGCCACCAGGCTGTCACGGTCGTGGCGGGTGGCAGTGGAATCCAGAACGTAGGACTCCAGAATGGTGTCGAACCTGACGCCCTGCAGGTCGATGCCTTGGGTCTGATCGCCGTCGAGCGCGCAGTTGGCAAGCAGGTTGATAGCGAACTTGGCGTGTTGACCGACCTTGGTTTTATCCGGGTCTTCAAGCAGCGGCTTGAGCGCCTTGAGTACTGTGTCGCGGTCCAGTTGCTGCGGCACCCCCATGTAGGAGTGGGTCAGCGGAATGTAGGCGGCTTCATGGGTTTGAATGGCAAAAGACAAACCTACCAGTTGCGCGCGCTGGGCGTCGGTGCCGTTGCTCTGGGTCACAAAGGCGAACAGCGGCGCGGCGTTGAGCTTCTTCAGCCACGCGTCGAACTGGCTCTGCTCGAGAATGACGTCATAGGCGGCTTCTTTTGCCTCGACGGTTGGCTCTTCGACGGCCAGCTCCTGCCCGGCGCGTTTGGCATCACGTTGCAGGTCTTCGATCCAGCTTTTGAATTCCAGCTCGGCGTACAGCTCCATCAATTTGTCGCGGTCCGGCTCGCCGCAATGCAGCTGGTCCAGTTCGATGTCCAGTGGCACGTCGATTTTGATGGTTGCCAGTTCATAGGACAGGAAGGCCATCGCACGATGCTCTTCAAGCTTGGCCGCCAGGGTCTTGGCCCCACGAATAGGCAGGGTCGCGACCGTTTCGAGGCGTTCGTAAAGCTCCTTGATTCCGCCGCCCACGCCAACCAGCAAGCCGACGGCAGTCTTTTCGCCGACGCCGGGGACGCCAGGTATGTTGTCGACCTTATCGCCCATCAGTGCGAGGTAGTCGATGATGTGCTCCGGACCGACGCCGAACTTCTCTTTCACGCCAGCCACGTCCAGCACGCTGCCGGTCATGGTGTTGACCAGGGTGATGTGTCCGTCGACCAGTTGCGCCATGTCCTTGTCACCGGTGGAGATGATCACCGGACGGTCCGCCGCTGCGCTGCTGCGCGCCAGGGTGCCGATCACGTCGTCTGCTTCAACGCCTTCCACGCATAGCAGCGGATAGCCCATGCCCTTGACGCAGGCATGCAGCAGATCGACCTGCACGCGCAGGTCATCCGGCATGCTGGGCCGATTGGCTTTGTAATCGGTATACAGCGCGTCGCGGAAAGTCCCGCCCTTGGCATCGAAGACCACCGCAAACGGGCTGTCCGGGTACTGGCGACGCAGGCTTTTGAGCATGTTGAGCACGCCCTTGACGGCACCCGTCGGCAATCCTTTGGACGTGGTCAGTGGTGGCAGTGCGTGGAAGGCGCGATAGAGGTAAGAGGAACCGTCTATCAGGACGAGCGGCGCTTGGGTCATGAGCAGAATCAACCTTTTCGGCGGGGTCGGCGCTAGAATGCGCGGACCATTGACGACAAAGGGACAAGGTTATCATGAGCAAGGTAAATCGACTGATATTGACCGGCCTGTTGGCACTTTGTCCTTTGCTCGCAGTTTCAGCAGAGGATCCACCTTCGGCGGCCCCGGACGTTACTATCCGCACCGACGGGGACAAAACCATTCAGGAATACCGCCAGAACGGCTTTCTGTATGCTGTAAAGATTACCCCCAAGCACGGCAAGCCCTATTTTCTGGTGCGATCCGATGGTACAAGTCCCAATTTTATCCGTTCGGACCAACCGGACATGCTGATCCCGGAGTGGAAAATATTCGAATGGTAGCCACCTACATTCACTTTAATTGCTGGCAGTTCTGACATGTCCGTTTTTACCCCGTTGGCCCGGCCCGAGCTGGAAGCATTTCTCGCCCCTTACGGGCTCGGCCGTTTGCTTGACTATCAGGGCATTGCCGCCGGTAGCGAAAACACCAACTACTTCATCAGTCTGGAGCAGGGCGAATTCGTTCTGACGCTGGTCGAACGCGGCCCGGTGCAGGAGATGCCATTCTTCATCGAGCTGCTCGACGTGCTGCACGATGCCGATTTGCCGGTGCCGTACGCATTGCGCACCACCGACGGTGAGGCCCTGCGGCAATTGGCGGACAAACCGGCGCTTCTGCAGCCACGTTTGCCGGGCAAGCACATCAGCGAGCCCAATACCCAGCACTGCGTGCAGATTGGCGAGCTGTTGGCCAACCTGCATCTGGCGACCCGTGAGCAGGTGCTGGAGCGCAAGACCGATCGAGGTCTGGACTGGATGCTGAGTGAGGGGCGCAATTTTCTGTCGCATCTGGGCGAAACCCAGCGAGCCTTGCTGGAAAAGAGCCTTCAAGAGATCGAAGACTTCAAGCCACAGATCATGGCGTTGCCGCGCGCCAACCTGCACGCGGACCTGTTTCGTGACAACGTGTTGTTTGAAGGCACGCACCTGACCGGGCTGATCGACTTCTATAACGCCTGTTCCGGTCCGATGCTCTACGACCTGGCGATTGCCCTCAATGACTGGTGCTCGCGTGAAAACGGCCAGCTCGATGCCGTCCGTGCTCGTGCGCTGCTGGGGGCTTATGCAGGTTTGCGACCATTCACTGCGGCGGAGTCGAAGCTCTGGACGACCATGTTGCGCATCGCCTGCGTGCGTTTCTGGCTGTCACGCCTGATCGCTGCCGAAACCTTCGCCGGTCAGGACGTGCTGATTCATGATCCCGCGGAGTTCGAGCGCCGTCTGGCTGAGCGCCAGGAAGCGCACATAGCCTTGCCGTTTGCGCTCTGAGACCAGACCTGCCTCCGCGCGTCTGAACCAGTCGGACGGTTGACTCTCGTTCCCATGCTCCGCGTGGGAATGCAGTGCGTGACGCTCCGCGTCGCAAGAGGACGCGAAGCGTCCAGACCGGCATGCCCACGCGGAGCATGGGCACGAGAGTGTTATCCCTGACGACTATCGTTCCTCACGCTCCAGCGTGGGAATGCAGTTCGTGACGCTCCGCGTCACACAGCAGTGCTGCGATGTGGGCGGTGGCAGTCAAAGACTACTCAGGCAACCTGCCAGGTCATCAGCCAGCTTCTGCAATACCTGCTCGTAACCCTGCGCGGTGGCCGGGGTGTAGCCGCCCAGTCCATCCAGCTCCGCCAGCTTGACCGGCAGGCCTGCGCTCAAGGTTTCAGCCAGACGCGGGCGCAGTGGCGGTTCACTGAATACGCAGGTTTTGCCCGCAGCCTTCAGGCGTTCACGCATGGCGGCGACATGCTGTGCACCGGGCTGGATCTCGGCGGCGATGGCGAATACCCCGGCGTGTTTGAGCCCGTAAGCCTCTTCGAAATAATCGAATGCCTCGTGGAAGACGAAGTAAGGCTTGCCTGCCACTGCACTCACCCGACCCTTGATCCGAGCATCCAGCGCATCAAGGCGTTTGCTGAATGCGGCAGCGTTACTCGCATAACGGGCTGCATTGGCAGGGTCGGCAGCGCTCAGGTCTGTGGCCATCTTCGCAGCAATCACCCGGGCATTGACGGTCGACAGCCACAGGTGTGAATCCAGGCTGCCGGGCCGGTGATCATGATCATGTTCGTCTGAATCGTTGTCGTGATCATGTTCGTGGTCATCATGCGAGGCATTGTCCTGGCCGAAGTGGCGCAGGTGCATGCCGGGCAGCGACTGCACGGCAACCGCAGGCAGTTTGCGGCCCTGAATGACGCGCGGCAGGAAAGCTTCCATGTCCGGGCCGATCCAGTAGAGCAACTCGACTTCCTGCACGCGCCGTACGTCGGATGGGCGCAGCGCGTAGTTATGCGGTGAGGCACCCGGTGGCAACAGCACTTGCGGTGTACCGACGCCATCCTGCACAGCCGCCGCAATCAGCTGCAATGGCTTGATACTGGTCAGCACCCGGACCTCGGCCTGAACAGGGGAAATGACCAGCAGACTGACCCACAAAACAGCAACAAGATTTAAAAGACGGCGCACTCGAATCACTCATATAAGCCAGGAACAGGTAACATAATAACGTCCCTAGCCAATATCGTCGCTGCTCATGCCCAATACTCCCCTGGCCAGTCGCCCCCATGACCACTCTCACTGCGTGCATTCGGCACTCGCCGAAGCGGATGCCCTGTGCGCCAAACAGGGGCTGCGCCTGACCACCTTGCGCCGTCGCGTGTTGGAACTGGTCTGGCAAAGCCACAAACCGCTGGGTGCCTACGACATCCTCGCGGTGCTGAGTGATGAAGACGGTCGCCGCGCCGCGCCGCCAACCGTTTACCGCGCACTGGATTTCCTGCTGGAAAACGGTCTGGTGCACCGCATCGCTTCGCTCAACGCATTCACCGGCTGCAATCACCCCACTCATGCGCACCAGGGCCAGTTTCTGATTTGCCGCCTGTGTCACGCGGCGATCGAGCTGCAGCACCCGGCCATCAGCAATGCCGTCATCGATGCCGCTGCAGGCGTTGGCTTCGCGGTCGAAGGCCAGACGGTCGAGATCGTGGGTGTATGCGCCGGTTGCAAGGCGGCTTGATGACGGATGCATTGATACGTCTGGAACAGGTCGCTGTAACGCTGTCCGGGCAAAGCGTTCTGGACAACATCCAGTTGAGCGTAAAGCCCGGCGAAATCGTTACGTTGATCGGCCCTAACGGTGCTGGCAAGACCACGCTGGTGCGTGCAGTGCTGGGGCTGCTCAAGCCTGACTCCGGAACCGTCTGGCGCAAGCCGAAGCTGCGTGTCGGTTACATGCCGCAAAAACTGCATGTGGATCAGACGCTGCCGCTGTCGGTGCTGCGCTTTCTGCGTCTGGTTCCGGGCGTGGACCGCATGGCTGCAGAGTCGGCCCTGGAAGAAGTCGGGGCCGAGAAGGTCATCGACAGCCCGATTCAAGGCATTTCCGGTGGCGAGATGCAGCGCGTTCTGCTGGCCCGAGCCTTGTTGCGCAAGCCTGAATTGCTGGTGCTCGATGAGCCGGTGCAGGGTGTCGACGTGGCAGGCCAGGCCGAGCTGTACGGCCTCATCACCCGCTTGCGCGACCGCCACCAGTGCGGTGTGCTGATGGTGTCTCATGATCTGCATCTGGTCATGAGCACGACCGACCAGGTGGTCTGTCTGAACCGCCATGTCTGCTGCTCCGGGCATCCCGAGCAGGTCAGCCATGATCCGGCGTTTGTCGAGCTGTTCGGCAAAAACGCGCAAAGCCTGGCGATCTACCACCACCATCACGACCACGCTCATGATCTGCATGGCGCTGTAGTGAATGATGCCCCGGCGACTTCGTCACCTACTCACACTCATGTTCACGGAGACCACTGCAAGCATGGCTGATTTTTTACTGTATGCCTTGCTCGCAGGCGTTGCTCTGGCTGTTGTCGCAGGCCCGCTGGGGTCGTTCGTGGTCTGGCGGCGCATGGCGTACTTCGGCGATACGCTGTCCCATGCGGCATTGCTCGGCGTGGCGCTTGGCTTCCTGCTGGATATCAGCCCGACCATCGCAGTGACGGTCGGCTGCCTGCTGCTGGCGGTGCTGCTGGTCACGCTGCAACAGCGCCAGCCGCTGGCCTCGGACACGCTACTGGGGATCCTCGCACCGAGCACGCTGTCGCTCGGCCTGGTGGTGCTCAGCTTCATGCATGAAGTGCGTATCGACCTGATGGCTTATCTGTTCGGCGACCTGCTGGCCATCAGCCCGGCTGATCTGGCCTGGATTCTGGGCGGTAGCGCGCTGGTGCTGGTATTGATTGTTGCGCTATGGCGCCCGTTGCTGGCAATGACCGTCCATGAAGAACTGGCACGAGTCGAAGGCCTGCCCGTCGCGGCATTGCGCATGGCGCTGATGCTGCTGATCGCCGTGGTGATCGCTGTGGCGATGAAGATTGTCGGCGTTCTGCTGATTACGTCGCTGTTGATCATTCCTGCCGCTGCGGCGCAGCGTCACGCCCGCTCGCCGGAGCAGATGGCGCTGGGTGCAAGCCTGTTAGGCGTGATAGCCGTGTGTGTCGGGCTATCATTGTCATGGTTCAAGGACACCCCGGCAGGACCGTCTATAGTGGTATCCGCTGCAGCGTTGTTTTTGCTCAGCTTTGTTCTACCCAGGCGAGCGGTGTAGACTTGCTCGTTTTTTGCGCAAACTAGAGAATCGCAGGAATGAAGCCGTTCGCCCCACGCTATCTGCTGCTTGTCGCATTTTCCATCCTGCTGGGTGCCTGCCAGAGTGCGCCCACTGCCGAGACGCCTGCCTCCGACGTTCAGCCTGACGCGTTCGCTCAGCTGGAGCAGAACATCGTCAGCAATGAGCTGGCGACGGCCGAGGATCAACTGGCCGCGTTGCAGGCTGCCAATCCTGCGGATATCCGCCTTGAGCCTTTTCAGCGTCGTCTGGCTGAAGCCTATCTGAGCCGCAGCCAGATCAGCCTGCAGAAGGGTGATATGAATGCGGCGGCCAACGCACTGACTCGTGCGCGCGCGCTGATGCCCAAGGCACCGGCGCTGACCAGTGGCGTCAACGGCGCTATCGCGCATGCACGCAAGGCCGAGCTGGAAAAAGCCGAAGCAGATTTGAAGGCGGCGGAAGACAGAAGGGTGGCGAAGCTGGTTGATCCGTCAGCAGAGAAAACCACGATTGATCTTAAAATCGGCGATATGCGCGCACTGCGCCGTCAACTGGACGATATCGCAGCAGATACCGTAGCGTTCAACTGTGAAGTGCTGCTGGTGGTGCCACGCACCGAAGATTACCCGTGGCTGGCTACATTGCTGACCAAGCGGGTGGTCAAAGCCAATCCGGATTTTGAGCTGGAATTGCGCCGCCAGATCGAGCGCAATGAGAAAGCGCACATCGTACTGACGCCTGCGAAGTCCTGAGCCGACCCTTCAAGGCGGACAAAGCGGACGCAGAGCGTCCAGAACTGCATTCCTACGCGCAGCGTGAGGAACGAGAAGTGTTCTGGAGTCTATGCGAAGGGTGAGAGTATTCAGAAAGGCGCTCCCACGCCGGAGCGTGGGAGCGATCTAGCACGTCAGATCAAGCCGGAACAGCCTTGGCTTTCACTTCACGATCCCATACACGGTGCTGAGCAATCGCGTTGAAGAACGCTTTGAACGATTTGCTATCGGATACCTCCAGCAGGCCCGCATCTTCTTCCAGGCGTAGCAGGCTCAACAGCTCTTTGGCTTCCCCGGCTACGGAGATGGCCTTGAGGTGCTTGTAGGCTTCCAGGATGAAGTGCAATGCCACGCCGTCGCCTTTCAGCGCCTCGATCGAAGCCTTGCCGCCCGGCACGAAGACTGCGTCGAACGCTACCGAAGGCAGGCCTTCAGCCGATGCGTCCACTGGCAGGCTCTTGCCGTCAGCTGTCTTGACCGGTGCGGAGGTCGGGCCCAATACCTTGGCGTGTGCGCCTTCGGCAGTCAGTGCGGCTTTCATGGCTTCGACCGCTTTGCCGTCCACGCCGTCTGCCACAAGAATGGCAACCTTGCGCGAAACGATATCGCCAGACAACAGATTGACCTGACTTAGCGCCGGAGACTCTTTTACCGAGGTCTGACGCACCGGTACGGTCCCGGCAGTCGGTGCTGGCAAGCCCAGATTGGCAGCTACGCGACTGGCCAGCTCCAGGTCGATATTGGCCAGAATCTCGTTGACCTGACGGGCACGAATGTACTCGCGCTCGACCTTGCCCAACTCGAAGCTGTAGGCCGCGATGATGTGCTCTTTCTCGTGGTGGCTCATGCTCTGGAAGAACAATGTGGCCTGCGAGAAGTGGTCGCCAAACGATTCGCTACGCTCACGAACCTTGTGCGCTTCAACGCGCTCAGGGTAGGTCTCGAAGCCGCCATCTACCGGGCCGGCAGGGGTTTCTTTCGGCCAGCCGCCATCGATCGAGTTCGGCTCGTAAGAAGCGCGGCCCTTGTCGATAGTGGTGCGATGCTGTGCGTCACGCTGACCGTTGTGGTTCGGCGCAATCGGACGGTTGATCGGGATCTCGTGGAAGTTCGGCCCACCCAGACGGCTGATCTGCGTGTCGGTGTAGGAGAAAAGGCGACCTTGCAGCAGCGGGTCATTGGAGAAGTCGATACCTGGCACGATGTGGCCCGGGCAGAAGGCAACCTGCTCGGTCTCGGCGAAATAGTTGTCCGGGTTACGGTTCAAGACCATCTTGCCCAGCGGAGTGACCGGTACCAGTTCTTCGGGAATGATCTTGGTCGGATCGAGCAGGTCGAAGTCGAACTTGTGCTCGTCTTCCTCGGCAACGATCTGCACGCCCAGTTCCCATTCCGGGTAGTCGCCCATCTCGATGGATTCCCACAGGTCGCGGCGGTGGAAATCGGTGTCCTTACCGGCGAGCTTTTGCGCTTCGTCCCATACCAGCGAGCACACGCCGAACTTTGGCTTCCAGTGAAACTTCACGAAGCTCGACTTACCTTCGGTGTTGATAAAGCGGAAGGTGTGGATACCAAAGCCCTGCATGGTGCGCAGACTTTTCGGAATGGCACGGTCGGACATGGTCCACAGCACCATGTGCGCGGATTCCGGCACCAGCGAAACGAAGTCCCAGAAGGTGTCGTGAGCCGAGCCCCCGGTCGGGATTTCGTTATGCGGCTCTGGTTTTACCGCGTGCACGAAGTCAGGAAACTTGATGGCGTCCTGAATGAAAAAGATCGGCATGTTGTTGCCGACCAGATCGAAGTTGCCTTCTTCGGTGTAGAGCTTGACCGCAAAACCACGCACGTCGCGCACGGTATCGCCCGAGCCGCGCGGGCCCTGAACGGTAGAGAAGCGCACGAACACCGGGGTCTTCTTGCCCGGATCACGCAGGAAGCCCGCTTTACTCAGCGCGCCATGGTCTTCATACGTCTGGAAATAACCATGTGCCGCGGTGCCGCGGGCGTGAACGATACGCTCCGGAATACGCTCATGGTCAAAGTGCGTGATCTTTTCACGCATGATGAAGTCTTCAAGCAGTGACGGGCCACGGCTGCCGACTTTCAGGGTGTTCTGGTTATCGGAAATCTTGACACCGTGATTGGTGCGCAGGGCCTGCTGGGTCGCGTCCGAGCGGAACTGCTCAAGGCTTTCCAGCTTCTCATTGGTATTGCCACGGTCCAGGGTGTCGGTCCCTGCCAATTCGCTCTTGGGCGTTGCGGTTACAGGTGGTGCGTTCTTGCTAGCCATCAGAGACTCCTTATCTCGCCCCAATCGTTGAGTTGGGTTCGCTGAATACGACTTCCCTGGCGTAAGCGGGAAATCACGGTATCCAAGAAGTGACCGAGGCCTAAAACAGCCGTTCCCTTTATTTGTCGCACATCTTTACCAACGGTCGCGTTATGCCCGTTGCGCAGGGCAGCCTGCAAATAAATGCTAAGCACAGCGGGCCGGACAGGCTAAAATGCGCGCCCGGCTTTATCCGGCCGAGGTAACGAAGCAGGTGGCGTCCTGCCACTGCGCTGATTTTTTAACGCGCCCCACAAGGTTCGCTCCGTGATCGAGTTTCATAACGTCCACAAAACCTATCGGGTGGCAGGCAAGGAAATACCGGCCCTGCACCCTACCAGCCTGCGCGTCGACGGCGGCCAGGTGTTCGGCATCATCGGCCATTCCGGCGCTGGCAAAAGTACCCTGCTGCGCCTGATCAACCGTCTGGAGACCCCGAGCGGTGGACAGATCGTGGTTGATGGTGAAGACGTCACGGCGCTTGATGCCAAAGGCTTGCGCCGCTTCCGCCAACAAGTCGGGATGATCTTCCAGCACTTCAATCTGCTGGCCTCCAAAACCGTGGCCGACAACGTCGCCATGCCGCTGACGCTGGCCGGTGACATGCCCCGCAAGCAGATCGACCAGCGCGTGGCTGAGCTGCTGGAGCGGGTTGGATTGTCCGATCATGCGAAAAAATACCCGGCGCAATTGTCCGGCGGCCAGAAGCAGCGCGTCGGCATCGCCCGCGCCCTGGCCACCAAACCGAAAATCCTGCTGTGCGACGAAGCCACCAGCGCGCTGGACCCGCAGACCACTGCGTCGGTTTTGCAACTTTTGGCGGAGATCAACCGAGAGTTGAAGCTGACCATCGTGCTCATCACCCATGAAATGGACGTGATTCGTCGCGTCTGTGACCAGGTGGCGGTCATGGACGCTGGCGTGATTGTCGAGCAAGGCAAGGTCGCCGATGTGTTTCTGCATCCGCAGCACCCGACGACCAAGCGTTTTGTGCAGGAAGATGATCAGATCGATGAAAACGAACAGCGTGACGACTTCGCTCATGTTCAAGGCCGTATCGTGCGCCTGACCTTTCAGGGCGAGGCGACGTATGCGCCTCTGCTGGGCACCGTGGCACGCGAAACCGGCGTCGACTACAGCATTCTTGCCGGACGCATCGACCGCATCAAGGACACCCCTTACGGGCAGTTGACGCTGGCCATCACCGGCGGCGATATGGACGCTGCCTTTGCGCGCTTCACCGCCGCCGACGTTCATATGGAGGTGCTGCGCTGATGGACGCTTTTCTGAACCTGTTTTCCAATGTCGACTGGTACGAGATCTGGGTCGCCACCGGCGACACGTTGATCATGCTCGGTGTTTCGCTTGGCTTCACCATCCTGCTTGGCCTGCCGCTGGGTGTGCTGATGTTCCTCACTTCGCCGCGTCAGTTGCTGGAACACAAGCAGCTGTACGCCACGGTCGGGTTGATTGTGAACATGCTGCGTGCGTTGCCGTTCATCATCCTGCTGATCGTGATGATGCCGCTCACCGAAATCATTACCGGCACGTCTCTGGGCATTCTCGGCACGTTGCCGCCGCTGATCGCCGGTGCCACGCCGTTCTTTGCGCGTCTGGTAGAGACAGCATTGCGCGAAGTGGATCGCGGCATCATCGAAGCTACGCAGGCCATGGGTGCCACGACTCGGCAGATTATCGTCAAGGCGCTGCTGCCTGAAGCGCGCCCCGGCATTCTGGCTGCAATCACCGTTACCGCCATTGCGCTGGTGTCGTTCACCGCCATGGCCGGTGCTGTGGGCGCTGGCGGGCTGGGCGATCTAGCCATCCGATATGGTTATCAACGCTTCCAGAACGATGTGATGTTCGTGACGGTCGTATTGTTGCTGGTGCTGGTGCAGATTCTGCAAACCATCGGCGACAGACTGGTCGCGCATTTCACACATCGTTGATCGAACCGTTGGTATTGGCCCGCCTGTGCGGGCCCAAAGGAGTTGTTGCATGAAAAAACTATTGGCCATATTCGCCGCTGTTACTGCCTTGTCCGCGCAGGCCAACGAAACCCTGACCGTCGCGGCCTCTGCCGTGCCGCACGCCGAGATTCTCGAGTTCGTCAAACCGACGCTGGCCAAAGAGGGCGTGGACTTGAACATCAAGGTGTTCAATGACTACATCCAGCCTAACGTACAGGTGTCGCAGAACCGTATGGACGCGAACTTCTTCCAGCACCAGCCGTATCTGGATGAGTTCAACAAGGGCAAGGGCACAGATCTGGTGGCCGTGGCCAAGGTTCACGTAGAACCGTTCGGTGCGTACTCGGACAAGTTCAAGAAGCTGGAAGAACTGCCCAATGGTGCCAACGTTGCCCTGCCAAACGACGCCACCAATGAAGGCCGTGCCTTGCTGCTGCTGGCCAAGGCAGGTCTGATTACCTTGAAGGATCCGACCAATATCCTGTCCAAGCCTTCGGATGTCGTGAATAACCCGAAAGACCTCAAGTTCCGTGAGCTGGAAGCGGCTACGCTGCCCCGCGTACTGACTCAGGTCGATCTGGCGCTGATCAACACTAATTATGCCTTGAGCGCCAAGCTCGAGCCGACCAAGGACGCACTGATCATCGAAGGTGCCGATTCGCCCTACGCGAACATTCTGGTTGCCCGCCCGGACAACAAGGATTCAGATGCGATGAAAAAGCTGGTAGCGGCCCTGCAGAGTCCTGAAGTGAAAACCTTCCTGGCCGAAAAGTACAAAGGCGCTGTGGTTCCGGCGTTCTGATCTGATCGCACCTTGTGGTTCTCGTGCCGATGCTCTGCGTCCCTTGTGACGCAGAGCGTCGGGAACACCTTATCGCTCCCACGCTCTGCGCTCATAGTTATACAGGCGCGTCGTGGGAGCGAGCTTGCTCGCGAAGAGGCCGGTAAAGCCTCCAGAAAATAGAGCGTTTGGACCAAGTCTTCGTGAGCAATACGGATCGCCGCCCCGGTCACTCCCGCAGGAATCTCACAGGCCCTAATCCCTTTCCAGCAGCCCCGGCAATTGCTTCACCAGCTTCTGATTGTTCAGCGGTGCGCGGATAAAGCCTCGCTGCGTACCATCCGGGCCGATCAAAGCCAGATTACCGCTGTGATCGACGAAGTAGTTCGCTTTGCTGGTGTCTGCGGGAATGAACGGAATGCTCACGGCATTGGCCAGTGTCTGGATATCAGCGACAGGTGCCGTGAGGCCGATGTACTGCTTGTCGAAATAACCCAGATATTGCTTGAGCTGCTGCGGCGTGTCGCGGTCAGGGTCGACGCTGACCAGCACCACACGCATGCGCTCGACCACCTTTTCAGGTAGCTCGGTCCTGATCTGCTTTATCTGCGCCAGGGTAGTGGGGCAGATGTCCGGGCAGAAGGTGTAGCCGAAGAACATCAGCGTCCATTTGCCTTTCAAGTCATCAAGGGCCACCGTTGCGCCGTTCTGGTCCGACATGCTCAAGGCTGGCAACGGGCGGCTTTTCGGTAGCAGCACAATACCTGCATCGTTAAGTGCCGCCTGATCCTCTGACCCGCTGCCCGGCAGCAACTGGCTGAGGATCAGGCCCAGAACGAGGGCAACAATGGCGGCAGCGATAAAAACTGTTTTCTGGGTACGAGTGGTCATGGCATCAACGCGAGTAGTGATCGGCATGCGGCCAGGGATGATGGCCTATATGGCTTCGAGCGCCTAGGGCGCAGTGACATCGAACAGCGTATAGGCCAGCGTCAGGCGTTTCACCTCTGCGGGCAGGTCGCGATCAACGATGAAGCGCACGGGCATCTCGATACGCTCACCCGGCTGTAAGGTCTGTTGGGTGAAGCAGAAACATTCGGTCTTGTGAAACCACTCTGCCGCCTTCCCCGGTGAAATGCCCGGTACAGCCTGGGCTTTCATCGGTTTGTCAGTAGGGTTCTGCGCCACGAAAATCATTTCGTTGAGGGCACCAGGGGTGATTTGCATCTGGCTGGCACGCGGGTAGAACGCCCAGACCATCCCCGCAGAGTTTGTCGCGGTGAACTGCACCTCGATCTGCCGCGAAGCGTCCTGGTCGCGGTTTCTGTCATGCCCGGTCAGCAAACCATAGAGCGACGGCAATGCAAATCCGCAGATGAACATGATCACCAGCAAACAGATCAAATGCAGAGCAAGCCGCTTGGATAAAAGAGGCTGAGTCATGCCGGGCTCACTTTTTATGTCAGACAGCGTGTCGAAAGGGCTGCGGGCGGCTTCAGAGTAGCCTGCTTACATCAGCGCAAGGTGCCGTATTTATGCGCCAATGTAGGCAAATGGTCAGAAACTGAGCAAAAAACGCTTTGATATAGCCAATGCATATAAATGCGTTTCGGTTATAGCAAAAATGTCTTAGGCATTTAGTTAACCGAGCTAACGTATGACTCTCCATAACCAAACCACGGGGTTTAATGCCCTCAGGAGTCCCCACTGCCATGAACACCGCCGCATTGCGCGAGCAGATACAACTAGCCCATCAACATGAAGCCGAGACCGGCCACTTGCTGCAACAGTTGGAACAGAAGCTCCCACATCTTCATCCTGCCATTCACCTCCCGGATGTCGACGCGAAGGACGTGTTGACGCGTTTCGTCACTGCTTACATAGACTTGGTCCCCGACCTGCTGGACGCTGCTCACGAGGTCGCCGTAGAAGCCGGTATCGAAGGGCAGATAAAACCGGTACTGAAAATCGCAGAGCATTTTTTCGCAGCACCCCCTTCCATCATGGACGGACATGAAGGGCTGGAAAGCCTGCTGGACGAGGCCTATCTGGCACACAGACTGGTCGAGGAGGTGAACGATCTGTACATCAAGCATTTTGGTCAGCCGCTGATACCGTCAAATACCACGGTTGCCAGCGTGATTGCCCACCAGTTGATCGGCGAGCAATTTGCCAACCAACTGGACGAGGCGGTTCACCATGCCGTCGACAAGCTGCTTGATGATGAAAGTTTCGCGCTGGACTCCGTCGAGGCTTACCGCGAAAAACTGACCAGTCCTGATACAGGTGCAGCGTGGAAGCGCTGGCCGAGCCTGTCACGACAATTGGGTATCGGCCTGGAGCTGGAACGCTCCGTCATCTGATTCAGAGGCCCGAATCAATGTCTTCGCCCGCAATGGAAGGAGCCGGATATCGCTCCGCTGCTACGCGAAGACCCATCCGGCTCCCATCATTCCAGGCTGTAGCCCAAGGCTTTGACTATCAGGCCGCGCCCGAGCCTATCCCCGTTGTTGTGTAGATCCGCCCTTCAAGACGACGCTTCAACCCGCGCGGCTCAATGAGCAGTCGGGTGCCATGCGCGGCATTGGAACGTCCCCACTCTTCCAGCAGTTCCAGGCACGAGTGGTCTATGTAGGACAGATTGCCCAGAGGCACATGCACGGTGCTGCCCTGCGGGATAGTGCCCAGAGCCTGAGTCAGCGCCGGCACCTTGAGGAACGTTGCGGCACCGACCAGGCGCAGCTCGAATTCCTTCTCGCCCGCCAGTTCGACCACATTGATCTTCAGGCGCGAAGCCTTGAACGCCAGCTTCACCAGGGTCAGACCAAAACCGACCAGTACACCGGTCAGCAGGTCGGTGAAGATGATCGCCACGGCAGTCGCCGCATAGGTAAACATCGGCATCCGGCCATAGCGACCCAGACCACGAAACGCCTTCAGGTCGACCAGCTTCAGACCGGTATAAACCAGCACGCCAGCCAGACTCGCGACCGGAATACTCTGCAGTACGCTCGACAGCAGCAACACGAACGCCAGCAGCCACAGACCGTGGAAGATCGTCGAGAAGCGCGTGGTGGCACCGGCCTGAACATTGGCCGAGCTGCGCACGATAACGCCGGTCATCGGCAACGCACCGAGCACGCCGCAGAGCATGTTGCCCACGCCTTGAGCGCTGAGTTCCTTGTCGAAGTCCGAACGCTGGCCACTGTGCATGCGGTCAACCGCCGAGGCAGAGAGCAGCGTTTCGGCACTGGCAATGAACGCCACAACGATAGCGGCAACCAGAATGGCCGGGTCGGCCAGGTTCATCAGGTCGGCCGGGCGAAGCCAGTCGATGGCGTCGGCCAGGTTGTCAGGCACTTCGACACGCTTGACCTGCAAGGCCATGAACAGGCTGATGCCGGTGGCGATACCCACGCCCAGCAGCGCGCCGGGTACGAAGCGCAAAGACTGCGGACGAAGTTTTTCCCAGCCCCACATGATCAGCATGGTGCCCAGACCGAGCATACCGGCTTGCATGCCGGTGCCTGGTCCGAATGCCTGGATCAGTGTGGAAGGGAAGGCGATCAGATTGTCCAGCCCGGAAGGTTTGGGACCGCTGTCGAACATCACGTGTGCCTGTGACAGTACGATCAACACGCCGATACCGGCGAGCATGCCATAGACCACCGCAGGCGCCGTGACCCGGAACCAGCAGCCAAGCTTGAATCGACCTGCCAGCAGCTGAAGTAACCCGGCGAGTACCAGAATAGGACCCAGCATGGCCATGCCGTGCTCGCGTACCACTTCAAAAACCAGTACTGCCAGACCGGCTGCGGGTCCGCTGACCTGCAACGGAGAACCGGCTATCCAGCCGACTATCAGCCCGCCCACGATGCCGGTGATCAGACCTTTGGCCGGAGGCATGCCGGATGCGATGGCGATCCCCATGCACAGCGGCAGGGCGACCAGGAACACGACCACGGAAGCGAGCAGCTCCCGTGGTAAAGCGGTTTTCAATGCTGTAATACCCATGACGCTTCTCCGGGATTCTTCAGACGAGGCAAGACGGGCGACGCGCATCCTGCGCAGCCGCCATCAGCTGATAAAGAAGGGCTTGCCGTCAGTCGGACTGGTGATCAGTCGGCTGAAAAGCGTGCTTTCGGTGAAGCCATCGGCGTCGGTCCCGAACCGTCGAGCGGTATGAAACGATCGAGCTCGGCGTCATAAGCCAGGATTTCGCTGGTTTCGATGCTGTAGACCCAGCCGTGAATGAACAATTGGCCGCTGGCCATTTTTGCTGCGACCGAAGGGTGGGTGCGCAGGTGTTGCAACTGGGAAATCACGTTTTCCTGAGTCAGGACCTGCATGGTTTCCAGTTCGCCGCTGCAGCTGCAGTTCTGCTCGACTACCGTGCGGGCAACCTCGGCATGACGCAACCAGGCTTTTACCGTAGGCATCTTGTCCAGGCTGTCAGGGTTGAGCACTGCGCGCATGGCGCCGCAGTCAGAGTGTCCGCAAACGATGATGTGCTGCACGCCCAGTGCAACCACTGCGTATTCCAGAGCGGTGGACACGCCGCCGTTCATCTGGCCATACGGCGGGACGACGTTGCCGACGTTACGCGTGACGAACAGGTCGCCAGGCGAACTTTGGGTGATCAATTCGGGCACGATGCGCGAGTCGGCGCAGGTGATGAACATGGCCCGTGGCGATTGGGCAGTCGCCAGCTTCTTGAACAGTTCTTCCTGCTGGGGGAAGACCTCGTTACGAAAATGTACAAAGCCATCGACGATGTGTTTCAACGCTACGTCGGCGCTGTCTGAATGGCTTGATGTGCTGGACGACGTAGCCGAATGCTGTTTACCGATGTCTGTCATGTCTTCATCCTCTCTGACGGATTGATGTGGATTCTTCTGCCTGTTTGACCAGAGCCGGATGTGATCCCTGTAAATGGCATCACGAACAAATCCCTTGAGCGCTATCGCTGGTGACACTCCGAGTTACAGACTAATCGCCCAAGCTTAAGCGAAACTGAATGCAATGGCTCTGGGACGCGGGTTTGCACGATAGTACCAAGTTCGTTACAGCAGTGACATTTGTCCTCCTGGCGGACAAAAAGCATCGCAATCGAGTGCGAAACCGCCACGTTTGTTCAATCCAAGCCGTTTGATTGCCAGGGCATAGCGTTGAGCCAGTAGATCAGCAAACGGTCCTTCACCGCGCATCCTTGAGCCAAACTGACTGTCGTACAGCGCTCCGCCGCGGCTTTGACGAATCAGGCTCATCACATGTTCGGCGCGTTGCGGGTAGTGCGTCTTCAGCCATTCGTCGAACAGCGGCGCGACCTCCAGCGGCAGGCGCAGCATCACGTAACTTGCGCTTAGCGCGCCTGCAGCTTTCGCCTCGCTCAGCAGCGCCTCCAGTTCGCTGTCATTGATCATCGGAATCATGGGTGCGCACAGCACCCCGACGGGTACGCCCGCCTGACGCAACACCCGAATGGCCCGCAAGCGAGCCTTGGGCGCTGCTGCCCTGGGTTCAAGGATGCATTTGAGCTCGTCATCCAGTGTAGTCAGGCTGATGAATACTGAAACCAGCCGAAGTCTGGCCATCTCTGCGAGCAGGTCCAGGTCGCGGAGGATCAGCGAGCCCTTGGTAATGATGCTGACCGGGTGCCGATAGCGCAGCAGCACCTCAAGCGTGGCGCGAGTGATGCGGTATTCACGTTCGATAGGCTGATACGGGTCGGTATTGGCTCCCAGCGTGATGGGCGCACAGCGGTAGCCTGGCTTGGAGAGCTGTTGCTCCAGCAGCGCTGCGGCGTTTGTCTTGGCGATCAGCTTTGTTTCGAAATCAAGGCCCGGCGACATGTCCCAGTAGGCATGGCTGGGCCTGGCGAAACAATAAATGCAGCCGTGCTCGCAGCCGCGGTAAGGGTTGATCGAGCGATCAAAGGGGATATCCGGCGAGCTGTTGCGGGTAATGATGCTTTTGGCGGTTTCGCTGGTGACCTGAGTGCCTTGGGTCAGTGGCACTTCCTGGTACCAGCCGTCGTCCTCGGCCACGGACTGGCTGGGTGCAAAGCGATTATGCGGATTGCTGGCAGTACCGCGACCACGAACCGGATAGGGGCTGGACATCTGGCATTACTCAAATACTGTTTATGCATACAGTAAAGCATAAGGCCGTGATGGATCACTATGGCTGGCTTGTAAAACACCGCTCGTCTGACGGGCGGTGCATTGGGTTCGTCCTGCGACAGGTCAGACATCGCCCTCGTGCGTCAGCTCCAGCACGCGGTCAACCAGCTTGTTGATGCCCGATGCAGCCTCACTGATGCTTTTGGCAACCATATAGGCGGGCGTGCTGACCAGTTTTCGTGCTTCGTCTTCGACGATGTCATCGACAGCGCATGGCGCGTGGCTACCGCCCATTTTGGTAATGGCCGCAGCGGTATCCGGGTCGTTGCCGATGGTGCAGGTAACGCCGGGACCGTAGATCTTGGCCGCCAGTGCCGGGGTGATGCAGATCAGCCCGACCGGTTTGCCTGCTTCTGCGAACGCCTCTGCGAGTTCCAGCAGCCCGGCTTCCACCTGGCAGGCAGAGCCTTGCAGGGCAAGGTCGGAAAGGTTCTTCGCCGAGCCGAAACCGCCCGGGATGATCAGGGCATCAAAGTCTTCTGCATTTGCTTCGCGGATGTCCTTCACCTCACCTCGTGCAATGCGCGCAGACTCGATCAGCACATTGCGCGACTCGGGCATTTCCTCGCCAGTCAGGTGATTGATGACGTGATGCTGGGCGATGTTCGGCGCAAAGCACTGGACCTGCGCACCACGTTGATCCAGACGAAGCAGGGTAAGGACGCTTTCATGGATTTCGGCACCGTCATAGACGCCACAGCCGGACAGGATTACAGCCACTTTTTTCTGCATCGATTCGGCTCCTTGTACTTGAGCAATCTAAGGCTTCTTTTAATTCGTCCATTAATTGATCGCTTTACAGGCCGAGTGTTCAGTTCACGCTTTACAGGCTACGCAAAAATGCGTGGGGAAGGGCGGTGCTTGCTAGGTCAGGCAGCGGCTGCGCGCTGCCGCCGAGTGAGGCCTGTCAGCCTGCACTCGGGGAAGGAAACGGAGAAATTACTCGTCTGATTTTTTCGTCAGGTCGACGGGCACGGGGACAGGTGTATCCAGATCGGACGCCGCTGCCGATGCACAGAAGCGGCTCTTTTCTTCACGCTCTTCACGGGCAATACGCGCGTTCTTGATGCGTCGACGCAGCCACAGACCAAGGCCGAGCAGTATCAGTGCACCGAGCACCCAGAGTTCGTATTTCTTGACGTTGCCCAGCAAACCCTCGAGAACCGCGCCGAAATGGTAGGCCGCCGAACCCAGCGCTGCCGCCCAGACAGCCGCACCGATACCGTTGAGCAGCAGGTAACGCCCCGGTGGGTAGCCTGACAGGCCAATGGCCACGGGCATGACCGTTCGCAGCCCGTACACGAAGCGGAAGCTCAGTACCCAGATATCCGGGTGCTTGCGGACCAGCCGCAGGGCCTTGTCGCCCATGAGTTGCCAGCGAGGCTTGCGCGCCAGGAGCTTGCGGCCGTGCTTGCGCCCCATGAAATACCACAACTGGTCACCCGCATAACTGCCACAAAAGGCCACGAGGATGACGATGTTGAGGTCCATGTATCCGCGAAACGCCAGGAATCCGGCAAGAACCAGAATGGTCTCGCCTTCAAAAAAGGTGCCGAGGAACAGGGCAAAGTAGCCGAATTCGTTCAAGAAATTCTGGAGCATTGTCTGGATGCTGGCGAAATGAACGCGCAGCCTAACGCGCCCAAGGCAATCATGAAAGTGTCCATATGTGTCTCGACGTTAAAGATTCTTGCAACCACAATGGTCGTATCCCCTTGAAGGCCGTGACCGCGACGTGCAGTCGCAGGTCGAACCATGACTGTCACACATTGGTCATAATGGCGGCTTATAACTGTCGCGCTTGCCCGCGTAAGCGGGCTCAGGAGTCTCGCCGTGAGCTTTACCCCCGCCAACCGCCTGTTTCCTCTCACTCGTCTGCGCCGTAATCGCCGCGACGACTTTTCCCGTAGGCTGGTGCGTGAAAACGTTGTCACTGTCGACGATCTGATTCTTCCCGTATTTGTCCTCGATGGTGAAAACCGTCGTGAATCCATCGCCTCGATGCCCGGCGTCGAGCGCTTGAGTGTGGATCTGTTGCTCAAGGAAGCCGAACACTGGGTCGCGTTGGGTATCCCTGCGCTGGCGCTGTTCCCGGTGACACCGCCGGAAAAGAAATCCCTCGACGGTGCCGAAGCCTGGAACCCGGACGGCATCGCCCAGCGCGCGACCCGCGCCCTGCGTGACCGTTTCCCGGAGCTGGGCGTCATCACTGATGTGGCGCTGGACCCGTTCACCACCCATGGTCAGGACGGCATCCTCGACGAAGAGGGTTATGTTCAGAACGACATCACCGTCGACGCGCTGGTGAAGCAGGCGCTGTCGCACGCCGATGCCGGTGCTCAGGTGGTCGCGCCGTCGGACATGATGGACGGTCGCATTCAGGCCATCCGCGAGTCTCTGGAGCTGGCCGGGCATGTGAATGTCAGGATCATGGCCTACTCGGCGAAATACGCCAGTGCCTATTACGGGCCGTTCCGTGACGCGGTGGGTTCCTCGCTGAATCTGGGCAAGGCCAACAAGGCGTCCTATCAGATGGACCCGGCGAACAGCAACGAGGCACTGCACGAAGTTGCAGCTGACCTGGCTGAAGGTGCCGACATGGTGATGGTCAAGCCAGGCATGCCTTATCTGGACATCCTGCACAGGGTCAAGGATGAGTTCAAAGTGCCGACCTTTGTCTATCAGGTCAGTGGTGAATACGCGATGCACATGGCAGCAATCCAGAATGGTTGGCTGAGTGAAGGGGTTATTCTCGAGTCCCTCACAGCCTTCAAACGCGCCGGTGCCGACGGCATCCTTACCTACTTCGCTGTTCGCGCCGCTCAACTGTTGAAGGGGCAATAGCCTCACAGGATCATTCATGAATACCGAAGCACTCATCGAAGCCGCTGTTCAAGTCGATGTGCCGCAGGCGACGCCCGCGGTTGAACCTGACATCGAAGTAATCCCGGCCATTGAGGCGCCTGCCGCTGCGGTGCCCGCTATCGTCGCTCCGAACCTGGACGACAGCAGCCTGTATATCCACCGTGAACTGTCGCAATTGCAGTTCAACATTCGGGTACTGGAACAGGCGCTCGATGAGTCCTACCCGTTGCTGGAGCGGCTGAAGTTTCTGCTGATCTTCTCCAGCAACCTCGATGAGTTCTTCGAGATTCGTGTCGCAGGTCTGAAGAAACAGATCACCTTTGCCCGTGAACAGGCCGGTGCCGACGGTTTGCAGCCGCATCAGGCGCTGGCCAGAATCAGCGAGCTGGTGCATGGTCACGTTGATCGCCAGTACGCGATCCTCAACGACATTCTGCTCCCGGAGCTGGAAAAGCATCAGGTCCGCTTCATTCGTCGCCGTCACTGGACGGCCAAGCTCAAGGCCTGGGTACGTCGCTACTTCCGTGACGAGATCGCTCCGATCATCACCCCGATCGGTCTGGACCCGACGCACCCGTTCCCGTTGCTGGTCAACAAGAGCCTGAACTTCATTGTCGAGCTTGAAGGTATCGACGCCTTCGGTCGCGACTCGGGTCTTGCGATCATCCCGGCACCGCGTTTGCTGCCGCGTGTCATCAAGGTGCCGGAAGAGGTTTGTGGCCCAGGCGACAACTTCGTGTTCCTGTCGTCGATGATCCACGCTCACGCCGACGACCTGTTTCAGGGCATGAAGGTCAAGGGCTGCTACCAGTTCCGTCTGACCCGAAACGCCGATCTGGCGCTGGACTCGGAAGACGTGGAAGACCTGGCACGTGCCCTGCGCGGTGAGCTGTTCTCGCGTCGCTACGGCGATGCGGTACGTCTGGAAGTGGCGGATACCTGCCCTAAACATTTGTCGGACTACCTGCTCAAGCAGTTCAACCTGAACGAGTCCGAGCTGTATCAGGTCAACGGGCCGGTCAACCTGACGCGCCTGTTCAGCATTACTGGCCTGGACAGCCACCCTGAATTGCAATACCCGCCGTTCACGCCAGCGATCCCCAAACTGCTGCAGAACAGCGAAAACATTTTCAGCGTGATCAGCAAGCAGGACATTCTGCTGCTGCATCCTTTCGAGTCGTTCACGCCGGTTGTCGACCTGCTGCGTCAGGCGGCAAAGGATCCACACGTTCTGGCTGTGCGCCAGACGCTGTACCGCAGCGGTGCGAACTCGGAAATCGTCGATGCGCTGGTCGATGCGGCGCGTAACGGCAAAGAGGTCACCGCGGTGATCGAACTGCGCGCCCGTTTTGACGAAGAGTCCAACCTGCAACTGGCCAGCCGTCTTCAGGCTGCCGGTGCGGTGGTGATCTACGGTGTGGTCGGCTTCAAGACCCACGCCAAGATGATGCTGATCCTGCGTCGCGAAGCTGGCGAGATCGTGCGTTATGCACACCTAGGGACCGGTAACTATCACGCCGGTAACGCGCGTCTTTACACCGACTACAGCCTGCTGACCTCTGACGATGCGTTGTGCGAAGACGTCGGCAAACTGTTCAGCCAGTTGATCGGCATGGGCAAGACGCTGCGCATGAAGAAACTGCTGCATGCGCCGTTCACGCTCAAGAAAGGCATGCTCGACATGATTGCCCGCGAGACGCAGTTTGCGCTCGATGGCAAGCCAGCGCACATCATCGCCAAGTTCAACTCGCTGACCGATCCGAAGATCATTCGCGCGTTGTACAAGGCCAGTCAGTCCGGTGTGCGCATCGATCTGGTGGTGCGCGGCATGTGCTGCCTGCGTCCGGGCATCGCCGGGGTTTCGCACAACATCCATGTGCGCTCGATCATCGGCCGATTCCTGGAGCACACGCGCGTGTTCTACTTCCTCAACGGCGGCGACGAGCAGATGTTCCTGTCGAGTGCCGACTGGATGGAGCGCAACCTCGACAAGCGTGTTGAGACCTGCTTCCCGGTGGAAGGCAAGAAGTTGATTCTGCGTGTGAAGAAGGAGCTGGAAAGCTACCTGACCGACAACACCCACAGCTGGCTGTTGCAGCCAGACGGGCGTTACGTGCGCAGCACGCCGACCGGCAATCAGAACGCCCGAAGCGCCCAGGCGACCCTGCTGGAGCGCCTGAGCAACCCGGTTCTCAGCGTACGCTGAAGACGATGCCGACTCGGGTCAGCCACTCCGCTTCCAGCGCGAAGTCGGCCTGAGTCAGCTGGTTGTTTTCCAGCCAGCCTGTGGGGAACTCGGCGTCCAGATTCGGGCCGTCGGCACGCAGGATCACACGTGGCATCTCTTGGGTGCCACGAATGTGGTGAAACAGAATCGCAAAGCGCAACAACACGCACAGGCGAATCAGCTTGATGCCTTCTGCGCCGAAATCGGCGAACTTGTCCTTGGGAATATTGCGGCGATGACCGCGCACCAGCAGAGCGAGCATTTGCTGATCTTCGCGTGAGAAACCGGCAAGGTCAGAATGCTCGATCAGGTACGCGCCGTGCTTGTGGTAGTGATAGTGAGCAATGTCCAGGCCGATCTCATGCACCTTGGCCGCCCAGCTCAGCAGTTCGGCGTAGCTCTCGTGCTGCAATTCCCAGCTCTCGGCGACTTGCTCCAGCGCATGCAGCGCCTTGGCTTCGACGCGTGCGGCCTGTTCCAGATCAACATGGTAGCGCTCCATCAGCGAGCTGAGCGTGCGCTCACGCACGTCTTCATGATGATGACGGCCCATCAGGTCATACAGCACGCCTTCACGCAGGGCGCCTTCGCAGTGATCCATGCGCTTGAGCTCAAGCGCATCGAAGATCGCTTCCAGAATCGCCAGGCCTGCGGGGAAAATCGCGCGACGGTCTGGCTTGATGCCGTCGAAGTCGATCTTTTCGACGTCACCCAGCTTGAACAGCTTGCGCTTGAGCCAGGCCAGCCCTTCGGCATTGACCTCGCCAGCGCCGTAACCATTGGCTTTGAGCGCCAGGCCGATAGCGCGAATGGTGCCTGACGAACCAATGGCTTCATCCCACTTCAGGCGATGCAGCGCATGTTCGATGCTCATGATTTCCAGGCGAGCAGCGGTGTAGGCCTGTGCGTAACGCGCGGGTGTCACCTTGCCGTCGCGGAAGTAGCGCTGAGTAAAACTCACGCAGCCCATCTGCAGGCTTTCACGCAGCAGCGGCTCAAAGCGCTGGCCGATGATGAATTCGGTACTGCCGCCGCCGATGTCGGCGACCAGACGCTTGCCGGGGGTGTCGGCCAGTGTGTGCGAGACGCCCAGATAAATGAGGCGCGCCTCTTCACGGCCGGAGATCACTTCCACCGGATGGCCGAGGATTTCTTCGGCGCGATGAATGAAGTCGTTGCGGTTGCGGGCTTCGCGCAGCGCATTGGTGCCCACGATGCGTACGGCACCGGGCGGTAGACCATTGATCAGCTGGGCAAAGCGTTTCAGGCAGTCGAGACCGCGCTGCATGGATTCTTCGGTCAACTGGCGTTCTTCGTCGATGCCAGCGGCCAACTGCACCTTCTCGCCCAGGCGCTCAAGAATGCGAATTTCGCCCTGATTGGCTTTCGCCACAACCATATGAAAACTGTTGGAGCCCAGGTCGATGGCGGCGATCAGTGAAAAATTCTTGGGTGTTGAGTGCGGCATGGTCAGGAAATCCAGTTCGATAACCGGACCATCGTGCCACGATCCATGCCTGCCGCCAACGCGAAGCTGTCCAGGCAGCGGAAATACCCGGTATTACTCTTGAGCGTGGCGTTTGGCTATCTGATCAATGTTGCTACGCATTCCCACGCTGGAGCGTGCGGAACGATAACCTCAACTATCGTGCGCCGCTCCGCAACCTCAACTATCGTGCGGCGCTCCGCGTCGCATGCAGTTCTGGACGCTCTGCGTCCGCTCTTGAACAGGCGGCGCGGCGCAGATCTGTGACGCGGAGCGTCACGAACGGCATTCCCACGCTGGAGCGTGCGGAACGATAATCCCGACTATCGTGCGGCGCTCCGCGTCGCATGCAGTTCTGGACGCTCTGCGTCCGCTCTTGACACGCGTGCTCTACGGTGCCGATGAAGTTCGCCAGTTCCGGGGTTTTCGGGTTGGCGAAGAGTGCTTTCGGGTCGCCCACTTCATGCACCTTGCCCTGGTGCATGAACACCAGTTTGTCGCCGACTTCGCGGGCGAAGCGCATTTCGTGAGTCACCATGATCAGGGTCATGCCGTCGGCGGCCAGCTGGCGCACCACGCTGAGCACTTCGTTGACCAGCTCCGGGTCCAGCGCCGAGGTGATTTCGTCGCACAGCAACACCTTGGGCGACATCGCCAGTGCGCGGGCAATCGCTACGCGTTGCTGCTGGCCACCGGACAGGCGATCCGGGAAGGCGTCGAACTTCTCGCCCAGCCCGACGCGCTCCAGCATCTTTCTCGCCAGCTTCGCGGCTTCGGCCTTCGGCACTTTCTGCACGACCTGCGGCGCGAGCATTACGTTCTCGCCCACGCTCAGATGCGGGAACAGGTTGAACTGCTGAAACACCATGCCGACCTTCTGGCGCAGGGTGCGCAGATCGGCGCGTGCGGCGTCCAGGTATTCGCCATCGACCTCGATCACACCATCGTTGATCGACTCCAGGCCGTTGAGCGTGCGCAACAGGGTGCTTTTGCCCGAGCCGCTGCGACCGATGATCGCCACGACCTGGCCTTCTTCAACCGACAGATCGATGCCTTTGAGCACGTGATGATCGCCATAGTATTTATGCAGGGCGGAAATTCTAAGCAGAGGCATGCAGTCTCCTTTCCAGATGGCGCGCGCACAGCGACAAGGGGTAGCACAGGATGAAGTAGCCCAGAGCAACGAAGCCATAGACCATGAAAGGTTCGAACGTGGCATTGGCCAGCATGCTGCCGGTCTTGGTCAATTCGGTGAAGCCGATGATCGACGTCACCGCGGTGCCTTTGACCACCTGCACGGAGAAGCCGACCGTTGGCGCAACTGCGATACGCAGCGCCTGAGGCAATATCACGTAGCGCATCTGCTCGAACGGGGTCATCGCCAGGCTGGCAGACGCTTCCCACTGGCCCTTGGAGATCGACTCCACGCAGCCGCGCCAGATCTCGGCGAGGTAGGCGCTGGTAAACAGCGTCAAGGCCAGCGCTGCCGCTGCCCAGGGCGAAATGTTCATGCCCATCAGGGCAACACCGAAGAACACCAGAAACAGCTGCATCAGCAGTGGTGTGCCTTGAAACAGTTCTATATAGAGCTTGGCGGTCACACGCGGGCCGGTTTTTTCCGAGGTACGCATGCCCATCACCAGCAAGCCGATCAAGCCGCCACCAATGAATGCCACCAGCGACAGGGCAACGGTCCATTGCAGGCCGATCAGCAGATTGCGCAGGATGTCCCAGAGGGTGAAATCCATCAGCTGTTCCTCGATATGTAGCGACGCCCGATCCAGGCCAGCAGTTGCCGGATCAGCAGCGCCATGGCCAGGTAGATCAGCGTGGTCACAATGTAGGTTTCGAACGAGCGGAAGTTGCGTGACTGGATGAAGTTGGCAAAGAAGCTCAACTCTTCAGTGGCAATCTGCGAGCAGACCGCCGAGCCCAGCATCACAATGATGATCTGGCTGCTCAAGGCCGGCCAGACCTTGCTCAATGCCGGGATCAGGACCACGTAGCGAAACGCTTCATAACGATTCATCGCCAGCGCTGCCGACGCTTCAAGCTGTCCCTTGGGAATCGCCTGGATGCCTGCCCGAATGATTTCTGTCGAGTAGGCGCCCAGGTTGATCACCATCGCCAGCACCGCTGCCTGCCATTCCGAGATCTGCACGCCCAGCGACGGCAGGCCGAAGAAAATGAAGAACAGCTGGACCAGAAACGGTGTGTTGCGGATCAGCTCGACATAGATCGCAAAGATCGTCGCAAAGGGCTGGATCTTCCAGGCCCTCACGACGGCACCGACAATGCCGAGGCTGACGCCCAGCAGGGTGCCAATGGCCGTCAGTTCCAGCGTGAACAAAGCCCCGCGCAACAGCACATCGATGTTCTGCAGGACCGGTGTAAAGTCGAAATGATAAGCCATTGGTGAATCCTGTTACCGGAAAGCAGTGATCAGAGATCGGCAGGCAGCGGTTGCTTCAGCCATTTCTGCGACGCTTTTTCCAGCGCGCCGTCAGCCTTGGCGGCGTTGAGGATCTCGTCGACCTTGCCCAGCAGTTCCGGCTGGCCTTTGTTTACGCCGACATAAACAGGCGAATCCTTGAGTTTCACTTTCAGCGCTGGAATGCGCTTGGGGTTGCGCTCGCTGATAGCGACCATCACCACGTTGCCGCTGGCGATCAGGTCGGTCTGGCCAGCCAGGTAGGCGGCGATGGTCGAGTTGTTATCTTCAAAGCGCTTGATGGTTGCGCCTTCCGGTGCAACTTTCGACAGCTCGATGTCTTCGATCGCGCCACGGGTGACACTGATGGTCTTGCCTTTCAGGTCAGCGATGTCCTTGACCGGAGAATCAGGTGGGCCGAATACCGCCAGGTAGAACGGCGCGTAAGCGCGGGAGAAGTCGATGACTTTCTCGCGATCCGGGTTCTTGCCCAGGCTGGAGATCACCAGATCAACCTTGCCGGTGGTCAGGAACGGAATGCGGTTGGTGCTGTTGACCGGCGTCAGTTCCAGCTTGACCTTCAATTGGTCGGCCAGCAGTTGCGCGGTGTCGATGTCCAGGCCGCGAGGCTTCATGTCCGGGCCGACCGAACCGAATGGCGGGAAGTCCTGCGGAACGGCCACCTTCAGGGTGCCACGCGCTACAACGTCGTCCAGGCCGTTGGCGTGGGCGGGTGTCTGGCTCAGCATCAGGCTGGCAAACAGTGCAGCAAGCAGGGCGCTGTAACGCTTGGTCATAGAAATCTCCGGGCGAAACGTAGGATGTTGGCCTGTCTCCAGTGCACAGCGCATGCCATCCGACGATGACGTGCCATAACTCAAGCTTTGCAGCGTGTTTATGGTCTTACTGGTCTGACCAGTCAAGGCATGGTTCGCCCTGCTTTGGCGCGTTGAAAAGCCCTGTCGCCCCAGCACTGGGCGTCGCTTGCCGAATCTTCGGGATGGCGATAAAAGGGATTTTTACTGGACTGACTGGCCTGAACAGTGATGCCCCACACCTCACTCGCAGTACCCGAATCAGCCCTCCGGGCCATTCGCAAGTTGATTGCCGAGCAAGGCTACAAGCCCGGCGAAAGCCTGCCATCGCAGCGCGATCTGGCTGTTTTGCTGGGGGTCAGTCGTGCTTCATTGCGTGAGGCCTTGTCATCGCTCAGCGCATTGGGAGTGGTCAGCGTTCAGCCGGGTAAAGGCGTGTTTGTGCAGTCCATTTCTGAACCAGAACAGCGCACGAGTGGTTTTTCCTGGCCTTTTGAGGCCCAGGTTTCTCCGGCCGACACGTTTCAACTGCGCTACGCGCTGGAAGGCTTCGCTGCGGGTCTGGCGGCCGTCACCCTGACCGCTGATGAACGGGATGTGCTTGAAGACAATGTCGAAGCCATGCGTATGGAATTGCGTGCCGGTGACTTCGAGGCCGCAGCCCGGCTGGATTTCGAGTTTCACCGGCACATCCTGGTCGCCAGCGGCAATCAGGCCATGCTGGGAATCGTGACCGCAGGTGCCGACATCTTCCTTGAGAGCCAGAAAATGCCGTTCATACGTGCGGCAAGGGTCATGGAAACCTGGCAGGAGCACCGCAAGATCCTTCGCGCGCTGGCTCGGCATGCGTCGGGGCCCGCGCAAAAGGCCATGCAGGATCATATCCGCGGCGCAGCACTTCGCACCGGCATCGTGTTCGTTTCGCCTTCCAGCTGAGCCCCTGCCATAACTCCAGTCATGCACCACCATAGCCAGACTCAATGAACCTTCGCTTCCTGAATGACTTGCAGCCCGCTATGATGAGCGTCGTTTTTCGCCTATGACCTCGGAGACTTCCATGAGCAACGAAAAGATCAAACACGTCACCGACGCTAACTTCGAAGCCGAAGTACTCAAGGCTGAGGGTGCTGTGCTTGTAGACTACTGGGCTGAGTGGTGCGGTCCGTGCAAGATGATTGCCCCGGTGCTGGACGAAATCGCCGACACCTATGCAGGCAAGCTGACAATTGCCAAGCTGAATATCGATGAAAATCAGGAAACCCCTGCCAAGCATGGCGTGCGCGGTATTCCGACGTTGATGCTGTTCAAGAATGGCAACGTTGAAGCGACCAAAGTCGGTGCGCTGTCGAAGTCGCAGCTGGCCGCGTTTCTCGACGCCAACATCTGAGACGTTTCAAAGCCCCGCAAGTTGCGGGGTTTTTTTCGGGCGCTGCACTAGACGCCTGGAAAATCCGGTGGTACATTCGGCCCCGCAACGGCTTCTCCGTTGCCCCCTGCTAGCCGTCGCCGACGCTCTCCTTTCGATTTAGTACGCGATCCTGTCGCCTTCTCTGCGGCGCGGCCTCATTAAGCCAAAAGCTTAATTTCCCCCTCCATACATGATTACGTCATTCCCCATATGAACCTGACTGAACTCAAGCAAAAGCCGATTACCGAATTGCTCGAAATGGCCGAACAGGCTGGCATAGAAAATATGGCCCGTTCGCGCAAGCAGGACGTCATTTTTTCCCTGCTCAAACGGCACGCCAAAAGTGGCGAGGAAATATCCGGTGATGGCGTGCTGGAGATTCTCCAGGACGGCTTCGGTTTCCTGCGCTCTGCAGACGCTTCCTACCTGGCCGGCCCGGATGACATCTATGTCTCCCCTAGCCAGATCCGCCGTTTCAACCTGCGTACCGGCGACACCATCGTTGGCAAGATCCGTCCACCAAAGGAAGGTGAGCGTTATTTCGCTCTGCTCAAGGTCGACACGATCAACTACGACCGTCCGGAAAACGCCAAGAACAAGATTCTGTTCGAAAACCTGACGCCGCTGTTCCCGACGATTCGCATGAAGATGGAAGCCGGTAACGGTTCCACCGAAGACCTGACCGGTCGTGTGATCGATCTGTGCGCACCGATCGGTAAAGGTCAGCGTGGTCTGATCGTTGCTCCGCCGAAAGCGGGCAAGACCATCATGCTGCAGAACATCGCGTCGAACATCACGCGTAACAACCCGGAAGTGCACCTGATCGTTCTGCTGATCGATGAGCGTCCGGAAGAAGTAACCGAAATGCAGCGCACCGTGCGCGGCGAAGTGGTTGCCTCGACATTCGACGAACCGCCAACCCGTCACGTACAGGTTGCCGAAATGGTGATCGAGAAGGCCAAGCGCCTGGTCGAGCACAAGAAAGACGTCGTTATCCTGCTGGACTCCATCACTCGTCTGGCTCGCGCCTACAACACCGTCATCCCGAGCTCCGGCAAGGTACTGACCGGTGGTGTCGATGCTCATGCACTCGAGAAGCCAAAGCGCTTCTTCGGTGCTGCGCGAAACATCGAAGAAGGCGGCTCGTTGACCATCATCGCCACCGCACTGGTTGAAACCGGTTCGAAGATGGATGAAGTCATCTACGAAGAGTTCAAGGGTACTGGCAACATGGAGCTGCCTCTGGATCGCAAGATCGCAGAGAAGCGTGTGTTCCCGGCCATCAACATCAACCGCTCCGGCACACGCCGTGAAGAGCTGTTGACCGCTGATGACGAGTTGCAGCGCATGTGGATCCTGCGCAAGCTGCTGCACCCGATGGACGAAGTCGCGGCTATCGAGTTCCTGATCGACAAGCTCAAGCAGACCAAGACCAACGACGAGTTCTTCCTGTCCATGAAACGCAAGTAACTGGCAGGCTGAAACAAAAAATGGTGTCCTTCGGGGCACCATTTTTTTTGCCTGCGCGCCGCCGATTAGCTGCCTTGAAGGGCTGGAGCAGGTACGATGTGCGTCTATTTGGATAAATGGCCGGGTTAATGAAATTCAAAGATCTAAGGGATTTCGTGCAGCAGCTTGAGCAGCGCGGAGAGTTGAAACGCATCCAGATGCCGATCTCGCCTGTGCTGGAAATGACTGAAATCTGCGACCGTACCCTGCGTGCCAAGGGCCCGGCCCTGCTGTTCGAAAAACCGGTCGGCTTTGATATTCCGGTGCTGGGCAACCTGTTCGGCACGCCCGAGCGCGTGGCCATGGGCATGGGCGCAGAGGCTGTCAGTGAGTTGCGTGAAATCGGCAAGCTGCTGGCGTTTCTGAAAGAACCCGAGCCGCCCAAGGGCCTGAAAGATGCCTGGTCCAAGCTGCCTATCTTCCGCAAAGTCATCGCCATGGCCCCCAAGGTGGTCAAGGATGCGCCCTGCCAGGAGATCGTCATCGAAGGTGATGACGTCGATCTCGGCATGCTGCCCGTGCAAACCTGCTGGCCGGGCGACGTCGCACCGCTGATTACCTGGGGTCTGACGGTCACCAAGGGTCCGAACAAAGAGCGGCAGAACCTCGGCATTTACCGTCAGCAGGTCATTGGCCGCAACAAGATCATCATGCGTTGGCTCAGCCATCGTGGCGGCGCGCTGGATTTTCGCGACTGGTGCGCCAAGCATCCCGGCGAACCTTATCCGGTTGCCGTCGCGCTGGGCGCTGACCCGGCGACCATTCTCGGTGCCGTGACGCCAGTACCGGACAGCCTGTCCGAATATGCCTTCGCCGGGCTGTTGCGTGGCTCGCGCACTGAGCTGATCAAGTGCCGTGGCAGCAATCTGCAAGTGCCGGCCAGCGCCGAGATCGTGCTGGAGGGTGTGATTCATCCGGGCGAGATGGCCGACGAAGGGCCTTATGGCGACCACACCGGCTATTACAACGAAGTCGACAGCTTTCCGGTGTTGACCGTCGAGCGCATCACGCACCGTATCAAGCCGATCTACCACAGCACCTACACCGGCCGTCCACCGGATGAGCCCGCCATTCTGGGCGTCGCGCTGAACGAAGTGTTCGTGCCGATTCTGCAAAAGCAGTTTCCGGAGATCGTCGATTTTTACCTGCCGCCCGAAGGTTGCTCGTATCGCATGGCGGTGGTGACCATCAAGAAACAGTACCCCGGTCATGCGAAGCGCGTGATGCTTGGGGTCTGGTCGTTCCTGCGCCAGTTCATGTACACCAAGTTCGTGATCGTCACCGACGACGACATCAATGCTCGTGACTGGAATGACGTGATCTGGGCCATCACCACCCGCATGGACCCCAAGCGCGACACGGTCATGATCGACAACACGCCTATCGATTACCTCGATTTTGCCTCTCCGGTGTCCGGGTTGGGATCGAAAATGGGCCTGGACGCCACTAACAAATGGCCAGGCGAAACCACGCGTGAATGGGGCAGGGCTATCGTCAAGGACGAAGCCACCACACGCCGCGTGGACGAGATCTGGACTCAGTTGGGAATAGACTGATGCGCGTAACCTTGCAGCCGTCAGGTGCGGTGCTGGACACCCTGCCGGGCGAGCGGATTCTCGATGCTGCGCAGCGTCTGGGCTATGAATGCCCGCAGAGCTGTCGTAACGGTAACTGTCATATCTGCTCGGCCTTGCTGGTCGAGGGGCGAGTGATGCAGTCGGGTCAGGAGCTTGATCACGGCGAGATTCATACGTGTGTAGCAGAGCCGCTTGAAGATTGTGTTGTGCTCTGGGATGGCGTGCTGGCCAAGGGTGAACTGCCGGTGCGCAGCTTTGCCTGTCAGGTGAGCGAGTGTGTCGAAATCGGTGGCGATGTCTGGCGGGTAGGCTTGCGCGCCCCGGCAGGCAAACCACCGCGTTATCACGCCGGACAGTACCTGATGATCGAGCGGGAGAATGGCGAGAAGTCGGCATTCTCCATCGCATCGGCACCGCACAGTGGCCGTGATCTGGAGCTGCATGTACTGGCTCGTGAAGACAGTGCGCGCAGCCTGATCGAGCAACTGCAACGCAACAAAATGGCGCGGGTTGAGCTGCCGTTTGGCGATACCCACCTTGCCGAGCTGCCGGACGGGCCTTTGGTATTGATTGCTGCCGGTACAGGTATGGCGCAAATGAACAGTTTGCTTGAGTACTGTCGCTCAGCAGGCTTCAGTCACCCGGTGCATTTGTACTGGGGCGTGCGTCGGCCCGAGGACTTTTACCAGGTCAGCCACTGGGATGAGTGGGCGAAACTGCCGAACCTGTTCCTGCACAAGGTCGTCAGTGACCTGTGTGGCTGGGAAGGGCGTTGTGGTCTGCTGCACGAGGCGGTTTGCGAAGACATCAAGGACCTGTCGGCGGTTTACGTCTACGCCAGCGGCTCACCTGCCATGGTTTACGGAACGCTGGACGCTCTTGTCAGTGCCGGAATGGACGCCCACCAGATGCGCGCAGACGTATTCGCCTACGCACCGCGTCCGTGATGCCGGACTGACGGCTGCATAACTGGAGTGTAAATTGCTTTAGCTGCTTATAGCTTACGGCGATGTCAATTCGTCGCCAGACAACTTTTTGTAGAAACAGGCCTTTGGCCTGTGGCGACAACCGAACCACGACACCCTGATGCCGCTCACCCACGAGCGAGTCAGCGGGGCTCGGTAAAAACTGACAGTCAGACTGTCAGGGAGGCAAATGGAGAATCCAATCAATGAGTTGGCCGCTGCAGTGCATGACGGCCTTGGGCTGACGTATCCGCCCGTTATCGATCTGGGTCCGCAGCTTACCCGCGAGCAACTGCTCGCATCCATGGACGCCACCATGCGTCTTCATAAAGGCGGCCCGGTCTGGCTGTTCGCCTACGGCTCGCTGATCTGGCGTCCCGAGTGCACCGCCGTAGAGAGCCAGCGCGGTCGGGTGCACGGTTATCACCGCGGGCTTTACCTGTGGTCGCACGAGCACCGCGGTACGCCGGAGGTGCCGGGCCTGGTATTCGGGCTGGATCGCGGCGGTTCATGCACCGGTTTTGCCTATCGCCTGCCGGATGAGTGCCTGGAGAAATCGCTGCTGGCCTTGTGGGAGCGTGAGATGCCATATCCCTCGTATCGCCCGCACTGGCTCAATTGCCGCCTTGAAGACGGCAGGAAGGTACAGGCGCTGGGCTTCGTGCTGGAACGGCATTTGCCCAGCTACGCGGGCAACCTGCCCGACAGTGTGTTGAGTCAGGTGCTGGCCAGCGCCAGCGGGCGCTATGGAACCACCCGCGAGTACGTTGAACAGACTGCCAAGGCCCTGCGTAGCCACGCCATGCCAGACCTGAATCTGGAGGCGCGGCTCAAGCGCTGCAAGTCAGAGACCGCCTGACCGGCCTTTGGGTCAGTCCTTGGTATCGCGCGAGGTGCTGGCGACCTGTTTGTGCCGCAGCGTCGGCGCAAGGAATGCCATCGCCAGAATGCACGCGCCGATCAGCAGCACAAAGCCGCCGTCCCAGCCGAAGTGGTCGACCGTGTAGCCCATCGCAGCACTCGCCGCGACCGACCCGCCCAGGTAGCCGAACAGCCCGGTAAAGCCGGCTGCCGTACCCGCTGCCTTCTTCGGTGCCAGTTCCAGCGCCTGCAGGCCGATCAGCATGACCGGGCCGTAGATCAGGAAACCGATAGACACCAGCGCGATCATGTCGACGGTCGGGTTGCCTTCAGGGTTCAGCCAATACACCAGCGTGGCAATGGTCACCAGGAACATGAACACCATGCCGGTCAGGCCGCGATTACCCTTGAAAATCTTGTCCGACATCCAGCCGCACAGCAGCGTGCCCGGAATACCTGCCCACTCGTAAAGAAAATAGGCCCATGAGGTCTTGTCGACCGTGAAGTGCTTGGCTTCTTTCAGGTAGGTCGGGGCCCAGTCCAGCACGCCGTAGCGCAGCAGATAAACGAACACGTTGGCCATCGCGATGTACCACAGGAACTTGTTGCGCAGCACGTACTTGACGAAGATTTCCCGGGCGCTGAATTCCTCTTCGTGGCTGGCATCGTAGCCTTCCGGGTAATCGTTCTTGTAGTGCTCGATAGGCGGCAGGCCGACCGATTGCGGGGTGTCACGCATGGTCGCGAATGCGAACACCGCGACCAGCAACGCAACCGCCGCCGGCACGTAGAACGCCGCATGCCAGTCGTTGGTCCAGCCCATGCCGAGCAGGAACAGCGGGCCGATCAGGCCGCCGCCAACGTTGTGCGCCACGTTCCACACAGACACCACGCCGCCGCGCTCTTTCTGCGACCACCAGTGGACCATCGTCCGCCCGCTCGGCGGCCAGCCCATGCCCTGGGCCCAGCCATTGATGAACAACAGCACGAACATGATCGTGACACTGGACGTCGCCCACGGCGCGAAGCCGAAGATGAACATGATTCCGGCAGAAACCAATAGCCCGAAGGGCAGGAAGTAGCGCGGGTTGGAGCGGTCCGAAACAATCCCCATGAGGAATTTCGACAAGCCATAGGCAATTGCGCTGGCCGACATCGCAACGCCCAACTGACCACGCGTATAGCCCTCGTCGATCAGATACGGCATCGCCAGCGAGAAATTCTTGCGCAGCAGGTAGTAACCGGCATAGCCGATAAAGATGCCTGCGAAGATCTGCCAGCGCAGACGCCGATAAGTGCTATCGACCTTTTCTTCGGGAAGGGGTGCCTGATGCCTGGCAGGGCGGAAAAACCCAAACATGGAGAAGCTCCTGATTATTGTTTTTTTGCGAATGCGAATATTACATTTTCATTACAGAAAAAAGCAGTGCCTTTGGACTGATTTTTTGTAGGAGATACGGACGTTTTCCTGTTCTTTTATGAACATTTGGCGAGTGTTTGTATGTGTTTCAAAAGTTTGGGATGGGTCCTACAGGCGTATCGGAAGCCGCGTGCTTACTGGTCTTTCGGCAGACTTTTACCATCGTCGTCATTGCGCCGCAGCGGCGCACCACGACGATGAGCCCTTACAACAATGAGAATTTCCGCCTTCATGATTGCCGTCGCACTGGCCCCGCACGTTGGCGCGACGGAGTCATTTCTGGTGCCGGTGTACACGCCAGCACCGGTGTTTCCTCCTGAACTGGTCAAGACCCGCTACGCAGGCAAGGTCCGGGCACAGCTGTGGATAAAGTCCGACGGTCAGGTCCGCGAAGTCAGGGCCGTAGAGAGCGGCCACCCGCAACTCGCCGAAGCGGTGGAGCAGGCGCTCCGCCAGTGGCGTTACAAACCCTGGGTCGGAACAGTCGGCGCGCCGCCCATGACCACGATCACCGTGCCGGTGATTTTCGGCTCCCATGGCTATAGGCGTTTCAATACCGAAGTCACCGTCGGCCTGGGCAACATCCGTTGCGGTTACCTCAACCACGAAGTGAAATCCGCCCGCCAGGACTATCCCAAAGAGCCGCTGAGTAAAGTCGACGTGTTCTGGTACACCGGGCAGGCGCTGTTCGGCAGTCATGTTGCCCACCAGCGCAGCGAGCCCCAGCGCAAGGCGTTGCTTGAACTGCTCGGAACGTCGATACCTGCGGTAGTGAGCAACTGCAGAGGCAATCCGGATCATCTGTATGGGGATTACCTGCCTGCGCCGGTCAAGGTATTGATGGTCGGGTTGGCCGAGCAAGCGGAGGGCAGCGAATGAGCCGTGTGCTGGGCGGTATTGATCATGGTCTTCGTGAGTGCCGCGTACTTGTGGGAGTGAGCTTGCTCACGAAGAGGCCGGTACAGCCGACGGATATCTCTCGTTTCGCAAGCGCCAGCGGGAACGCCCTTCGTAAGGCTCTGCTTCACAACTCACGCCATGACTCACATTCAGGATTGGACGTAAAGTCTCCAGCAAAGCATGAGCGGGCATGGCAACGTGTTGCCCTGTGAATACGTCTTCGCGAGCAAGCTCGCTCCCACATTTGGGGCAATCCCCTTGCTTTTGAGCGAGACTCAGTCTTGGCAAGCAAAACCTATGTGGGTGACAGGTGGCATAAGGAGGGCAAGCCGGATGCGTGATGCGAAAAGAACTGTACCTGTCGAGCGGTCCGGTCATAGCGCAATTTCTCACCCTTGACGAACGTCAGGCATTGGTTGTTGAGCTGCTGGAGGCGGCGCCGGGGATTATCGCCCAATGTCAAAAAATCCGATGCGTAAGTATGTGGATTATTTGCCGGAGAATGTGAGGAAGGTGTTGTAGGAAGGGCGGGGCATCAGCGAAGTGCCAGTATCAAAGCAGTTTCAGAATGCAGCCCTGTGGTTGACGACGACCCTGTGTTTCATCAGAATGCTCGCGAGGGCTCAATAAGAGCAGGGCCTGCTCGATTCAATGACGATACCGGCGAGCAGGTGTGGATTGTGCGAGGCGTCACTCGTGCGGTAGCGGCAACTGGCGACAACGGTTGGCTTTCGACCCCTTTCAGGCCTCGTGTCTGGACGTGCTAAGCAAGCGCTGCGACTACCAGCCCTCTCGTACTCTGAAAAAGGCGCCTATGGCGCTTTTTTTGGTTTCAGAGTCCCTACTTTGATCGCCGGTCGCCTCCTAAGTATTTTGTAGGCGGTGACCACCGAGTAGAAAAATCCTCGTTCAGCTTCTTCTTGTGGCGACAAAATTGCGCACCCTCTGGCATTTCGTATGACCGTAAGTCGATGCCCATCACGCGTCTGATAACCCTCGCAATAAATCTGTGCACCTGCACTTAAAATTCCGGCAACAAATGCAGATACATCCTGAATGGTTTTGCAGCCAGACTTGGCCAGTTCATGACCGTGCCCCTGCCAAATGTGGTTGACTCCAAAACCGCTACTGAAGCCGAAATGCTTACCTACACGCAAATAAATTTCTCCGCCTGGCAAGGTCAGATTGCGGCTTTCGTACATAGAAATGTAACCGAAGCTCAACTCTCCTGAGGTCGGGTGAGGGATGCAATAATCTTTGTCTAGAGTGGAAAAGTCATAAGCTGTCGGCATATCCGCCGTGGCCAAAACAATCTGTGTTACCTGGTAAGCCAAGTCAGGCTCGGTCGGCGGCGTTAATGCTGACAAAATCAAGTCGTCCGTAACAAGCAAGGCCCGAGTCGGGAAAGCGGCTATTTTCTCACAGCTTTAATCGTGTTAACGGCGAAGTTGCTATCAGTTATTTCAAGGAGGCGGAGGTCAGGGTCGAGCATGATCTGAGTAGCGATCAGGTCTGTTTTGATGCCTTGCGTCAGTTCCACTTGATGCACAGTGCCGAGACCAAAGCGTCATCGCCTTGGTCCCGGCCTTGTCGCGAAAGATTAGTGAGTGGCGCTCATATGTTGAATCGTTTCAAGCTGGCTCAGTCCGAGCGCGCCGTGAGCGTTGATCGCGTTCGAGAAGTCTGTGATCGCGATTTCGATAGTGCCTCTCAGTACCTTGATTGCATTATCGATTTCTCGCGACGCTTCAGGTCCAAATGTCACCTCGACCGCATGGCGGGATTCGGCCTCTTTAGCGCGAGCTTCCTCGGCTTTGCGCAAGGCCAAAGCGTGCTTGGCTTCTTCGACCTGACGCTGTGCAAGTTGTAACGCGGCCTCTATGGCCCGCTGCTGCGCTGCTTGTTCCTCCGCGAGTCGTCGAGCTGCCGCTTCAGCCTCGGCTCTTGCGCGCGCTGCTCCTTCGGCTTGGGCTTCCTGGGCAAGGCGCTCAGCGTGTTGGCGACCAAGTTCTGATAGCCTGGCAAATAAGTCTTCGATGCTGCGCTTGAAGTTCTCCAAGCCAAGAATGCTGTCTAAGAAAGATCTCGCTTCGGCTACCAAATCCGCAAGGCCGCCGTTCCCGGGCGCAATTCGTATGTTTTCCTTGGGCGTATTGGCAAGCTCGATATATCCCGGCTGCAGATGTGCTCGTTTACTGCTGATCAGATGGTTTGCAGCATGTATGTATTTGTCGGCTATTTCTATATAGTTCATCCCGCTCCAGTCGCCGACGTAAGCTGCAAGCTCGGTCTGTATATGGTCAGGTAATTGCCGAAGGTGATAATTTAGTTCTTCCATGAGTGTCTTCCTTTTTTACAGTAGTTGAGCTGATGGTATAAGGGCTGTTTAGTTTTTAAATCCCGGCTTGCCATTTTTAGCTCGCCATTCTTTGATTGTTTTTAAAATACCCTTCGGGGTGTCCTCCTGACCTTCCTCGGGATAAAAGATTACGTCTGTTTGCGCTGGATGCTCTGTCACCTTTACAAAGTGCTTAACTAAACGATCCATGTGCTTAACAAACTCATCACCATGAAGTTGAATGTGTTGAGAAGAGAGTCCCCTCAAAAACTCCAGGAATTCTTCTTCGGTGTAATCTTCTAGCTTTTCTTTAAAGATCATTTTTTTGGCTCCTGTGATGATCAATATGTTGCCTTGGTGTCATAATAACCAAGTTGTCAATGTCATAAACCGCGCCGCCTTTTGAAATATAATTTTTATGATGGATTTCAAATCTCGTACGGCCTCCGGCTTGGTCGCTGAGTCTAGGGTGGGGCGCACCACCACCTCGCATTATTTCAAGGTTATTCTGAGTAAACTGTTTCCCTAGCTCGGGATCATCGGCTACGGCTATCCAGGTTGCTTTCCTCAGTGAAGCAAAATCACCAAATCGTCGTCCGCGCAGTTGATCTGCAATATGCGTCGGAATCGATGCGCCTTCTGCACGCGTTCTGTCTCCTAGCCAAACTCCAGTCACCGCTTCACCATACCTACTCGCAACCCCCGGGATCGACCTCGGGTCCTTGAACAGCAGGTAGCTATTCGGCAGCCCTGAATCAATCGGCGAGATGAGAATGTAATCATCAGGATCATCTCGATCAATCGCCGGGTAAGCTTCAAGCTCGGGTACAAAAGGTGTCACTACGTTGCCTGGATCTGTCGGCAACGCGGGTGGCCCTGCGGGTGAGCTTGTCGAACTGTCCGCCGGTTGTGCTATTGGCGTCCATATAAGGGCCGGTGTCGATTCCCCGTCTCGGATAAACTCGTAGGAATTGTTCAGTGCGTTATAGGTGAAAGTTCTTACGCGAACCTTGGTACCTACTTTCACACCATCCGCAGCTACCCAGCGTGCAGCGCCGCTTGCGCCAGCTCCATCGGACGTCAGTCGATGAGGCACATCCAGCGTGCCTTTGACGCTGGCAAGGTACTGCAGATCGATATGCGGTGGCAGGTTGAGCTGCGACAGAGGTGTGGCGATCACAGCAGGCGGCAGCTCTGAGTCGCCCAACGGTTGTGGATACATCGCCAGCAAGGTGACCAGATTGCTGCCAAGTGTTCTGGTCGCGATCCTGATGAGCTGGTCTTTCGCGATGTTGGTCGCAACGGTCCTGATGCCCGGTGCTGCGGTGGTGGTTGACGCGGGGGCAATAACTGACCACAGCTTGTTGATGCCAGCGGCCTGTCGGGATGATGTCCGATCTGCATCCTGACTCGCCGTTTTATCAGCTAGCGACAGTTCAGCATGGCGCATGGAAAGTGCTGCTGATTGTTCATTGAGCAGCGTGACCGACTCGGCAAGAAGCTTTGCTTCGTAGGTTTGAGATAACGCGTTTACCCACGCTTCATGGGCCTGCTGCACACGTTGAGGATCACCCTGGCTGAAGTACACCAAATAGTTGAGGTGGTCCTTTTGTGTGGCATGGTCAAGTTCTTGACCGGCCAGACTAATAGCCTGAGTGCGACGCTCTTCCAGTAAAGGCTGTTTGGTTGCGAGTAAGTAGTTAACGTTGGTTTTTTTCTGAAGTATCAGCTCAAGAGCCTGCTTGTCGCCTGGGTAATCAACATTCAGGTCATGACCCGGCGCTACTTCTTTTTGAAGATTATTCGGCAGCGATGCAGAAGCCAGTAAATAGTTTTGTGCAAATCCAGATTGTAACGACGGGTAGGCATTCGTCAGCGCTTCAAGAGCCAGTCGATGGGCCTGATCCTTTTCGGCCTGTGCACGTACTTGCGTTTCAATACGTTCTCGCTCGGCGGCTTCTGCCATTGCCTGGGCATGTGCCTCAGCGTGTACTCTTGCGAGGTGAGCCGCGTGTTCTGCCGCTTGCCGCTGGGCTAACGCATGCGCATCTGTTTCTTGTTGTCTTAATAGACGTCTCAGCTGTTTATTAGTGATACCTCTTCGGCGGCCGCGCCCAGGGCCTAGGCCGGTATTGCTTGGTCCGCCGCCATCGCCACCGATTCCAATGCTCCAGCCTGAGTTACCTCCGCCACTCGCTTTATTAGCAGATGCCTCAGCGGCTGCCCGGTCTGCGGACCCTAAATCTGGAGTGGGCCAGTATTTTACATATATATGTTTTTCTTGATCGTCTGCCATACAGTTCTCCTTATTAGCTGTATGGCGACTAATTAATCTGCTTTTTCTCCGTCATTGTGATATATAAATATTTTTTGACTAATACTGTATTAAGCGTGTTAATTCACCAAAACCACCACCTTCCCCACAGCCCTGCGCTCACCCAACAAATCAATCGCCTCCCCAGCCTTTTCCAGCGGATAAACCGTCGACACCAGCGGCTTCAATTTCCCTTCTTCAAACCACGCAAACAGCTGCTTGAAGTTCGCCGCATTGTCCTGCGGTTGCCGCTGAGCAAACGAGCCCCAGAACACGCCGACCACCGATGCGCCCTTAAGCAGGGTCAGGTTGACGGGCAGGTCCGGGATGCGGCCGCTGGCGAAGCCGACGACCAGCAGGCGGCCGTTCCAGGCGATGGCGCGGATGGCCTGGTCAAAAAGGTCGCCGCCGACCGGGTCGTAGATGACGTCGGCGCCGTTGCCGTTGGTGAGGCGTTTTACTTCGTCCTTGAGGCTGGTTTCGCTGTAGTTGATCAGTTCGTCTGCGCCTGCGTTTTTGGCGACTTCAAGTTTTTCAGCGCTGCTGGCGGCGGCGATGACGCGTGCGCCGAGGGCTTTACCAATTTCCACGGCGGCCAGGCCCACGCCGCCGGATGCGCCGAGCACCAGCAGGGTTTCGCCGGCTTGCAGGTTGGCGCGTTGTTTGAGCGCATGCATGGAGGTGCCGTAGGTCATGCTGAACGCCGCAGCGGTGGTGAAGTCCATGCTCGTCGGTATCGGCAGTACGTTGTAACCGGGTACAGCGACCTGCTCGGCAAAACTGCCCCAGCCGGTGAGCGCCATCACGCGGTCGCCGGGCTTGAGATGGGTTACCTTTTCACCGACGGCCGCTATCACGCCGGCGGCCTCGCCACCCGGCGAGAAAGGGAAGGGGGGCTTGAACTGGTATTTGCCCTCGATGATCAACGTGTCGGGAAAGTTGACCCCGGCGGCGTGCACGTCGAGGAGGATTTCGTTCTTTTTGATCTCGGGGCCAGGCACGTCTTCAAGCACCAGCGTGCTGGCCGGACCGAAGGCTTTGCATAACAGGGCTTTCATTAGGCTATTCCTTTTTCGGTAATGGCCGATAAAGTGAGTTAAGTGGGTTCTCGGGTCAACAAGCATGGCCCGGCCTGATAAGCACACATAAGCTGTAAGCTACGTGGCAAACCGTATTAAGGAGTGGACTGTGAAAGCGTGGATTCTGGTATTGCTGGCCTTGTCATTGCCTGTCATGGCGCAAGAGGAAGCCAAGGAAGAAGGCGGCCCGCCCAAAGCGGCCTATGTCTCGCTGACGCCGCCGTTCGTGGGCAACTACGCGCTGGATGGCGGCCCCAAGCTGCGCGTCTACAAGGCTGACATCGCGTTGCGTGTAACGGGTGCCGATGCCGAGGCGGCGGTGAAACGCAATGACGCCTTGATCCGTAATCAACTGGTGTCGTTGTTCACTCAGCAGACGGTTGATTCCATGAGCAGTGCCGAGGCGAAGGAAAACATTCGTCAGGAAGCGCTCAAGCAGGTGCAGCGCGTCATGAACGATGAAGAAGGCAAGCCGATTGTCGAAGACTTGCTGTTCAATAACTTCATCGTTCAATAACGCGTGTCAGCGCAGTGCCAGGATCGCCGTCCATTGTTCGGCGGTAACCGGCATCACTGAAAGCCGACTGCCTTTTTGCACCAGAGGCAGTTGCTCCAGCTGGCTTTGTTGCTTCAGATAACCGAGCCCCAGGACGTTCTTGAAGATATCCACAAACTCGACGTCTATGGCGCTCCACGGGTTTTTATCCGCGCTGGCCTTGGCGTCGTGATAGTGGCTGTCGGGGTCCAGTGCAGTGGGGTCCGGATAAGCGGCTTTGGCGATTTTGCCGATGCCGGCGATTCCCGGCTCCGGGCAACTGGAGTGGTAGAAAAAGAATTCGTCGCCCTCTGCCATGCTCCTTAGAAAATTACGCGCCTGATAGTTGCGCACCCCGTCCCAGCGGGCGTTACCCCGTTTTTGCAGGTCGCTGATCGAGAATTCGTCAGGCTCGGACTTCATCAGCCAATAGGCCATTGCTCTCTCTCCAGAGACAAAAGTTCACGGTATTACCGACAGTTTGATGACAAACCGACAGTCGGCTTGCGCCACTATTTGCGTACTGGTTCACGTTACCGCAAAATGCCGCCCTTTAAAGCTCCACGCTGTTGCACGGCCTATACAAAAACCGATGCTGACATCGTATTGATTTGCCTAAGGAGGGCAGTCAATGAAACGCAAGCCTGATTTACTCTGGATTCTGGTTATTCTGTTTGGCTTGGGTGTTGTGACAACCGGTTATGCGCAAAGCTTATGGACCAGCAAGGATGACGCTCCAGTCGAAATCACTCAACAACAGCAAAAAATCCCCGGCAGGCATTAAGCCCTGCTTCTGCTCTGATCGTTGACTGCCCTGTTGGCTGAACGATCAGAGTATCTGTGTCAGATACCAGCCTTTATCAGATACCGTGCTTTGCAGCGGTACATCCCAACTGGCCTGCGCCAGTCGATCCACTTTCTGACATTCGTGAGCCAGCCCGAGTAGAACCGGTTTGCGCCAGGCCTTTCTGCGTGCCAGATACGCCAGGCTGCGGTCATAAAACCCACCGCCCATGCCCAGGCGACCGCCTTCGTTATCGAACCCTACCAATGGCATCAGCACCAGATCGAGTGCCCACACATGGCGTTGTTTCGCACGGTTGATGAGAGGCTCGGGAATGCGGAAGCGATTGGGGATGAATTTTTCGCCGGGACGCACGCGCTGAAAAACCATGCGCGTGCGCGGCCATGCATTGAGCACCGGCAGGTAAGTGGCCTTGCCGCGTCGTTGTGCTTCACGCAGCAACAGCCGCGGGTCGATCTCGCCATCCATCGGCAGGTACAGCGAAACATGCCGGGCACGTCGAAACAGCGGGTGCTGCGCCAATTGGCGGTAAACATCGCGGGCTGCTGCGCGTTGCTGGCTGCGAGTCAGCGCCCTGCGTGCCTTGCGTAGCTGGCGGCGCAGTTGTGGACGGGTGAGCGATTGGGCGCTGATCATGAGCAGAAGGTCATGCAGGCTGATCCGGGAAGGGTGTTGAAACCAGGGCAGGATCGTCGTTGCCAGACAGCAGGGCTGGCAACGAACTGAATATGGACTCCCCGACGAACCGCTGTCGGTTTAGCCCTTGAACCCGAAAGTTCAAGGTGGAGATTGCAGGAGGTTTTAAGGCTTTCCGTCGAGCGGACATGCACACCAACCCCAACGTGCAACCCCCGTGGTTGTGCGTATCGGCTCAGGGACATGACCGACTGGCAAGCACTCCAGGGAGCAGCGCGAGTATACAGAAATGCCCCGCAATAATCAGCCCCGAGTTGAATCCGGTGTGCCGGGCGTGTCTGTGGCCAGCACCAGATCGACCTTGTCGAGCAGATCGCGGACCTGTTCGCGAGTCGAACCGCTGGTCTGTACGTCAGGCAAATGTTCTTTATGCAGCAGGTCGTGAGTGATGTTGAGCGCGGCCATCACAGCGATGCGATCGGCACCGATGACTTTGCCGCTGCTGCGGATTTCACGCATCTTGCCGTCCAGATAACGGGCGGCGCTTACCAGGTTGGTGCGCTCTTCCTGAGGGCAGATGATCGAGTATTCCTTGTCGAGGATCTGAACGGTAACGCTGTTGCCATTGCTCATGAGTCTTGCTCCAGGGCTTTGAGGCGCGAAATCATTGACTCGACCTTCTGCCGGGCGATTTCGTTTTTTTCAATGAGTTGGGCGCGTTCCTCGCGCCAGGTCTTTTCCTGAGCTAATAGGAGTGCATTTTGGCCTTTAAGTTGCTCGGCATACTTCAGGAGCAGCTCCACACGTTTCATCAGCGCTTGCAGGTCGGTGTCTTCCATTGTTTTCCACTGAATACTTTCTGATGAATGGCAGGGGAGGCGATGCTTGTGCTCAAGCTCGAACCGCCGTCCGGGTGATCTTGTCGCGCGGATAGTCTAGGATACAAGGCCTTCATTCTAGACATTGCGCCGTTTGGCGACTAGCTACCCATGCCCATTCAGAATTCTCCGTACAAAGCGTTCGCCACTCTGCTTAACAGTGGCGGTCACCAGGTATCCCCTGCCGAGCTGCATGGCCTGCTGCTGGGGCGTAGTTGCGCAGGTGCCGGTTTCGACAACGAAGGCTGGTTTGCCGATGCTTCGGTGCTGCTGGAAACCGAGCCGCAAGACAATATCCGCCAGGCGCTCATCGGCTTGCAAGAGATGGTCAAGGGCGAACTCACCGGTGACGACATGACCGTCGTGCTGTTGCTGCCGGGCGACGAAGAGCCGCTGACCGAGCGTGCTGCCGCGCTAGGCCAATGGTGTCAGGGGTTTCTGGCAGGCTTCGGTCTGGCCATTGGCGACAAGACCCTCGGCACCGAAGCCAAGGATGTTCTTGAGGATCTGGCGGCCATTGCCCAGGTTCAGGACGCACTGGACGAGTCCGAAGACGGCGAGACCGACTATATGGAGGTCATGGAATACATGCGCGTAGCGCCATTGTTGCTGTTCACCGAATTCAATGAGCCTGCTGCGCCGCAACCCAAGCCTTCTCTGCACTGATTGCCCATCACTGCGACACCGCGCCGCGCTGACGACAGTGCGGCCCGGTAGACTCCATCAGGACTCCTGCTGCCCATGATTCAGATCCCGAAGTCCGAATACGCCCGCCGCCGCAAGGCTCTGATGGCTCAGATGGAGCCGGACAGCATTGCCATCCTGCCCGCTGCTGCGGTTGCCATTCGCAATCGTGATGTCGAGCATATCTACCGGCAGGACAGTGACTTTCAGTACCTCAGCGGCTTTCCCGAGCCGGAAGCGGTGGTGGTGCTGATTCCCGGACGCGAATATGGCGAGTACGTTTTGTTCTGCCGTGAACGCAACCCCGAGCGCGAATTGTGGGAAGGTCTGCGCGCCGGACAGGAAGGCGCGATCCGCGATTTCGGTGCAGACGATGCATTCCCGATCAACGACATCGACGAAATTCTGCCGGGCCTCATCGAGGGCCGTGACCGGGTGTATTCGGCGATGGGCAGCAACCCTGAATTCGACCGGCACCTGATGGACTGGATCAACGTGATCCGCTCCAAGGCGCACCTCGGTGCTCAGCCGCCCAAGGAATTTGTCGCGCTGGATCATCTGTTGCACGACATGCGCCTGTACAAATCGGCGGCGGAAATCAAAGTCATGCGCAGCGCGGCGGACATCTCTGCGCGTGCCCATGTGCGAGCAATGCAGGCCTGTCGCGCAGGCCTGCACGAGTTCAGCCTGGAAGCCGAGCTGGATTACGAATTTCGCAAGGGCGGTTCGAAGATGCCTGCCTACGGCTCGATCGTGGCCTCGGGGCGCAACGGTTGCATCCTGCATTACCAGCAGAACGATGCCGTTCTCAAGGATGGCGATCTGGTGCTGATCGATGCGGGCTGCGAAATCGACTGCTATGCCAGTGACATCACCCGGACGTTTCCGGTGAGCGGCAAGTTTTCTCCCGAACAAAAAGCCATCTACGAGCTGGTGCTCAAGTCTCAGTATGCGGCTTTCGAGGCCATCGGCCCCGACAAGCACTGGAACCAGGCGCACGAAGCGACGGTCAAGGTGATTACCGCAGGGCTGGTCGAGCTGGGTTTGCTGCGAGGCGACGTCGATCAGTTGATCGAGAGCGAGGCCTACAAGATGTTTTACATGCACCGTGCCGGTCACTGGCTGGGCATGGATGTACACGACGTCGGTGAATACAAGGTCGGCGGCGAGTGGCGTGTACTGGAGGTCGGCATGACGCTGACTGTTGAACCCGGGATCTACATATCCCCCGACAATCTGGACGTCGCGAAGAAATGGCGAGGTATTGGTGTGCGAATCGAAGACGACGTGGTTGTAACCAGGCAGGGCTGTGAAATTCTGTCCGGTGGCGTGCCCAAGACCGTCGCCGAGATCGAGGCGCTGATGGCGGCTGCAAAGGCACAGGTCGCATGAGCCGCTTTAATATCGCCATCGTCGGCGGCGGATTGGTGGGTGCAAGTCTCGCGCTTTCACTGCAGGCCGGTGCCAAGGCGCGCGGCTGGAAAATCGTGCTCATCGAACCCTTCGCGCCGGGTGAGGCCTGGCAGCCCAGCTACGATGCGCGTTCTTCGGCACTGTCGTTCGGCTCGCGACGCATCTATGAGCGGCTTGGCCTCTGGCAGCAGATATCCCGCCGCGCCGAGCCGATTCTGCAAATTCAGGTCTCGGACCGTGGCCGCTTCGGAGCTACCCGTTTGTCTGCGATCGAAGAGGGTGTTCCGGCGCTCGGCTACGTAGTCGAGAACGCCTGGCTCGGTCAGGCACTGTGGGCGGCGCTGGATCGTGATGTCGTCAGTTGGCGTGTGCCGGCCGAGGTCAGGCACATGCAGCCGCTGGCCGATGGTTATCGCCTGAGCCTCAGTGACGAAACCGAACTGGATTGTGATCTGGCCGTGCTGGCCGATGGCGGTCGCTCCAGCCTGCGCGAGCAGCTGGGTATTGGAGTGCGGCAACGGCCCTACGACCAGCATGCGCTGATTGCCAATATCACGCCGAGCGAAGCTCACTGCGGGCAGGCGTTCGAACGTTTTACCGAGGACGGGCCGATGGCGCTGCTGCCATTGCCGGAAAATCGCTGTGCGCTGGTCTGGACGCGTCCGGGCAACGATACCCAGCGCCTGGCCGAGCTGGACGACCGCAGTTTTCTGGAAGAGCTGCAGGGCGTGTTTGGCTATCGCCTGGGCACGCTGCGTCAGGTCGGTGCACGGCATGTCTACCCCCTGGCGCTGATTGAGGCCGAAGAGCAGGTGCGTTCGCATCTGGTGATTCTGGGTAATGCGGCGCACAGCCTGCATCCGGTTGCCGGGCAGGGGTTCAATCTGTCCTTGCGTGACGCCGATGCACTGGCCGAGACGCTGCTGGACAGCGCCGCGCCGCCCGGTGAGTTGTCTACTCTGCAGCTCTACCGTGAGCGTCAGCGTCAGGATCAGCAATTGACCGTGGGCTTCTCCGACAAGGTGACACGCCTGTTCGGCAGCTCCCGGTCGGCGGTTGCCGCCGGGCGTAACGTCGGGTTGCTGGGCCTGGACCTGTTGCCAGCCGCCAAGCGCTGGTTTGCCCGTCAGGCGATGGGCCTGGGGACTCGATCCGATGTGTGAATCACACACTTTAAACACACGGCTTCGGCCGCAAGCGAGAACGGTTTGACCATGGAAACGCGCGCAGATGTGCTGATTGTCGGAGCCGGAATGGTCGGCAGCGCCCTTGCTCTTGCATTGGAGGGCAGCGGTCTTGATGTGCTGGTGGTCGACGGTGGGCCGCTGAGCGTCAAACCCTTTGACCAACACTCAGCTTTCGAGCCACGAGTCAGTGCCTTGTCGACAGCCAGTCAGCGAATTCTTCAGCGGCTGGGCGTATGGGAAGGCATCGCGGCCCGTCGCATCAGCCCGTACGCGCACATGCAGGTCTGGGATGGCAGCGGCACCGGGCATATTCACTTCTCTGCCTCCAGCGTGCACGCTGATGTGCTGGGCCATATCGTCGAGAACCGTGTGGTGCAGGATGCGTTGCTCGACCGCCTGCATGACAGCGACATCGGCCTGCTGGCCAATGCGCGGCTTGAGCAGATGCGCCACTCCGGAGATGACTGGCTGCTGACCCTGGCCGACGGTCGCCAGTTGCGCGCACCGCTGGTGGTGGCGGCCGATGGTGCCAATTCGGCGGTGCGCCGCCTGACCGAAACGCCGACCCGTGAATGGGATTACCTGCATCACGCCATCGTCACCAGTGTGCGTACCGCTGATTCCCACAGGAAAACTGCCTGGCAGCGTTTTACCGACGACGGCCCCTTGGCTTTTCTGCCACTGGAGCGTGAGGGCGAGCACTGGTGCTCTATTGTCTGGTCAGTCACACCGGCTGAAGCCGAGCGCCTGATGGTACTGGAAGATGACCTGTTCTGTCGTGAACTGGAGCAGGCATTCGAGGGGAGTCTGGGCCAGGTAGTGTCTGCCGATGAGCGCGTTTGTGTGCCACTGCGTCAGCGTCATGCCAAGCGTTACGTTGCCAGGGGGTTGGCGCTGATTGGCGATGCGGCACATACCATTCACCCGCTGGCCGGGCAGGGCGTGAACCTGGGTTTTCTCGACGCAGCCGTGCTGGCGCAAGTCCTGACCCACGCTGCCGGGCGTGGCGAACGCTGGTCTGACCTGCGGGTGCTGGGCCGCTACGAGCGTCGTCGCATGCCGCACAACCTGGCATTGATGGCCGCAATGGAAGGCTTCGAGCGGCTGTTTCAGGCCAACCAATTGCCACTGCGCTGGTTGCGTAATACCGGTTTGAAAATGGTCAACCGGATGCCCGAAGCCAAGGCACTGTTCGTGCGCGAAGCGTTGGGGTTGTCGGGAGATTTGCCTGAGCTGGCGCGGATTGAGCCCGCCACTACCCTATAGGGTCGGATGCGGAGCTTCGGCACGATAGTTGATGATCGTTCCTCATGCTCAGCGCACCAATCCGTTGCGATACTGCCCTGGTGTCAGTCCGGTCCAGCGTTTAAAGGCGCGGCTCAGGCTGGTGGTGTCGGTAAAGCCCAGCAGGTAGGCGATTTCGCTCAGCGAGCTTTGCGGATCGTTCATGTGCAGCAATGCCAGGTTCTGGCGGCATTGATTGAGCAGCAGGTCGTAACAGCAGCCCTCGTCGGCCAGATGACGTTGCAAACTGCGCGTGCTTAGGTGGAGGGCTTCGGCGATGGTTTTTGCGGTGGGCTCGCCATCCGGTAGAAGGGTTTCGATGGCCGAGCGCACGCGCTGTTCCCAGATCAGCGAAGGTAACGGATCGCCCCTGGATTCCTGCCCGTTTACCTGTACCGGGCCGTCGTCCAGGTGGCTGTCGAACTGATCACCGCCAAATTCCAGCAAATTCTCCTGCGCCGCAAACATCACCGGTGAGCGGAACAGATCCTGCCAGGGCTGCGGATTATCAGGTGCGGGACGTTGCAGATGCACCGCCAGCGGCGCGTAGCCCCTGCCTAACCGGTTGCGGCAGGTGCGCACATAAATGGCGGCGAATGCATCCAGCAACTCATGAGCGGGTAGCTGACACGATTTCGGCGTGCCGAAGCGGAATTCATAGCGCTCGCCCACCGTTCTGAAGTCCAGCTCCAGAGAGTCCTCAGCCATTGAGCGGTAACGTACGATGCGTTCGAAAACCTCACGCAGTGAACCGCTGGCCACCAGCGTATAGCCCAGCGCGTGGAACGACGTGGGGCTGACAAAGCGCGAGACACGCAAACCCAGGGTTGGATCGAGGCAGGCCTGTACCGCTCGCTGCCAGAGGTCGGCGGTGATGTCTGAGGGAAACTGTGCGCCGGGATCACCCAGCATACTCGGGTCTATGCCAGCGCTCTGGCACAACGCGTTGCTATCCAAGCCCAAGGCATCGAGCTGCTTGCGCAATGCAGGGGTCCAGCTGGCGAGACTGCTTGGCTCAGGCATGTGGACGCCTCTCCCTGACATGAGGTGATTCAGCGTCGGGCTGTGCCGACATGGTTTCGCGGGGCATTTCCGTTGCCTGACGCCGTGACCAAGAATGAAAGCTTTTGTGACAGTTGTACAAGTCTTTAGACACGTTTCTTGCCATCGGGCGGCAATCGTCACGTGTCAGGGGCGTCGGGCAGCGTTGAATAGGTCAAAGCGGCCTATGAATATGCTTCGATCAAGCAGTTGTCGTATAACAAAAAAACCGAGCCTTTTCAGTAAACCTCCGCGGGCCCTTTTCTTGAGGAAGCCGAGCGATGATGTCATTTGACACTGGCACGGCAAATGACTATAAATGCGCCATGTTGTACGACAACCTAAGACTTGCAGAAAATTACAACCACAAAAATAATTCAAAGAGTAACAAGTCCATGACCAGTCTGATTTCTCAGGCAATAAAAAGGTTTATATCCCCCGTTTTTTCGACTTTTTCGCACGATTGTCGGCGAATTACCTCGATAACCCTGCCTGGAACGCCCGTAACCTGAAGTTACATAAAACCAGCCGCCTCACGGTCATGGCCGCGGGACGCTCATCGCCAATCTAAAAATAAACAGGGTGAAGAGATGAAAATAAAAGGCATTCGGTGGTGGATGGTGGGGCTGGTAACAGCTGGCCTGGTCGTCAACTACCTTGCACGCAACACGCTGTCCGTCGCAGCGCCGACGCTCATGAGCGAACTGAGCATTTCCACCGAGCAGTACGCGCACATCGTTGTCGCCTGGCAGCTGTGCTACGCCATCATGCAACCGGTGGCGGGCTACATCATCGACGCCATCGGCACCAAGATGGGCTTTGCGATTTTCGCCATTGCCTGGTCGGCTGCCTGCGCTGCCGCAGCGTTCGCAACGGGCTGGCAGAGCCTGGCCATCTTCCGTGGCATGCTCGGGCTGACCGAAGCGGCGGGTCTGCCCGCAGGCGTCAAGGCCACGACCGAATGGTTTCCAGCCAAGGAGCGTTCAGTCGCCATCGGCTGGTTCAACATCGGCTCGTCGTTCGGCGCATTGCTTGCGCCCCCGTTGGTGGTCTGGGCCATTCTGCAAAGCGGCTGGGAGCTGGCGTTTCTGATTGTCGGTGGTCTGGGCATCGTGTGGAGCGGGCTATGGCTGCTGTTGTACAAGCACCCGCGTGACCAGAAGCGTCTGGGCGATGCCGAACGTGACTACATCCTCAGCGGCCAGGAATCGCGCCTCAAGGATGCACCTGCTCAGAAAGGCAGCTGGAAACGCCTGTTCAAGAACCGTAATTTCTACGCTATCGCTTCGGCGCGCATCCTGTCCGAGCCGGCCTGGCAAACCTTCAACGCATGGATCCCGCTGTACCTGATGACCGAGCGCCACATGAACATCAAGGAAGTCGCGATGTTCGCCTGGCTGCCGTTTCTGGCGGCTGACATCGGCTGTGTACTGGGCGGCTATCTGAGCCCGCTGTTTCACAAATACTGCAAGGTTTCGCTGTTCACATCCCGCAAGATGGTCATGCTGTTCGGCTGCTCATGCATGATCGGCCCGGCCTGTATCGGGCTGGTCGAAAGCCCTTACACCGCTATCGCATTGCTGTGCATCGGTGGTTTCGCGCACCAGACACTGTCCGGCGCACTGTACTCGATCACCTCCGATTCGTTCGGCAAAAACGAGGTTGCCACGGCGACTGGCATGGGCGGGATGTTCGGTTTTCTGGGCGCTGCAGCGTTCACCATGGTGTTCGGTGTGCTGGTCACCAAAATCGGTTACAGCCCACTGTTCGTGGTACTGGCGATTTTCGACATCGTCGCCGCCATTGTGGTGTGGACCGTCGCCCGTGAAGTACCGCAAAACGACGAGGCCGTGGCGCTGAGCGTTGACGAATCGGGTTCTCGAGCTGTTCCCGCAACCTGAGGCCGTCGTAATCCTGTAACGAAGCGCGGATATTCTCTGCTCTGAAAGTGATTTTTTATTAGAGGCCGTTCCTCGAAGGCAGGGGACGGCTTCTTTTTTTGCCTGATAGCTGATATTCGTTTTAGGAATTAATAAATAGCTTCTTATTCCTTAGCGAATATAACTTCCATCCCTATACTCGTCTCATGAACGCATACATGCAGGAGGCGAATCCATGCATAACGAGTCGATCCGGTATCTGATCGTGCCAGGCTGGCAAGGGTCTCCTGATGATCATTGGCAGACCCACTGGCAAAACAGCCTGCCCAACAGTACGCGCGTGGAACAGGCCGACTGGCTCAAACCACGCCGTGAGGACTGGGTGGGCGAGTTGCAACGCACGATTGCAGCACATAGCACGCCGGTGATCCTGATCGCTCACAGCCTGGGTTGCGTGACAGTCGCGCATTGGGCACAACTCGCACCGCTGGAGACCCTGCGTCAGGTGCAAGGTGCGTTGCTGGTAGCACCTGCCGACGTCGAACGTCCGAATTGCCCGCCTGCATTGCGTAATTTTGCGCCGATCCCTAATGATCTGCTGCCGTTTCCGACACAGATTGTCAGCTCTGACAATGACCCTGCGGTCAGCTCTCAGCGCGCTATGGAAATGGCCCGTCACTGGGGCGCGGAAGTCGGATTTCTGAGTCAGGCCGGGCATATCAACGTCAAGTCCGGTCATCAGCGCTGGGAGCAGGGGTTCGCCTACCTGTACCGGCTGCAAAACCGTCTGGAGCAGCATGCGCGTCGTCGCGCATGAGCGGCAGCTTGTTTATCGACCCAACGGGTCCTGTCTTTTAAACGCTTGAGCCGTCGCAAGGGCTCAGGCGGGAGTGTGTCATGAGCCTTCACGAAAATTTCGGTCAGCCGCTGCTGACTTTCCCCGATGCAGAAAAAAGCCCGCTGAGCATTCGCGCTAAAGCGCTGGTATTCATAGACCCGCGCTCGCGCCGTTTACGCGAAGAAATGGAACAGCTGGCACCTCGTTCGCTGCCGGTCTTGATCCGTGGCGAGTCCGGGACCGGCAAGGAGTTACTGGCGCGGCATATTCATCGCGGCAGTGATCGCTCGGGCTTGTTCGTTTCAGTCAACTGCGGTGCCATCAGTCCGACTTACGCCGATGCGGAGTTGTTCGGTTATGCCGCTGGAGCGCACAGCGGTTCGGTCAGCAGTCGGGCCGGCTGGTTTGGCTCGGCCAACGGCGGCACTTTGTATCTGGATGAGATCGGCGACCTGCCGCTGCCGATTCAGGTCAAGCTGCTCGCCGCCCTGGAAAACCACGAAGTCACGCGAGTTGGCGCGCACCAGCCGAGCCCGGTCGATGTGCGTCTGGTAGCCGCCACCAGCATCGATCTGGCGCAGGCGGTGGCTGCCGGAAAATTTCACGAGCGGCTTTATCACTACCTGAGCGAGGGGCGTCTTGACCTGCCGGCGTTGCGCGAGCAACCGGGCAACATCTTGCCGCTGGCCGAATATTTTGTCGGTATCTACAGCCAGCGCCTGAGCCTGCCTGTGCAACTGATCAGCGAAGACGCGCAGCGCACGCTTGAAGCCCACAGCTGGCCCGGCAACACCCGTGAGCTGGAGAACGTCATTCACTTTGCCTTGCTGGTCAGCAGCGGTGATGAAATTCGGGCTGAAGATATCAATCTGCCGGATATTGCCGCGCCGCTGACGCTGATCGAGCGTCAGGCAAAACTATTGGTTAGCGGCGGCGATCGAGAACAGCTTTGCGCGCTGCGGCGATTGCTCGAAACGGTAACGTCGCAGCTTGAGCAGAACCCTGCGTGAAGGCTTGAGACAAAAAGATATAAGTACTCGATTAAAAAGTCTTTTATCGGAATATAAAATCTCGGTAATGTCAGCATGATGTCGCAGGGTTTGGATCGCGCGACGGCAAACCATTGAGTAATAAAGCGTCATTTTCTGATGACGCTCTCGGATTTCGCTAAGGACATTGCATGAAAAAGACGTTTCTGATGACCGCGCTGGCGGCTGTGTTTTCGATTGGCCTGGCTCACGCGGGCGAAAAGCTGGTAGTCGGCGCGACGCCCGTACCGCACGCGGAAATCCTTGAGCTGATCAAGCCGACCCTGGCCAAAGAAGGCGTGGACCTGGAAATCAAGGTCTTCACTGACTACGTGCAGCCAAACGTTCAATTGAGCGAAAAGCGCCTGGATGCCAACTATTTTCAAACCAAGCCTTATCTGGATGGCTTCAATAAGGGCAAAGGTACCAATCTGGTGACTGGCGTGGGCGTACACGTCGAACCGTTCGGCGGCTACTCCAGCAAGTACAAGAAACTGGCTGATTTGCCTGAAGGCGCAACCATCGCCATTCCAAACGAAGGCAGCAACGCAGGCCGCGCGCTGTTGCTGTTGCAAAAAGGTGGCCTGATCACCCTGAAGGATCCGACCAACGCCCTGTCCACGCCGAAAGACATCGCAACCAACCCGAAGAAATTCAAATTTCGCGAACTGGAATCGGCTGTACTGCCACGTGCGTTGAAGCAGGTTGACCTTGCCCTGATCAACACCAACTACGCGCTGGAAGCCAAGCTCAATCCGAAGAAAGACGCGCTGATCATCGAAGGTGCCGATTCGCCGTACGTTAACTTCCTCGTCACCCGCGAAGACAACGCTCACACCGACGCCATCGAAAAACTGTCGAAAGCGTTGACTAGCCAGGAAGTCAAAGACTTCATCAACAAGAAGTACGACGGCGCGGTACTGCCTGCGTTCTGACCCACTGAGTGTCGTGCGTAATCCAACTATCGTGCGACGCTTCGCGTCGCATGCCGTTCTGGACGCTCTGCGTCCTCTTTCGAGCATGTGGCGCGGCACAGATCTGTGACGCAGAGTGTCACGCAAGGCACTTCGACGCTGGAGCGTACCGTACGATAATCTCGTCTATCGTGCGTCGCTCCGCATCGCCCCACAATTCCCCGCCATAAACGCCCCTGAAAACGCTTTCTCGACAAAGCGTGTCGAGTCCGGCATAGAGCCATTCACTGCGCCGGAGTGATCCAGCTGCGGGTAGTAATGCCACTCGATGCGGTCGCCGACCTTGCACGCGTCTTTCACCAGCGCGATCTGGCTGTGAACAGGTGAAATGACATCCTTGCCCCCTGTGCCTATAAAAACCGCAATGTCCGACTTTAGCGTCGGGTAGTCCGATTGGCGATTGACCTGATCAAGCGCCTTATCGGGTGAGCGTTTGAAACTGTTATTGAATGTCAGTCCATCCGCGACCACCTTGCGCTCGATGGCTTGCAGGCATTCACGCTGACTGGTTTCGAACGCAGGCTTCGCGCGGTCGCTCAGGTAATCGGCAGGATGCAGCGACGGGTCAATCAGCGCGGCAGTACTCAGTCGCAACAGGTTATAGGCCAGCGATGGCGTGACCTGATCGCGGAAGGTGTCCGGTCCGGCATGTTTCTCACGCGATTGAGCCATCGGATACGGCGTGCCGGTCGCGACTACACCGACAATGTTCAATTCGGGCGCATAAGTCTTCTGGTAGACGGCCGTTGCGAAAGCGGCGCGGCCACCCTGCGACTGCCCGAACACAACCACCTGCGAAGACAGATTGAAGTCCGCCTTCTGAACCGCCCGAATGCTGTCGAGAACGCCATACGCCAACGGACTGCTCAGCCCGAACGGGTGCAGCCCCGGCGTGCCCAAACCCTGGTAATCAGTAGCCACAATCGCATAGCCACGCCCGAGCCATTCATTCAGATAGCGCGTGTCGCGATCACTGCGCCCGGCAAAGGAAGGCGCACAGATGTCCGCGCTACCAACCGTGCCATGTGCCCACGCCATCAGCGGCCATCCGCCTTTTGGCGGCTCACCCTTGGGCATGAACAAGGCTCCTGACACTGCGACTGGCTGGTTGTTGAGCCCGTCTGTCGAGGTGTACAGGATGCGGACATTCTGTCCGGCATTCTCAAGGCTCTGTTTGGCCGTCAGCGGTTCCGAGCGCAGCAGTTGGCCCGGTGTCGACGGCACTTTATCCGGCCATGTGTAGAATGCGGGAACACCGCCTTCGCCCGGGTCTGACTGGGCAGCGGCGACAGTTTTCATGGAAGTGCCTGGCACTGCGCTGCAAGCTGCGAGCAGGACCATCAACAGGGTGGCCAGAACGGCCGAATACCTTGGCGATGAGTTCATCGGTATTTCTCCACAAGCTGACAGGAGAGGGCGCATCAGCATTGATGTATCAAGCCGATTATGACCTGAGCGATGATAACTGTCGCACGCGCTGCCAGTATTGAACGGAGTTCTCCATGCGCAAGGATTACCTCGCTTTCTTCATCTCGCTTTTCCTGTCCAGGCTGGCGGATCAGATCCTGTTGTTTATTGTGCCGCTGGTAGTGTTCCAGACCACCAACAGTGCTTCATGGGCGGGGCTGGCGTTTTTCGTCGAATCGTTACCGAGGTTTCTCGCGTTTCCGTTGTGCGGCGCGCTGTGCGACAAGTATTCGCCTATCAGAATTCTGCACATCAGCCAGGTCTACCGGGCATTGCTCTGCGTGCTGGCGATGGTGCTCTACGCACTCTTTGGTGGCATTGGATGGCTCGTGGTGCTCTCGGCATTGTGCGGGGTGCTGACCACGCAAGGCATCATGGCGCGCGAAGTGCTTATGCCGCATATCTTTCAGCACTACAGCTACACCAAAACGTTGTCCTATTCCCAGATCGCCGACCAGTCAGGGCTGGTCCTCGGGCCGCTGGTAGCGGCACTGATGCTTGAAGTGTGGGCCTGGCACTGGGTAGTGCTCTGGATCGCCGGACTATTCCTGCTGGCAGACCTCAGCATGTTGGCGTGGCAACGTCTTGGCCGTTTTAAGCTGGAAGTGTTCGAGCAGCATCAAGACATCTGGCTGCAGCCCTTGCGGATTGCGTTCGGGCATATCCGTGGCCTGGCAGAATTGAAAAAGATCATCACGCTGGCAGTAGGGGTCAACCTGATCGTCGGTGTAACTCTGGCGACCTCGGCAGCCATGGTCATCGGCGAGTACAGCGCAGGCAAGGATAACTACGCAGGGCTGCAGGCGGCGGGGGCAGTGACCACTATCGTGATCCTGTTCTTCCTGGCCCGTGTGGTGCTGCCTTTGCGGGTGCTGGGCGGTGTCGGGTATTCAATGATCGCGATCGGGGCATTTATCAGTGCCCTGAGTCCGAACCTGATTGGCTATGTGCTGGGTTTTCTGTTGATCGTCGGCTTCGACAAGATGTTCAACGTCTACATGCGCACCATCCGGCAGCGGGTGATACCGCCCCAGGACTTCGGCAAGACGGTGGGCGTTATCACACTGCTTAATAACATGTCCCAGCCCTTGGCAGGTTTGCTGGTGGCCTTGCTGGCCGCACCCTTGGGCACCCGGCAGGTCATCCTGATTCTGGCCGTGCTGACGAGCGTTATCGGGGCGGGTGCCCTGTGGTGGTTTGCAAAAGCCCGCGGCCCGTTCCCGGCTTCGATTGTTGAGGCGAATCGGGAGGCCGGGAAATGAAAATGGGGCTGAATCCGTTTCGCTGAATCTGGATGGAGTCAGGGCTTTTGAGGAAAGGCATTAACACTAGCGAAACACGCAAGCCGCTTGGGGTATGAGTCCCGCATGCTGCCCTCTGAACCTACAGAGAGCAGCACCATTACCTGCCTTTAAAACGCCAATGTCATCCGGGCATTCAGTGACTGATCCGAAGCATCGTTGCTCACCTGACCGTCGTAACTCAGGCCCACGCTCAGCGTATCGCTCAACCCCAGGTCGACACCTGCGCCGAGCACTGCGGCGCTACGGGCAATCGGTGCACCGGAGAGTTCGAAGGTGCTGCCGCCGCTGAAGGCTGAGCGGCTTTCCGGGGTGACGTCACCGTAGGCGCGACGCCAGCCCAGTGTGGCGTTGGGTTTGATCGTCACGCTGCCAGCGTTCAAGCGAGTGGCAGCGCGCAGGCCCAGGGTGCTGAAGGTGATGTGGTTGTTCTGGGACTTGTTCTCCAGGCTGATGGCGTTGCTGTTCTCGTCAAATGCGTCGGTGTCGAGGCGCACATGGGCGAGGTTGGCGAAGGGTTCGAGCAGCGCATTGCCCATTTCGATGGAGTAGCCCAGTTCGCCGAAGACCTGATTGGTCGCTGCTTTGTAGTCTTCCTTGAAGTGCTCGGACGAGCCCGGCAGGTCCAGCGTGCGCTTGGCGGTCAGTTCATGCCAGGTGCGCACTGCGCCGAGACGCAGGCCCAGTTGGCCCCATTTCGCGCCGCCATAAACGCCCAGGTGGTAGTTGTCGCTGTCGGTGGAGCCGGACGCATGGCGCAGGTCGAAGCTGCTGTTGCTGAAGCCTGCCAGCGCGCCCACACGCCAGGTGTCGTCGAGCGGTACGTCGGCGCCGAACAGCAGGCCGCTGGTGCGGGTTTCGAGGCCTGAAGCGTCGCGGCTGCTGTCGGTTTGACCGGTCGCGCCGATGGCTTGAGTCCACACCACGCCACGCGAGGCATCACCAGCCAGGGTTTGCGTAGTGCTGCCGAATGACTGCGCGGACTGCGCCTGCTGCATGCGATCGTTCATGGCGTTGCGCACCAGACGGCTGTCTTCGATCAGCGCAGATTGAGTCGATGCGTGCAGCTCGTTGGACAGAGCCTTGAAGGTCGCCTGTGCGGTTGCTGCGTCGTCCTGCACCACCTGTCGCCACAGGGCATTGCCTGCCCCCACGCTGTCGAGCCCCTGAGCAACGGCACTGGCATTGCGCGTGGTCGCCAGACTGGCGAAGGTTTGTGCGTTGCGATTCAGCGTCAGCCCGACGTCTGTCGCGGTGTAGTTCAGCGTCGGCGTAAGGAACGCGAAGTTGGTTTGCACGGCCGCAAATGCACCGCTGACGCCACCGGCTGCGGAGATAATCGAGTAACGGCTTGCTGCTACCCAGTTACCGCCTTCAACCAATGACAGCGTGCTGTTATTGATGGTCGCACGGCCGCTGGCGACGATGCGGTCGGCATTGCCATTGGCGTCCGACTCCACTTGGTAAACCGAGCCCTGAGCCAGATTGACGTCACCGTTGACGTTCAACTGGCCCACCGAATTACCCGGTGCAACCACACCGCCCTGAGCGACGTTGATGCCGCCGACGGTGCCGTTGCCCCCCAGCGTTGCGCCTTGCTGCACGCTGACGATGGAGTTGCCGAGGTTGCCATTCACTGCGAGGCGACCGGCCTGCACGGTCGTCGCGCCGGACAGGCTGCTGTTGCCGGTCAGGTTAAGCGAACCGGCACCGCGCTTGATCAACGCGCCGCTGCCCGCCAGGGTGTTGGCGAGGGTGTCGTTGGTGGACTGATCGACCACCAGCGTTGCGTTGTCGGTGATCGTGCCGCTGCCGAAGGCCTGGGCATGACCGGTCAGGGTGCCGCCGTTGATCAGCGTGCCGCCCGAGTAGGTGTTGTTGCCGGTCAGGATCAGGTTGCCCGTGCCGTTCTTGATCAGCGCACCGCTGCCGCTGATGTCGTTGCGCCAGGCGTCGATGGCGTTATAGCCGCCCAGGCTGGCGTTCATGTTGACGGTGACGTTGGAATTGAACGCGCCGTAACCATCGCCTGCGGCATACAGGTTCAAGCGACCGTAGCCACCTGACTGATCGATCACTGCGTAGCCCGACGACAGCTCAGTGGTCGCCAGAATCTCGCGGCGCTGGCTGGCGTCCAGGTACGGGAAGCGTGTTTCCAGCAGCACTTCAGCGTTGGTCGGCACGACCGGCGCGAGATTGGTCGGGCCGACCGGGTCGAAGCCGTAGGTCATGCGCGCGGTATACAGCGCCTTGTCCTGCGCATGCTGGGAAGTGCGATCGGTGGCCGGGTCGATGGCCGTCATGCAATTGTTGACGTCGCCGCCGCACTGAGCGGTGAAGTAGGCCAGCGCCTGCGCGCGAGCATCGGCGCGCAATTGCGTGTTGGCGGAATTGGACAGGTTGTCGATGGCGAAATAGGTCGCGGTGATTCGCCCGCCCATCACGTCGAAGGGCGAGTGCATGCCCGCTTCGATGCGGTTGTCGCCGATTTCCGAAGCACGCAGCATCAACTCGCTGAACCGCTCGGGGATCGCGTAGGCCAAGGCGTAGGCTGACAGGTAGGCAGCGTTGGTGTGCCCGCTGGGGAAGCCCGAGTCACTGGCCGGCGTGGTGCTTTCGGCCGGGCGCAGGGACGGCGCGACGACGAATGCCAGGCTCTGTCCGTCGAGGCTCTGCCGCCATGGCCGTGGATACAGATAGTGGGACTTGGCCGGGGTCGTGGAGGCATCGTTACGCACGGCACCGACCAGATCGACCACCTTGCCCAGCGCCGAAGATGAACTGCCTGCGCCATTGCCCTTGTCGTCGTACCTGACGGTTTTGTTGCTGTCGTCGAATTGCGTGATCGTCGTGAACGCGCCCGCGCCGGCTTTGTAAGCATCGCTCAGCGAGCCCAGGCCGCTGATGGCGCTGTAGCTCTGGTCGCGGCGGTCATCGAAGTAGGCGGCGGTTTCCTGCGCCAGCGTGCGCGAGTTGGCGCGGTCGACCACGATCTGCAGGTTGCGTCGCAGCAGGCTCTGACCGAGGGCAGTCGGCGTGCCGGTGTCCCAGGTCGCACCGGTCGTCCACAGGGTGTTGAACCCGGAGAGCAGGTCGACACCGTTTATACGATTGTCATTGGCACGGCTCGCTGCCTGAACCGAGACGGCAAGCAGCGAAAGTATCAATGACGACACCATTACATGGGCAACCGGTTTATTGGATCGCATAGCTGGCGCTTCACTCGATTCGGATGAGGCGCCGACCCTAGCAAGGCGGTCTTACACTTGGATGTATCTGTCGTGACACATTTATGCTGGCTGACGCTACACAGTGAGCCTGCGAAAAATTCAGCACTATGGATATTCCTTAACGGTATTTAAATTCTCTTTCTTATATCTATAGAGTTTCGTCTTTCAGTCACACTGTTCTGGAGTCGGAGTTCTCATGCCAGCAGCCTCCCTCGCTTTATCGCCCGCTCAACCTGCTTCGCAATCGTTCGAAGTGCGTCCATTCACCGGAAAGGTGGGCGCTGAAATCGTCGGGCTGGATCTGTCCAGACCGTTGAACGACGCAGATTTTGCGCGAGTGCATCAGGCGCATCTGGATTACCACGTTGTGGTGTTCCGCGATCAGCAGATCACGCCACAGCAGCAGGTCGATTTCAGCCGTCGTTTTGGGGTGTTGCAGATCCACGTGCTCAAGCAGTTTCTGCTGGCCAACCATCCGGAAATCCTGATCGTTTCCAACATTGTCGAGAACGAGAAGCCTGTGGGGCTGGGTGATGCCGGTAAATACTGGCATTCGGACCTGTCTTATAAAGAGCTGCCAAGCCTGGGTTCGATGCTTTACGCACAAGAGTTGCCGAGCGAAGGTGGCGACACGCTGTTCGCCGACATGCATCAAGCGTGGGACACCTTGCCGCAACACCTGCGTGATGCCGTCGAAGGGCGCTCGGCGGTTCACAGTTACACCGCGCGCTATGCCGAGGGCCATAACGCGGCCAACTGGCGTCCGACCCTGACCGCCGAGCAACTGGCCCAGGTGGTCGAAGTCAGCCACCCGATTGTTCGCACGCATCCTGAAACCGGTCGCAAGGCGTTGTTTGTCAGCGAAGGTTTCACCACCCGGATTCTTGATCTGCCGGAAGACGAGAGCCGCCAGATTCTCAACGAGATCTACGCCCACAGCGTGAAGCCCGAGCACATCTATAGGCATCAGTGGCAAGCCAACGACATGGTGTTCTGGGACAACCGTTCCCTGATTCACCTGGCTGCCGGCTGCCCGGCCCATCTGCGACGCAAACTGCATCGCACGACCATTCAAGGCACCGCGCCATTTTGATTCAGGAGAGCCGTTCATGAATGCTGTCGCGCAAGGCCACACGGCCAGCACGAGCGCCCAACCGCAACCGACTGTTCAGCACACCACTGAAGCCTTGTTGCACGTTCGTGGTGTAAGCCTTGAATACCGCACGCCAGAGCGCGTGGTACGGGCGACGCATCAGGTCAGTTTCGAGGTCGACCCGGCTGATCGTTTCGTCTTGCTCGGCCCGTCGGGCTGCGGCAAGTCGACGTTGCTCAAGGCGGTGGCCGGGTTCATTCAGCCCAGCGAAGGCGAGATTCGTCTGGCCGGCCACCAGGTCAGCGAGCCCGGTCCGGACCGCATTGTGGTGTTTCAGGAATTCGACCAGTTACCGCCTTGGAAAACCGTGATCGAGAACGTCATGTTTCCGCTGCTGGCGTCACGCACCCTGAAGCGTCCCGAGGCGCTGGAGCGCGCTCGCTATTACCTGGAAAAAGTCGGCCTCAGCGCGTTTGCCGATGCCTATCCGCATACCTTGTCCGGTGGCATGAAAGCACGCGTGGCAATTGCCCGAGCCCTGGCCATGCAGCCGAAAATCCTCTTGATGGACGAGCCGTTCGCCGCGCTTGATGCACTGACCCGGCGCAAGATGCAGGAAGAACTGCTGGAGCTATGGGACGAGGTGCGTTTCACGTTGCTGTTCGTTACCCATTCCATTGAAGAAGCGCTGGTGGTGGGCAACCGCATCCTGCTGTTGTCACCGCATCCGGGCCGTGTGCGAGCGGAAATCAACAGCCATCAATACGACCTGAAAAGCCTCGGCGGCGTTGGTTTCCAGCAAACCGCGCAGCGTATTCATCGCCTGTTGTTCGATGAGGGCGATGCCGGGCCGGTGGAGCAGGATCTGAATTTTCAGGACATCCGGATTGCTTACTAGGCGACTGCCTTGATCGTTCCCACGCTCCGCGTGGTAATGCCTTTCAGGACGCTCCGCGTCCTATCTACACGATTACCGGGAAACCCGAACCATGAGCCTCGCACCTCCCGCTCGCGAAGAATATGAAATCACGCTGGAGCCTTTCACTCAGGAAGACCTGGCCCGCGATCTACCGCTGGCACAGCGCATCTGGCAACTGGGCTGGGTGCGCAAATGCGTCATCATGATCGCTCTGGCGGTGATCTGGGAACTGGCTGCACGTTTGCAGAACAACGACCTGCTGTTGCCGAGCTTTCTGCAAACGGCAGCCGCCTTTTATGACGGGCTGATTTCCGGCGAGTTGCCGGGCAAGGTCTGGATCTCCCTGACCGTACTGATTCAGGGCTACTTGATCGGCATCGTGCTGGCGTTCGCCCTGACCACGCTGGCAGTGTCTACGCAACTGGGCCGCGACCTGCTCAGCACGCTGACCGCCATGTTCAACCCGCTACCGGCCATTGCCCTGCTGCCGCTGGCGTTGCTGTGGTTCGGGCTGGGGCAGAACAGTCTGATTTTTGTTCTTGTGCATTCGGTGCTGTGGGCGCTGGCGCTCAATACCTACGCAGGTTTTCTCGGCGTTTCGGAAACCCAGCGTATGGCCGGGCGCAACTATGGCCTTAAGGGCTTGCGCTTTGTCTGGCACATCCTGATTCCCGCTGCGCTGCCATCGATCCTCGCCGGCTTGAAAATCGGCTGGGCTTTCGCCTGGCGCACGCTGATCGCCGCCGAGCTGGTGTTTGGTGCGTCGTCCGGCAAGGGCGGGTTGGGCTGGTACATCTTCCAGAATCGTAACGAGCTGTATACCGACAAGGTTTTTGCAGGTCTGGCGGCAGTCATTCTCATCGGTCTGCTGGTCGAGAACCTGCTGTTCGCCAATATCGAGCGCCTGACCGTCAAGCGCTGGGGCATGCAGCGTTGAAGCACCATCTTTTTTTGAAAAATCAGGGTGAGAACCACATGACAACAGCATTTCATCGTCCGGCGCTGACTGCATTGGCGGCGACACTTGGCCTGTTCGGTGCCCTGCTCAGCAGTGGCGCGCAGGCGGAAGGCAAGATCAGCATCGCTCAGCAATTCGGTATCGGCTACCTGATCCTCGACGTGGTGCGCGATCAGAAACTGATCGAGAAACATGGCAAGGAGCAGGTGCTGGACATCAAGGTCGACTGGAACAGCATCTCCGGCGCCACCGCGATGAACGAAGCGCTGCTGGCCGGTGCGCTGGACGTGGTGTCGGCAGGTGTGCCGCCGATGCTGACCGTCTGGGATCGCACCAAGGGCAAGCAGAACGTCAAGGCGATTGCCTCGCTGGGTTCGATGCCCAACTACCTGCTGACCAACAACCCCAACGTGAAAACCATCAAGGACTTTACCGACAAGGACCGCATCGCTGTGCCGGCTGCTGGTGTGGGCTTTCAGTCGCGTACCTTGCAGATCGAGACCGCCAAGGTGTTCGGTAACGACAACTACAAGAAATTCGACAACATCTCGGTGAGCCTGGCGCACCCGGATGCCACCGCAGCGCTGCTGGCGGGCGGTTCGGAAATCAACTCGCACTTCTCCAGCCCGCCGTTCCAGTATCAGGCGCTGGAAAACCCCAACGTCCACAAAGTGCTCAGTTCCTATGACGTGCTGGGCGGTCAGGCGACGTTCAACGTGCTCTACACCACCGAGAAATTCCACGACGAGAACCCCAAGACCTACAAGGCGTTCTACGACGCGCTGGCCGAAGCCGAGAAGATCATCAAGGCCGACAAGCCCGCTGCCGCACAGACCTACATCCGCGTCGAGCAATCGAAACTGCCGTTGCCGCTGGTAGAGAAAATCGTCGCCGACCCGGAAATCGACTTCACCGTTACCCCGCAGCGCACCTTCATCTACGCCGAAAAACTGCATGAGCTGGGCGTGTTGAAAAACAAGGCGGCGAGCTGGAAGGACTACTTCTTCGAAGAAGCGCACGGCACCGAGGGCAGTTGATCGGCGCGGTTTGAAGATGACGCGGAGCGTCATGAAGGGCATTCCCACGCTGGTGAACTGCCCCCAAGAAGTTGGACACCAATCCGACCTCATGGGGGTGTTCAAATGGGTAAGTATTCAGAGCAGTTCAAGCTCACTGTCGTCAAAGCGTATCTTGAAGGCAACATGGGCTTTCGTATGGTAGCCCGCCAGTTCTCAATCGATTTCAGTCTGCTTCGACGCTGGGTCGCTAACNCACAGGCGTGAACACAAGCTGTCGCTCCGTCAGGCCGCTGCGCATTTTGGTATCGGGGATCCCGGCCAAATAGTCATTTGGGAAAAGCGGCATTACAGTAGCGGTACAGCCCCGTATGTTCCTGCCAGAAGAAAGCCTGTCGCCATGCCAAAGAAGCCTTATCCCGCCAAACCAGTAACCGCCGACGATACGCAGAAGACGCGCGACCAGTTGATGAGCGAGCGTGAATATCTGCGGATGGAGAACGCTTACCTAAAAAGGTTGGAAGAGCTGAAGGAGCAGAAACGACGGCAACCGAAAAAGCCCTGATCATCAAGCAACTGAG
>NZ_LKEK01000044.1:0-106242 GCF_001466905.1 Pseudomonas sp. ICMP 3272
CAAAGCCCCGTAAAGTACAGGGCTCAGGCGGCAAGCTAAACCGTCCAACTTTTGGGGGGCAGTTCACGGAGCGTGCGGAACGATAACCTCAACTATCGTGCGACATTGAGCGTTAAAAGCTCGGTAAATGCCTTGGCCATTGGTGACTGTTCGTCCTTGCGCTGCACCAGCCATACCGCGCTGGTCGCGCCGGGGTCGAGGACGTTGCGATAGACCACGCTGTCGATGCGCATTCGGCGGTAGGACGCTGGCAGCACGGTGACGCCCAGTCCAGCTGCGACCAGGCCGATGATGGTCATCACTTCGCCCGCCTCCTGAGTGATCAGCGGGCTGAAACCCGCGGCGCGTGCCAGACTCAGAACCTGCGCATAAATGCCGCTGCCATAAGTGCGCGGGAAGAACACGAACGGCTCGGCGGCCAGTGCCGACATATAAATCCCGTCCTCGCTTTCTGCCGCCAGCGGATGGTCGGCACGCATGATCGCCACCAGCGGCTCGTTCAGCAGCTCAAACACCACCAGCGAATCGGGTAACGCCAACGGGCGCATGATGCCGACCTGAATGGTCTTGTCTTCAAGCCCTGCTGCCACTTCCTGGCTGGTGATTTCGGTCAGGGTCAGGTGCACATCCGGATAAGCCTGACGGAAAGCAAAAATCGCCTGCGGAATGCTGGAAGTGAACGGTGCCGACGACGTGAAGCCAATCTTCAGCTCGCCGATTTCACCCAGTTGCGCACGCCGGGCAACATCAGTGGCTTTATCGACCTGCGCCAGCACCAGACGCGCCTCATCGAGAAACAGCCTCCCGGATTCACTCAGTTCGACACGCCGGTTGGTGCGGTCAAATAGACGCGTGCCCAGCTCCTGCTCCAGCGTCTGGATCTGCTGGCTCAGCGGCGGTTGGGAGATACCCAGCGCCTGGGCTGCACGACCGAAATGCAGCTCTTCGGCAACCGCGATGAAGTAACGCAGATGACGCAATTCCATGCGGCCTCCATTAAGTCGTTTTACCTATCAAACAGGTCGAACAATATATTGGATGGAATGATTGGCGGGCTATATGATTTTTTCATTGCCTGCCCAATCGTGCTCCGAGGTCTACCTTGAATCCTGCCGTCGCCCCGTCCACCACAGACCTGAATGCCTCCGCTAAAACGTCTGGCGACACTTACATCGAGAAGAACACACCGCTTTTCAAACGCACCGCACTGGCGTTGTTCGCTGGCGGGTTCTCGACGTTCACCCTGCTGTATTGCGTCCAGCCGATGATGCCGACGCTGTCCGGCGAATTTTCCCTTTCAGCAGCCCAGAGCAGTCTGATTCTGTCCGTCGCCACGGCAATGCTCGCCATCGGCCTGCTGATTACCGGACCGATATCCGATCGGCTGGGGCGCAAATCGGTGATGGTCATGGCGCTGTTCTGTGCATCGCTGTTCACCATCGCCAGCGCACTTATGCCCAGTTGGGAAGGCGTACTTATCACACGGGCACTGGTGGGCCTGTCGCTGAGCGGTCTGGCGGCAGTGGCGATGACTTACCTGAGCGAGGAAATCCACCCCACGCATCTGGGCCTGGCAATGGGGCTGTATATCGGCGGCAGCGCGGTCGGCGGGATGAGCGGACGGCTGATCGTCGGGGTCATGATCGATTACGTAAGCTGGCACGCGGCGATGCTGGTGGTCGGTGGGCTGGCCCTGATCGCAGCTATGGTATTCTGGAAGATCCTCCCGGAATCGCGCAACTTCCGACCCCGCTCACTGCACCCTCGCAGCCTGCTGGACGGCTTTGTGGTGCAGTTCAAAGACGCCGGGTTGCCGCTGCTGTTTCTGGTCGGGTTCCTGCTGATGGGCGCATTCGTCACGCTGTTCAACTACATCGCCTACCGTTTTTTGAGCGCCCCCTACAATCTGAGCCAGGCAGTGGTCGGCGTGTTTTCCGTGGTGTATCTGTCGGGTATCTATAGCTCGGCAAAGATCGGCTCATTGGCCGACCGTCTTGGCCGCCGACGGGTGCTATGGGCCGTGATCGTGATGATGCTGGCTGGTCTGCTGCTGACCCTGTTCACACCGTTGCCACTGGTTATCGCAGGTGTGCTGATATTCACCTTCGGCTTTTTCGGTGCGCATTCGGTAGCCAGCAGCTGGGTTGGGCGCAGAGCCACAACAGCCAGAGGTCAGGCTGCTTCGCTTTACCTGTTCTGCTATTACGCGGGCTCAAGCGTGGCCGGAACCGGCGGCGGCGTGTTCTGGCATTACGCGGGCTGGAACGGCATCGGGCTGTTTATCGGGGTGTTGCTGTTGATTGCCCTCGGGGTAGCGTTGCGGCTGGCTAGGTTGCAGCCGCTAGGGGCGAAGGTTTAGTCACATATAGGGCGATGGCGGATAGAGTGAGCCAAGGTACACTGGCGCATCCGCCAGTTCTGGTAAAGGAAACCGACATGCGCCTCGACCATCTCCACCTGCAGAATTTTCGTTGCTACGAAGATGCTCATTTTGATTTCCAGCCGGGGTTCAATCTGGTGGTGGGGGTTAATGGCAGTGGGAAGACGTCGCTGTTGCTGGGGGTGGCGGGATGCTTCGGGAATTTACTTGGAAGCATTGGCGTCCATCAGCCATCGATAGCTGAGTCCGATGTTCGGTTCGCGTTAGTAAAGTTCGAAGACAGGATTCGTTTCGAACGCAGCTATCCTCTTGTACTGACTGCCCAAGGTGGCGCGTTTGAGCGTCAGGAATGGCACGTATCGCTAGAACGCAGCAGTCTTCAGACAAATTTCAGCGCGCTGAACAGTCTCGCGTTTTCGGAAAATCTAATTAGCATCGATGTAAGTACCCACGGGGATTTGCCTGTATTCGCCGTCTATCAAGCCAATCGACGCTGGCTGACGATGAGTGTAACCGCTGAGCTTGCTGCACAGAGCAAACCATCAAGACTGGATGCTTACACCTCTTGGTTCGATGCCGCCTCCAATTTGAAAAACTTTGAGACCTGGTTCATCGGCAAAACACTGGAGCGCTTTCAAAGGCTATCCCGAGCAGGTTCTTCCAGCGTTTTCAACGACGAACTGACCTGGATAAACTCAGCCATCCAATGCGCACTACCCGACGCCAAGGGAATAGAGTACGACATGGAGCTACGTGCGTTGGTAGTCGATATGGATGACCGAAAAATCCCGTTCAACGACCTGAGCGACGGACAACGCGGAATGGTCGCACTCTTCGCCGATATCGCTCGCCGTATATGCCTGCTCAACCCGCACATGGGGAAGGATGTGCTAAGCAAGACAAACGGCATCATCGTGATCGACGAACTAGACATCCATCTGCACCCCGGCTGGCAACGCACTATTGCTCCAGCGCTGAAAAAAGCATTTCCCAGCGTACAGTTCATCGCCGCCAGCCACTCCCCACAGGTCATCGGCAGCCTGCAACCGGGCGAGGTCATCCTGCTGAATAACCATGACGGCTCTCACCCAAGAGCAACCTACGGCCTGGACTCCAGCAGTATTCTGGAAGAAGTCATGGGGGTACCGCAGCGCGAGCCTGAAATTGAAGCACTGCTCGACGAGCTATTCAGCACACTGGAAAACAACGAACTTGAAAAAGCCAGACTGCAGCTTGATGCGTTAAAACAGAAAGCGCCCGATCTGCCCGAGTTCGCAGGTGCCGAAGCGTTGCTCAAACGCAAGGAGCTCATTGGCCGATGAGACGCGTTATCAAGGGAACTGAGCCTGCGTCACTCACCGAATGGAAAGCCAGCGCAAACGAAGACTGGACGCCCACCTATCCAAGCCTGCAGAACCCGCAAAAACGCGACTTGCATAATTGCTTGCTGCAAGAGCAGAACTTCTCATGCTGCTATTGCGGCAGGGAAATAGAGCTTGATAGCAGCCACATCGAACATTTCAGACCGCAGGATCATTATCTGCCATTGGCACTGGAATACAGCAATCTTCATGCGTCTTGCCTGCGCGAGACCACACCAGGAAACCCGTTGCACTGCGGCCACTATAAAGGCAACTGGTTCGATGAGGAGCTGCACATTTCCCCGACAGAGGACGATTGCGAACAGCGCTTCCGTTATCTGCTCACAGGGAAAATCCAAAGCACGTCCCACACAGATCTTCCCGCCACGACGATGATCGAAAAGCTGGCACTCGATATCGCGTATCTGACTAAAAGACGTCAGGAGGCCATAACGGGTGTGTTCGATGAACAATTCTTATCCAGCGCCAGCGATGCTGAGCTTAGGCACCTTCTGGAAAGCCTGCGATCGCAAGCTGCCAACAATCCGATCAGCTTTGGTCATGTGATTGCACGTTATGCGGAACAATTACTGGCGTAGAGGCAGTCAGTCCGGAAAGCAGGGCTAGGGAGACGCATTGCGCGTCCTCCCATCGGTCATTCACAACATTGGGCAAGAAATTTATTTTCATATATTTGTTTATATTTCTTTTTCGTGTAATTTATTTTCATCACGAAAACAGAGATAAAAATAATGAATACCTGTGATCGCCTCGAAACCTGCTTCACTCCTTTTCCTGCGTCATCCCTGCCGAGTACCCCCGAGTCGCCTTCCGGCTGACGGCTTCAGCCGTTGGTATTGCGCGCTCGCCTACCCATTCTGCAAGGAACCGCCGCTATGTCGCCGTCACCCGGTATTTCGCTGTTGGTCTACGCCGCTGTCGCCATCATTGCCTTGATCGTGCTGATCGCGCGCTATCGTCTCAATCCGTTTATTGTCATTACGCTGGTGTCGGTCGGTCTGGCGCTGGTTGCCGGGATGCCGGCCAGTGGCGTGGTCGCCTCTTACGAAGCGGGAGTGGGCAAGACGCTGGGGCATATCGCGCTGGTCGTGGCGCTGGGCACCATGCTCGGCAAGATGATGGCCGAGTCCGGTGGTGCCGAGCAGGTGGCGCGCACTCTGATCGACCGCTTTGGCGAACGTAACGCGCACTGGGCTATGGTCTGCATTGCGTTTCTGGTGGGCTTGCCGCTGTTTTTCGAAGTGGGTTTCGTTCTGCTGGTGCCGATTGCCTTTACTGTCGCGCGGCGTGTCGGGGTGTCGATTCTGATGGTCGGCCTGCCGATGGTCGCCGGTCTGTCGGTAGTGCATGCACTGGTGCCGCCGCACCCTGCGGCAATGCTCGCCGTTCAGGCTTATCAGGCGTCGGTAGGGCAAACCCTGTTCTATGCCATTCTGATCGGCATACCCACGGCCATCATCGCCGGTCCGGTATATGCCAAATTCATCGTGCCGCATATCCATCTACCGGCTGAAAACCCGTTGGCCAAGCAGTTTCTCGACCGCGAACCAAGAGCAAAACTGCCCAGTTTCGGCCTGACCATGGCGACCATTCTATTGCCGGTGGTGCTGATGCTGCTGGGTGGCTGGGCCAACCTGATCAGCACACCGGGCAGTGCGTTCAATGGCTTTTTGCTGTTCATCGGCAACTCGGTGATCGCCCTGCTGCTGGCCACCCTGCTGAGTTTCTGGACGCTGGGCATCGCTCAGGGATTCAATCGCGACTCGATCCTGAAATTCACCAATGAGTGCCTGGCACCGACCGCCAGCATCACGTTGCTGGTCGGTGCCGGTGGCGGTTTGAACCGTATTCTGGTCGACAGCGGTGTCACCAACCAGATCGTTGGTCTGGCGCAGGACTTTCACCTCTCGCCCTTGCTGATGGGCTGGCTGTTCGCTGCACTGATGCGTGTGGCGACAGGCTCGGCGACGGTAGCAATGACCACCGCATCGGGGATCGTTGCACCAGTGGCGATGGGCCTGGGTTATCCGCACCCCGAGTTGCTGGTGCTGGCGACAGGCGCAGGCTCGGTGATCTTTTCCCACGTCAACGACGGCGGTTTCTGGCTTATCAAGGAATACTTCAACATGACCGTAGCGCAAACCTTCAAGACCTGGACGGTACTGGAGACGCTGATCTCCATCGTCGCCTTTGCTTTGACGCTGGGACTGGCGCAGGTGCTCTGAGTGGACATTCTGTACCAGATACGTGCCCGTCAGGATTCACTCAGCGCGGGAGAAGGCCGGATCGCCAGGCTGGTGCTCAGCGATATCGCCTTCGCCGCAAGTGCCAGTCTGGACGAGCTGGCCAGCCGCGCCGAGGTCAGCAGCGCTACGTTGTCACGCTTCGCGCGCAGCATCGGTTGTCGGGACCTGCGCGACTTGCGCCTGCAACTGGCCCAGGCGAGCGGCGTGGGCAGCCGATTTCTCAACCCTGAACCGGCCCCGGAGCAGTCGGCCTTTTTCACCCGGATTGTCGGTGACATAGAAGCCACTCTGCATCAGCACCTGGCCGGGTTTGATGAGTCGCGCTTTGCCGCAGCCATAGCGTGCCTCAGCGATGCACGCATGATTCATGCGTTCGGCATGGGCGGTTGCTCCAGCCTGTGCAGCGAGGAGCTGCAAACCCGATTGGTACGTTTGGGCTACCCGGTGGCGGCCTGCCGCGACCCGGTGATGATGCGCATGATTGCGGCCACGCTTGGTCCGCAACACAGCCTGATTGTCTGCTCGCTCAGCGGGCGCACGCCGGAACTGCTCGACGCAGTAACTCTGGCGCGGAGCTATGGTGCTCGCGTGCTGGCCATTACCTTGCCCGACTCCCCTCTGGCGCAACTGGCCGAGGTGGTGTTGCCGTTGCAAATTGCTGAGACCAATTTCATTTATAAACCCACCGCCGCGCGCTACGGCATGCTGCTGACCATTGATGTGCTGGCCACTGAACTGGCGCTGCTGAGCCCTGAAGACAATCAGGAACGGCTGCGTCGGATCAAGCTTGCACTGGATGAATACCGTGGCGGCGAAGACGGCCTGCCGCTGGGAGACTGAAGCATGATTTACGACTTGATCATCCACGATGCGCTGGTCATCGATGGCAGCAATACGCCCGGAGTACGCGCCGATGTAGCGATTAGCGACGGACGCATCCAGCGCATCGGCAACCTGATCGATGCCACTGCGCAGGAAGAGGTCAACGCTGCCGGCCGCGTGCTGGCCCCAGGTTTTATCGACGTACACACCCATGACGACACGGTGGTGATTCGCAAGCCCGACATGCTGCCCAAGATCAGCCAGGGCGTAACCACGGTTATCGTCGGCAATTGCGGAATCAGCGCATCACCGGTCTCGCTGCGCGGCAACCCGCCTGACCCGATGAACCTGCTGGGCGACGCGGCAGCGTTTGTCTATCCGCGCTTCGCCGACTATCGCGCAGCCGTGGATAACGCCAGGCCTGCCGTGAATGTGGCCGCTTTGATTGGCCATACGGCCCTGCGCAGCAACCACATGGATGACTTGTTTCGCAGCGCCAGCCCGGAAGAGATCGCCGCGATGCGCGAGCAGTTGCGCGACAGCCTCGAAGCCGGCGCGCTGGGTTTGTCGACTGGCCTTGCTTACGCTTCGGCCTTCTCGGCCGAGACCAGCGAAGTCAAGCAACTGGCTGAAGAGCTCAGCGCTTTTGGCGCGATCTACACCACTCACTTGCGCAGCGAATTCGAGCCGGTATTGGAGGCGATGGCGGAGGCCTTCGACATAGGCCGCCATGCGCGCTCGCCAGTGGTGATTTCCCACATGAAATGCGCTGGCGCGGGTAACTGGGGCCGCAGCCCGCAACTGCTGGCGGCCTTGGAAAAAGCTGCGCAGGACCATCCGGTCGGTTGCGATTGTTACCCTTATGCAGCCAGCTCTTCGACGCTGGACCTGAAGCAGGTCACCGACGCATTCCGTATCACCATCACCTGGTCAACGCCGCACGCGGATCAGGGCGGCCGGGATTTACAGGACATTGCCGCCGACTGGGGGTTGTCATTGCTGGACGCCGCACGCAAGTTGCAGCCTGCGGGTGCGGTGTACTACGGCATGGATGAGGGCGACGTCGAACGCATCATGTCTCACCCGCTGTCGATGATCGGTTCTGATGGCCTTCCGGAAGATCCGTTTCCGCATCCGCGCTTATGGGGAGCATTCCCCAGAGTGCTCGGCCATTTCAGCCGCGACAAAGGGTTGTTTGCGTTGCACACCGCGGTACACAAAATGACCGGGCTTTCGGCAGCGCGCTTTGCCTTGCACGAGCGCGGCTTTATTCGTGAGGGCTATTGGGCGGATCTGGTGCTGTTCAACCCGCAAACCGTGCGCGATGTGGCAGATTTCAAAGACCCTCAGCGAGCGGCACAGGGCATTGACGGCGTCTGGGTAAACGGCCGATTGAGCTATGCCGAAGGCAAGCCGCAAGGCGAGCGACAGGGTAGATTCCTGCCGCGCAGCGGTTCGCTGCTGGAGGGCTTTACGGATGGAAAAGCGCCGACGTAAGCGTCGGCGCTGAAAAGAGCCGATGCGCCCTGATGTATCGACGCATCGTCAGCCGGACAATTACTGGTGATACTGCGCCGACAACTCATGTACTGCGTTGATGAACGCACCAGCATTGGCCGGGTCGACTTCAGGGGTGATGCCGTGGCCGAGGTTGAAGACGTGACCGGTGCCGCTGCCATAGCTGGCGAGGATGCGTGCGACTTCCTGGCGGATGGCTTCCGGGCGGGCGTAAAGCACGGTCGGGTCCATATTGCCCTGCAGCGAAACCTTGCTGCCGACACGCTGACGCGCTTCGCCGATGTCGCAGGTCCAGTCCAGGCCCAGAGTATCGGCGCCGATGTCGGCGATGCTTTCCAGCCACAGACCGCCGCCTTTGGTGAACACGATGACCGGCACCTTGCGCCCGTCGTTTTCGCGAATCAGGCCGTTGACGCTCTTGCGCATGTAGGCCAGCGAGAACTCCTGATACGCCGCCGAAGACAGGCTGCCGCCCCAGCTGTCGAAGATCTGCACGGCTTGCGCACCGGCCAGAATCTGGCCATTCAGGTAGGAGGTCACTGACTGCGCCAGCTTGTCGAGCAGCAGGTGCATCGCTTGCGGGTTGTCGTAGAGCATGGCCTTGGATTTGCGGAAGTCCTTCGAGGAGCCGCCTTCGACCATGTAGGTCGCCAGGGTCCACGGGCTGCCGGCAAAACCGATCAGCGGCACACGGCCGTTGAGTTCGCGACGGATGGTGCTGACCGCGTCCATCACATAGCCCAGGTCCTTCTGTGCATCCGGGATGGGCAGAGCTTCGATGTCAGCCAGCGTGCTGACGGTTTTCTTGAAGCGCGGGCCTTCGCCGGTCTCGAAGTACAGGCCCAGGCCCATTGCGTCGGGAATGGTCAGGATGTCGGAGAACAGAATCGCCGCATCCAGCGGGTAGCGATCCAGTGGCTGCAGCGTGACTTCACAGGCGAACTGCGGGTTCTTGCACAAGCTCATGAAGTCCCCGGCACTGGCGCGGCTGGCGCGGTATTCAGGCAGGTAACGGCCTGCCTGGCGCATCATCCATACCGGCGTGACGTCTACGGGTTGCTTGAGCAAAGCGCGAAGGAAACGGTCGTTCTTCAGGGCAGTCATGTCGGCATCCGCAATAAAAGTGCCGGTATTTTCTCAGAGCGCGACGCAAAAGGCACGGCAAGAGCCGTGCCTTTTGTCTATCGTGCCGATTTGCTGTGCCAATACAGCTCCGCGCCCGGCGTAAGACTGGGGCGGGCCTGCGCTATTTGTGGGGATCTATGACGTCAAACGCCTTGATAACGCCTTTTTCAGCCGGGGCAAGTATCAGGCGCCAGGCACCTCTGCCGGTGCTCCTGCCTATACCGGGAAGGTCCAGCGAGAACTGGCTTTTACCATACTTGTGCAGACTGCCATTGCCATCCAGCACATATCTATCAACTGCTTTTTTGACAGCAGCTTCAAGGTCATCGTTAGGGAGGTCATTTTCTGCATGCCTGAAACGCCTACTTGCAAAAAAGCCATCGGTGCCCACTTTGTATCTTTTTACCCGATTGCTATCCGAGGAATCGCCATCACTCCCCGAGCCGCTCGATGGTCTGCCTTTTAATCGTTTGTTGCCGCCGCGCAACCCTGCCGACGCATGTACCCAGACCCCTTGCCTATCAAGCTGAATCGGCAATTGATAATGCGCATCTGGCCGTCGGGGATCGATCACCCTCCATGCTGCGAAATCAACATCGTATCTGACGGCATAGGTCTTACCTTGTTGCACAGCATAAAAGCGGCTTGGCGCACCTTCATGAGTCTTTTCATAAACGCCGTTGTAAAACCCGCTGTCGAGCAGTTTCAATCCACCGGGTGTTTTGGCCACTGCTGTTTTCGGATCAAGGACAGAACGGCCGATTGATGTTGTCGACGATGTCTGGACCCTTCGTGCTCTGGGCAGCGTCAAACCATCAGCCAGCAGCAACGCCGCCTGGACAAAATACAAGGGGGCACCTTGCTCTTCACCGCCAGCTTTTGCGACGCCCTGCCAGATGGCATAAAAGCTGCGCAATGCTGCAATCGGCAGCCTTACCTTGAAAGGCGCGAAGGTGAGCACGATGTCGCCAACGACTTTGGTGATTTCCCAAGCACTTTCCCAATAGGTTTCCCAGTTGGTGTTGGTCTGTTCATCGACAGCAGAAATCACCCTCCCGACTTCAGAGTCATAGACTGCCTCAAGAAAACTTCCAGTGCAGGGCTGCAGTTCCATGAACAGCGTTTCACGGCGGACGGTCAGAATACGCCTGACATCGTCCCGGGAGGCCAAAGGCGCCCTGCCCACCAGATAGTCCAGCAAACCCGGTTCAAGCAGTATCCGCTGCTGAAACTCCTGCGGATCGCTCATTTCCCGGAAGCATATTCCGTCAGGAGCCTGCGGGGTAAAAACCACAAAAGCGGCGACGCTCGAGCGCGACTCTGCGCCGATCACCAGTACGCCGCTCAATGACACGTCATTGATGGATAACTGGCTGACCTGAATGCGATGCCCCTCTACCGTTGCGCGGTCATCACTGTCAGTTGGGTGATCGAGCACGGCAGCAACCCATTTGTAGCCCCTGCTCGCCAGCTCGGGAGGAAGTCCACCATGGCCCAGAAAGTCACCCGCCATCTTCGCCTCTATCACATCGAGGCGCATTTGCGCGCGCATGACGCGTGCATAACGTTCACGGTGCCATTGCCCTGACGCCGACGTGGACAGTACTGTGCGGAGGTATCTTGAATAATCTTCGCCAATGTTCAGATCACGAATCAGGCCGAACAGATAACCGGCGTTGAGGAAACTGACCAGTTGCCCCTGATCGTCAAACGCGCGGCTGGTGAGCAGAAAGTTGATATTGGTGAGTGCAATGTTTTCCAGCGACAGATCTGTAAGGCTGCGCTCATGCGTTTCATAATGCGGCTCCAGTTCTGAAGGGCCGATATATTCGTAATCGGTATCAATAATAATGCCTGGATCAATCTCGATGCTGACGGTATGCACGCTGATATGGTCAGGATCCACTGCAATACCGTGGTCGAGCAAAATCCGTTCCTGCAGCTTTTGCCGTGCATATTTGCGCAATTGGTCGGGCTGTGCGTAGCCGGAAGGATCCAGCAGGTCAGGTGCCTGAGCTTCGAGCAAGGCTTGGCTGTAGTCCTGCACCGCCATTTTCCAGCTTTGTTTTTCGGCAGCCGTCGCGTTCGCGAACCAATCAGGCAGAAACCCGCTTTCGATTTCGGTTGGTTTGCCGGGGTCGAACCAGCCGCGATTTTCCTCGATCGCGCGCCGCGTCAGAACGTCGCGAAAGCCCTGTACGTCCTGCTCGAATTGCATACCCAGCGATGCCCGCTCGTCAGCCTTCAATTGCGAACTGATTGCCAGATAGAAGCTGTCAGTGCCCTGTTTGAATGAAGTTATCTCACCGTTGCCGGTGTCCTTTGCGCTGTAATTTCCGTAGTTGTCGTGCAGCAGAATAATACGGTTATCGTCAGTATCTGCCGGGGCGTAATTGCTCGCACCAGCGTCGAAGATCAACACGTCCCGACCCGATTCGGCCGCCAGTAATTCCCGGACGATACTGCGGGCCAGCTCATCCGTGTACGAATTGAAGCTTCGCGTTCGCGACAGCCCGTCGATAGCCAGACTGTTGCTCCACTCATCCAGCGAAATGTTCATTGCCTCGCCAAAAGCGTCCGGCAGAACAAGATTGTTCAGGAAATCGGCCTCTTCCTGTTCTGTCAGCGGCATCTGCTGCAACAGCTCTTCGAGACGTCCTGCCGGAACCTCGGGGCATAAGGCGCACAGCACGCTCAGGGCCGGAGACAGCGGCGTCTGCTGACGAACCCAAAGAGGCAGGAAAGGATTGTGTTCGCGGGTATCCAGTTGGCCCTTTGAGGTGCCTTCATCAGCTGCAACCAGCGCATCGAATAACAGCGGTCTCTGGTCTTTTGCCAGCCCCGCTATTTGCTCACGCAGGGTAACGATTCGTCCGGCATCACTGCCACTGCCCGGAAAGTTACCCCCCATTCCAACGCTGGAACCTGCCGGCAACTGACTGAACACCCAGCGCAGTAACGGCTCGTCATCGGCGACCTGAACATTGTCCGGGACGATGTACGCGTCGCCATTTTGCGTCAGGACAATGCTGTCTTGAACGACGCTTTCATCACTGCCTTTAAGAAAAACCGCGAGTACTTCATCGTTTTCGTTGTGAATCCTGATGGACAGGTCTGCTGGCCAGTCTGGCAACTGAACCAGCAAGGAGAACAGCGCGCCTTCACCGTCTTCAGGAAAAAAATCCTTTTCTGTAAAGCGCTCGACGAACTGGTCGATTATCCGGTCTGCGCGTTCTCGGGTCCGGTGTTCGCGCACGGCAACCGTGCTGGGCGTAAACCTGTCCGGCCCGAGAGATTTCTGCTCATTGGATCGAGCAAGTTTGCCCATGGGTGCTGCTTTCAACATGGCTATTTCCTTATAGCGACATGGATGGCGGGAGTATCTAAGGCGATGAACTCCCCAAAAGGATCAGGAGCCTAAACCTTTTTAAGAGCAGGTACAGAGGGCGGAAAACAGCTGTAAACAATCGCTTGTCGCAGACGCCGGAACAGGCCTTGATCGGGACCTGGACAAGAGGGTTGAAACCTTGATGCGCCGCCTCTGGCGGGGCGACGCAACTTAATGAAAGGCGGTTGTAATACCGGGACCGGATTATTTCAAAACGTCACAACACCGTTTTCCGAGGCCCGCCCCTGACATCCAGGCCTGGCCTGCACCAGACTGGAATATGGAATCAATCAGCCTGGCTGATACCCGAATGAACCAAAGCTGCAGATGTTGCAAGCGCCTGTTCAAGTGCGTAGGCATAGCTCAGCAAAGCACCTTCATCCCAGGCAGTGGAAAGGAAATACAACCCTCTTGGCAGGCCATTCTCTTCGAGCCCGACAGGCACGGTTATTCCCGGATAACCTGCGATAGCGCCAACCGCTTTGAAAGAAACCTCTGACCAGTCAATGAGCACGTCGAGCGAGTGTTGCTGCAAGAGCCCATCAATCAATTGTCGATGAGCAGCACGCAAGTTGGTTGCAATCGACAGGTAATCCTCCTGATCTACAGACACGCTGGAGGAGTCAATCAATAAATCCTGATCATAGGCTTGCGCTCCAGGAAACGCGGTGTTGAATGCAATGATCTCATCCAGCGTGCTGACACCCAGCCCGGTGCGTGTGCTCAAGTAAGCGTTAAGCTCGCGCTTGAAATCATGCACCAGCACTAAATACTCTGAAGTGCTATCAATCGACGGAACATCGACGGGAACCAGTATCGCCCCGGCAGCACTCAGACGACGCTTCACCTTTTGGAATTCAGGATCGTCGTCCATTGGCATGCCGTCATGGGTGTGACTTGGATAGCCCAGGCGCTTGCCGCTCAAGGCGTCCGTCCTGAGGTGGTCGACATAGTTCACTACATCGGTGGAGGCTCGGGCGGTGGCTTCGTCGAGAGGGTCGTTGCCGCTCATCGCCGTCAGCAGGATCGCGGTATCCGTGACCGTTCGCGCCATTGGGCCGGGGGTGTCCTGACGACTGGAGAGCGGAATCATACCGGTACGACTGAGCAGACCCAGCGTAGGCCTAAGCCCTATGACACCACTCGTGGCGGCGGGTTGAATGATCGAACCATTGGTCTCGGTGCCTACCGCCAAAGGTGAAAATCCAGCTGCAAGACCCACTGCCGAACCTGAGCTGGAGCCAAGCGGATCAGCGCTCAAGTCATAGGGATGACGCGTCTGCCCGCCTCGGCCGCTCCAGCCGCTAGGTACCTCGTACCCACGGAAATGCGCCCATTCGCTGAGATTGGCCTTGCCGATAATGATCGCGCCGGCATCGCGAAGCCGCTGCACCACAAAAGCATCGCGTGGAGCAGGCAATCCGACCATTGAGAGAGCGCCCGCGGTGGTCTGCATCTGATCGCCCGTATCAAGATTGTCTTTTACCAGTATGGGGATGCCATGCAGCGGCCCACGTTTTTCCCCGCGAGAACGCTCCCCGTCCATTTGCGCGGCTATCTGCAGAGCGTCGGGGTTGATTTCAATGACAGCGTTGAGCGCCGGGCCATTTTTGTTCAGCACTTCGATGCGCTGGAGCAAGCCTGTCACCAGCCCGACAGAGGTCAGGTTGCCTGCACTCATGCGTCGCTGAAGCTCGACACCGGATTCAAAGTAAACGGCCTTGTTTTCGATGATCGAACCGAAAACGGGTCCATCGAAGTTGGCGGGTGTCTGGCTGGCAAATGCAAAGGGCGCTATCGAGAGCGCGAGGCAGAAACCAAACTGATTTTTCATGATGTCCTTCCCTGGTTGATAAAACGCTCGTCTTGAGCGAGTTACACCGAGCTTAGGAAGGAGGGCGCAGAAGGGATGTCAGAAGAGTCGGTAAATCACCCGTGATGGGTAGACGCCTGTTGTCAGAGCGCGCCTCAGTAACGGCGCGCTCTGGCAACACAAGGCTTAGACGCCCAGGTAATCCAGAATCCCTTCAGCCGCATTACGGCCTTCGAAGATAGCGGTCACCACCAGGTCGGAGCCGCGCACCATGTCGCCACCGGCGAAGATCTTCGGGTTGCTGGTCTGGTGCTTGTACTGTGCTTGTTCCGGGGCCACCACACGGCCCTGGCTGTCAGTACTGATCGTGAACTGCTCGAACCATGGCGCAGGGCTTGGGCGGAAGCCGAAGGCGATGACCACGGCTTCGGCCGGGATGATCTCTTCGGAGCCCGGAATCGGCTCCGGGCTGCGACGACCCCGAGCATCAGGCTCGCCGAGACGCGTCTCGACCACCTTCACGCCTTCGACCTTGCCATCGCCCACGATGGCGATAGGCTGACGGTTGTAGAGAAACTTCACGCCTTCTTCCTTGGCGTTTTTCACTTCCTTGCGCGAGCCTGGCATGTTCTCTTCGTCGCGACGATAAGCGCAGGTCACCGACTTGGCACCCTGACGGATCGAGGTGCGGTTGCAGTCCATCGCCGTGTCACCACCGCCCAGAACCACGACCCGCTTGCCCTTCATGTCGACGAAGTCTTCCGGGGCCTTTTCAAAGCCCAGGTTGCGGTTGACGTTGGCGATCAGGAAGTCGAGCGCATCGTGCACGCCCGGCAGATCCTCACCGGGGAAGCCGCCTTTCATGTAGGTGTAGGTGCCCATGCCCATGAACACCGCATCGTATTCTTCGAGCAGTTGATCGATGGTGACGTCCTTGCCGACTTCGGTGTTGAGCCGAAACTCGATGCCCATGCCGGTGAACACTTCGCGACGATGGCTGAGCACGGATTTTTCCAGCTTGAACTCGGGGATGCCGAAGGTCAGCAAACCACCGATTTCCGGATTCTTGTCGAACACCACCGGCGTCACGCCGCCACGCACCAACACGTCGGCACAGCCCAGGCCCGCAGGCCCTGCACCAATGATGGCGACGCGCTTGCCGGTCGGCACAACTCTGGACATGTCCGGACGCCAGCCCATGGCAAACGCGGTGTCGGTGATGTACTTCTCGACCGAGCCGATGGTGACCGCGCCGAAACCGTCGTTCAGCGTGCAGGCACCTTCACACAGGCGATCCTGCGGGCACACGCGGCCGCAGACTTCCGGCAGAGTGTTGGTCTGATGAGACAACTCCGCCGCCGCGAGAATATTGCCCTCGGCGACCAGCTTGAGCCAGTTGGGAATGAAGTTGTGCACCGGGCACTTCCACTCGCAATACGGGTTGCCGCAACCCAGGCAGCGATGCGCCTGATCGGCGGACTGCTGGGGCTTGAACGGTTCGTAGATTTCCACGAACTCCTTCTTGCGTTGACGCAGCAGTTTCTTCTTCGGGTCTTTACGTCCGACGTCGATGAACTGGAAGTCGTTACTGAGACGTTCAGCCATTCTCTGGAGCCTCTTTACGGCAGCTTCAGGTTACAAGCCTGAAGCTGCAAAAAATCGTGATCGCAGGCAATTCGCGCACTGCCGTTGGCTTGCGGTTTGAAGCTCACCGCTAGCAGCTGCTTTTACTGTGGATTCGCCCGAGTGCTGGAGAGCAGCGATTTCAGGTTGGCAGCCTTGGGCTTGACCAGCCAGAAACGACGCAGGTAGTCGTCCAGGTTTTCCGCAAGATTGCGGCCCCATTCGCTGTCGGTTTCAGCCACGTACTCGTTGAGAACGCTCTGCAAGTGAGTGCGATAGGCTTCCATCGACTCGCCGCTGATGCGCTGGATCTCGACCAGCTCATGGTTGACCAGGTCAACGAAGGTGTTGTCCTGATCGAGCACGTAGGCGAAACCGCCAGTCATACCGGAACCGAAGTTGTAGCCGGTCTTGCCCAGTACACAGACGAAACCACCAGTCATGTATTCGCAGCAGTGGTCGCCAGTGCCTTCCACAACAGTGTGAGCACCCGAGTTACGCACCGCGAAACGCTCGCCCGCCGTGCCCGCCGCAAACAGCTTGCCGCCGGTTGCGCCGTACAGGCAGGTGTTGCCGATGATAGCGCTCTCGTTGGTCTTGAACGGGCTGCCCTTGGGCGGCACGATCACCAGCTTGCCAGCGGTCATACCCTTGCCGACGTAGTCGTTGGCATCGCCTTCCAGATACATGTTCAGGCCACCGGCGTTCCACACCCCGAAGCTCTGACCGGCAGTGCCTTTGAAGCGGAAAGTGATCGGTGCCTTGTTCATGCCCTGGTTGCCGTGCAATCGGGCGATTTCACCGGAAATCCGTGCGCCAATGGAACGGTCGCAGTTGCAGATGTCCAGTTCATACTCGCCACCGCTGAGGGATTCAATGGCCGGCTTGGCCATCTCCACCATCTGCTCGGCCAGCAGGCCCTTGTCGAACGGCGGGTTGCGATCCACCAGGCTGAACTGAGGCTTGTCAGCCGGAATATGGTCGCTGCCCAGCAACGGTGTCAGGTCCAGATGCTGCTGCTTCTCGGTTTCGCCCGGCAGGATATCCAGCAGGTCGGTACGACCGATCAGCTCTTCCAGCGTGCGAACGCCCAGCCTGGCCAGCCACTCACGGGTTTCTTCAGCTACGTAGGTGAAGAAGTTGATCACCATGTCGACGGTGCCGATGTAGTGGTCCTTGCGCAGCTTTTCGTTCTGCGTCGCAACGCCGGTAGCGCAGTTGTTCAGATGGCAGATACGCAGGTATTTGCAGCCCAGCGCGATCATCGGCGCGGTGCCGAAACCGAAGCTTTCAGCACCGAGAATGGCTGCCTTGATCACGTCCAGGCCGGTTTTCAGACCACCGTCGGTCTGCACCCGGACCTTGCCGCGCAGGTCGTTGCCGCGCAGGGTCTGGTGAGTTTCGGCCAGACCCAGTTCCCACGGCGCGCCAGCGTACTTGATCGAGGTCAGCGGCGATGCACCGGTGCCGCCGTCGTAACCGGAAATGGTGATCAGGTCGGCATAGGCCTTGGCCACGCCAGCGGCAATGGTGCCAACGCCCGCTTCTGCCACCAGCTTGACCGACACCAGCGCCGCCGGGTTGACCTGTTTCAAGTCAAAAATCAGCTGCGACAAGTCTTCGATGGAATAGATGTCGTGGTGCGGAGGCGGCGAAATCAGCGTCACGCCCGGCACGGCATAGCGCAGCTTGGCGATCAGGCCATTGACCTTGCCGCCCGGCAGCTGCCCGCCCTCACCCGGCTTGGCACCCTGTGCAACCTTGATTTGCAGCACATCGGCGTTCACCAGGTATTCTGGCGTGACACCAAAGCGGCCAGTGGCAATCTGCTTGATCTTGGAGCTGCGGATGGTGCCGTAACGCGCCGGATCTTCGCCGCCTTCACCGGAGTTGGAGCGCGCGCCCAGACGGTTCATCGCCTCGGCCAGCGCTTCATGAGCCTCCGGCGACAAGGCACCCAGAGAAATACCGGCCGAATCGAAGCGCTTGAGGATTTCGCTCAGCGGCTCGATTTCGTCGATGTTCAGCGGCTGCTCAAGCGTCTTGACCTGCAGCAGGTCGCGAATCATCGACACCGGACGCTGGTCTACCAGCGAGGTGTATTCCTTGAACTTGCTGTAGTCGCCCTGCTGCACGGCGGCTTGCAGGGTGCTGACCACGTCCGGGTTGTAGGCATGGTATTCGCCACCAAACACGAACTTGAGCAGACCGCCTTGCTGGATCGGCTTGCGCGTGCTCCAGGCTTCGGCTGCCAGCGCTTTCTGTTCGGCTTCAATATCGACGAAACGCGCGCCTTTCAGGCGGCTCGGCACACCGCGGAAACTGGTGTCGCAAACTTCCTCGGACAGACCGATGGCTTCAAACAACTGCGCGCCACGGTAGGACGCAACGGTCGAGATACCCATCTTCGAGAGGATCTTGAGCAGGCCCTTGGTGATGCCTTTGCGGTAGTTCTTGAAGACTTCGTACAGATCGCCCAGCACTTCGCCAGTACGGATCAGATCGCCCAGCACTTCATAGGCCAGGAACGGATAGACCGCCGACGCGCCGAAGCCGATCAACACCGCGAAATGGTGCGGGTCACGCGCGGTTGCGGTTTCGACCAGGATGTTGCTGTCGCAACGCAGGCCCTGTTCGGTCAGACGGTGGTGAACCGCGCCGACCGCCAGCGAAGCATGCACCGGCAGTTTGCCCGGTGCGATGTGTCGGTCGCTCAGCACGATCAGGGTACGACCGGCACGCACGGCCTCTTCGGCCTGATCGGCAACGCTGCGCACAGCGGCTTCAAGACCCAGGCTTTCATCGTAGTTCAGGTCAATGATGTGGCGTTCGAAACCCGGACGCTCCAGGTTCATCAGCGAACGCCATTTGGCTGGCGAAATGACCGGCGAACTGAGGATTACGCGCGAGGCGTGCTCTGGCGATTCCTGGAAGATATTGCGCTCGGCCCCGAGGCAGATTTCCAGCGACATGACGATAGCTTCACGCAGCGGGTCGATCGGCGGGTTGGTGACCTGCGCGAACTGCTGGCGGAAGTAATCGTAGGGCGAACGCACACGACGCGACAGCACGGCCATCGGCGTGTCGTCACCCATCGAGCCCACAGCTTCCTGGCCCTGTTCACCCAGCGGACGCAGCACCTGATCGCGTTCTTCGAACGTGACCTGATACATCTTCATGTATTGCTTGAGCTGCTCGCTGTCGTAAAAAGCCGAACCGTGGTCGTTGTCTTCCATGGTGGCCTGAATGCGCAGGGCATTCTTGCGCAGCCATTGTTTGTACGGATGACGCGACTTGAGACGGTTGTCGATAGCGTCGGTGTCGAGGATCTGACCGGTTTCAGTGTCCACGGCAAAGATCTGCCCAGGACCGACGCGGCCCTTGGCGATAACGTCTTCAGGCTTGTAGTCCCACACGCCGATTTCCGACGCCAGGGTGATGTAGCCATTCTTGGTCGTGACCCAGCGCGCCGGGCGCAGGCCATTGCGGTCAAGCAGGCAGACGGCATGACGACCTTCGGTCATCACGATGCCGGCCGGGCCGTCCCACGGCTCCATGTGCATGGAGTTGTATTCATAGAAGGCGCGTAGATCCGGGTCCATGGTCTCGACGTTCTGCCACGCAGGCGGAATGATCATGCGCACGCCACGGAACAGGTCGATGCCGCCGGTCACCATCAGCTCAAGCATGTTGTCCATGCTCGATGAGTCCGAACCCACGCGGTTGACCAGCGGGCCCAGCTCGTCCAGGTCCATCAGATCGTTGGTGAACTTGGTGCGTCGCGCCTGCGCCCAGTTGCGGTTGCCGGTGATGGTGTTGATCTCGCCGTTGTGGGCGAGGAAGCGGAACGGCTGCGCCAGCGGCCATTTCGGCAGGGTATTGGTGGAAAAGCGCTGGTGGAACACGCAAATGGCAGTCTGCAGACGCTCGTCGCTCAGGTCCGGGAAGAAGGCCGTGAGATCGGCCGGCATCATCAGGCCTTTATAAATGATGGTCTTGTGCGAAAAGCTGCAAATGTAATGATCGGTATCTGCGGCGTTGGACACTGACGAACGGCGGCGTGCGCTGAACAGCTTGATGGCGAATTCCTGATCGCTCAGGCCTTCACCGCCAATGTACACCTGCTCGATTTTCGGCAGACGCTCCAGTGCCAGACGGCCCAGGACGCTGGTATCGATCGGCACCTGACGCCAGCCGACCAGTTCCAGGCCCTCGGCGAGGATCTCGCGGTTCATGTTTTCGCGTGCGGCGTCAGCCTTGGCGTCGTCCTGATTGAGGAACACCATGCCCACAGCATATTGGCGGGGCAGGTCGGCACCGAAGTGCTCTTTGGCCATCGCACGCAAGAAGCCATCGGGCTTCTGAATCAACAGACCGCAACCGTCACCGGTCTTGCCGTCGGCGTTGATACCGCCACGGTGGGTCATGCAGGTCAGGGCCTGAACGGCCGTCTGCAACAGGTGATGACTGGGCTCGCCCTGCATATGAGCGATCAGGCCGAAGCCACAGTTATCCTTGAATTCATCTGGTTGGTACAGACCTGCTTTCATAGACACTTTCTCACCAGGCTGCCTCTATGCGAGGCAAATTTCCTTTTAATTCAACCAATTACCTGTCACGCCGAACGTACGCCAGCTTCGGACAGGCAAAACGGAGGTCATTGTACACAGCGACACAAGGGCTAACAAATTTAACGACGACTGGTTGATAATCAATGTCGCAATTATGAAAGTTTTAAAACGGGTCGCTGTGCTAGTCAAAGCATTTCTTCAAGTATCTGACTGACGCGACGGGAGACTGTAAAGCGCTTGTAACGCAGACGCCGCAAGGCGCGCACCAATCAGGTGGCGCGCTTTGCGGGTTAAGTCAGGCTGGCTGGGTGAAGCGGCCCGGATAAGGCCGCTGCGACTTCAGCGACTGGCACCAAGCTCTTGTTGGACGCTGGCGACAGTACGGGGCCAAGGTTTACCAGCCTGAACCTTGGCTGGCAATACCTTGATGGCTGCCAGGGCGGCAGCACGGTCAGGAAAGTTGCCATACGTGATGACGTACAGCGGCTTGCCCTGCAGGGTTTTCTTGAAATAACGGTACTCGCCACCTTGCTCTGCGATGTAGGCCTGAGCGGTCGCTTCGGAGCTGGTGCCCAGAATCTGTACCACATAATGGCCTGGCGCCTGACTGCTGTACCAATTGCTACCGGCAGCCGGTTTGGCGGCTGCTGGCGCAGGTTTTTCCGCAGGCTTGGCGGCCGGGGCCGGAGCTGGCTTGGCTGTGGCGACCTGAGCAGGTGCAGGCGCAGGCGCTGGCTTGGCGGCTGGCGCAGGAATAGACGAGCGTGGCGTCTGGGCGGCAGCCTGACCGGCAGGCACGCCCGCAGGCGGCGCAGTGGTGGTCACGGTCGGCGGCTGGGCAGGCGAACCTGTCGGCACCGCGTCTTCGTCGGAATCAGTCGACCCGGCCGCTTCAGCCAGCGGGCCGCGCATCACCGGTTGCGAGTTGCCATTCATCGGCAGCGGCATCGGCTGGGAATTGCCCGCGAACTCGATGGCCGGGCTACCGTTGTTCGATTGCTGAGCAGTTGGCTTGCCCTCGCCCAGCGGCAATTGCGCCTGAGCAGAAGCAGGGGCATTGGCTGGTGTGCCCGTTTTGTCACCGCGACCCGGGATCAGCACTGCTGCTGCCACGGCCACTATGACGACGGCACCCAAGGCCAATACGTGTTTTTTCGGCATGTTGAACCCCACACTTGGACGCTTGACCGCGGAACGACTCGCGATCATCGCCTCGATCATTGAATCGCGGGCTACCTGGTTGATTGCCCCAGGCCAGCCATCGGACTGTTCATGAATATCGGTGATCTGGTCGGCAGTGAACAACGCGATTCCTTGCCCTGCACCCTCCAGACGCTGAGCCAGATACTCCCGGGTTTCCTCTTCCGTATAGGGTTGCAGCTCGATGACGTGAAAGCGTTCGCCTTCGACATCGCCCTGCAGGTCGGCACACATCTGATCGAGACGATCGAGCAGCGATGGCTCTCCGAACAGGAATACATGCGGACGCCCTTCAGGCGTTCCCGCAGCAAGACCCAGCAACGCTTCGAGCGCCGAATCGCCCAGTTGTTCCGCATCGTCAACCAGCAAGTAGACTTCCTGGCCGGTCAGCCCGAGCTGCACGACCTGCGACAGGATCGCCTGCATTTCAGCCTGGGCAACGCTCAGCGCCTGGGCAACCTGCTGCAGCACACCTGCCGCATCGCCGGCACCGCGTGCAGAAACCACAACGCTTTGCACCGATTGCTTGTTGGTACTTGCTACCAGCGCCTGACGCAGCAGGGTCTTGCCACTGCCCTGCGGCCCGGTCACTGCCAGCAATAACTGGCTGTAACGCGCCAGATGATGAAGCTGACCCAGTACAGGCTTGCGCTGGGCAGGAAAGAATTTGAAGCCAGGTACCCGCGCCGCAAAGGGGTCATGACTCAACTGATAATGGCCGAGGAAGGCCTCGTCGGCATGCAAACTAGTCATGGGTTTTCCGTTAACCTCTAAGCTGATCCACCAGGGCGCGATAGTCCGCAACCAGGGTGGCCTGTAATACTTCTTTTGGATAATCGTCCGTGATAACCGCTTCACCCATCTGGCGCAACAGCACCAGACGCAAGCGACCGTCGATGACTTTCTTGTCGATCGCCATGTGTTCGAGGAAATTGTCTTCCGTCATGTCCTGTGGTGGCACCACCGGCAGCCCGGCGCGCTGAAACAGGCGAATACCGCGATCCCGATCCTGCGTGCTGATCCAGCCCAGACGCGAGGACATTTCCAGCGCCATGACCGTACCGGCAGCTACTGCCTCGCCATGCAGCCAGACACCATAGCCCATATGCGTCTCGATGGCGTGACCGAATGTGTGACCCAGGTTCAATGTGGCGCGAACACCGGACTCACGCTCGTCGGCGCCGACCACCAGCGCCTTGGCCGCACAGGAGCGTTCGATGGCCACGGTCAGCGCTGCCTGATCCAGCCCGCGCAGCGCGTCGACGTGCTCTTCAAGCCAGGTCAGAAACGGCTCGTCGCAGATCAGGCCGTACTTGATGACCTCTGCCAGCCCGGCGGACAGTTCACGCTCGGGCAGGGTGTTGAGCGAAGTGGTATCGATCAGCACGACGCTTGGCTGATAGAAGGCTCCCACCATGTTCTTGCCCAACGGGTGATTGATGCCGGTCTTGCCGCCCACCGAAGAGTCCACCTGGGACAGCAACGTGGTCGGGATCTGGATGAAATTCACGCCGCGCTGATAACAGGCGGCAGCAAACCCGGCCATGTCGCCAATTACACCGCCACCCAGGGCGATGACCGTGGTGCGACGATCATGACGAGCGGTCAGCAGGCCATCGAAAATGGTCTGCAGGGTTTCCCAGTTCTTGAACGCCTCGCCATCGGGCAGAACAATCGGAAGAACGTTGTAACCGGCCAGGGTCTGCGTCAGACGCTCCAGATACAGCGGTGCCACTGTCGTGTTGGAAACGATAGCCACCTGACGCCCGACGATATGCGGGGTCAGGAGCTCTGGCTGATCCAGAAGGCCTTCGCCAATATGGATCGGGTAGCTACGCTCACCAAGCTCGACCTTAAGTGTCTGCATGTGTCCCCACATTGATTACCGGTTGGACGGTTTGTGCTTCAGCAGGTCATGACGCAAGGCCATGCACCGTCGCTGTTTTGCTGGTCGACGAGAATAGCGCATTTTCGCCCGCGCTTTAACGGGGAGGAAGCTCTGCAAGACGCGCCAATATCTCGAGAACCACCATTCGGGGCGGCCGCTCATCGGTTTCAATCACCACGTCGGCGATTTCCCGATACAGCGGGTCGCGGATAGCCAGCAATTCGCTCAGCACCCGGGCCGGATCGGCGGTACGCAACAAAGGACGATTTCTGTCACGCGCGGTGCGCCCGACCTGCTGTTCTATAGAGGCATGCAGATACACCACGCGCCCACCGGCACGCAGCGCCTGACGGTTTTCACTGCGCATGACGGCACCGCCACCGGTGGCCAGAACCAGGCCATCGGCTTCGCACAGCTCGGCAATCATGGCCTGCTCGCGCTCACGGAAACCCGGCTCACCTTCCTTGTCGAAGATCCACGGGATATTGGCACCCGTGCGCAACTCGATCTCCTTGTCGGAATCCTTGAACGGCAGTCGCAACTCTTTGGCAAGCAAACGGCCGATGGTGCTTTTGCCAGCACCCATCGGCCCCACAAGTATTAAATTTCGCACAAAATCAACGACTCACAGAAATCGCCTGGTTGTTCATGATACGCGGAGTCAAAAATACCAACAGCTCGGATTTGGACTCGGATACCACATCGCGCCTGAAAAGCCGGCCAAGATACGGTACATCGCCAAGAAATGGCACTTTATCGACAACTTTACTTTGCGTATTTGAGAACACACCACCAATGACGATGGTTTCGCCATCGGAAATAAGCACTTTGGCGTTGACCTCGTTTTTCTTGATCGGTGGTACGCCAAGCACCGCATTCAGGTAGTCCGGCTCATCCTTGGTGACCTTGACCTCCATGATGATGCGGTTATCCGGCGTGATCTGCGGCGTTACTTCAAGCGACAGCGAGGCTTCCTTGAAGCTCACCGTGGTTGCACCGCTGGAGCTGGATTCCTGATACGGGATCTCGGTGCCCTTGAGGATCTTGGCGGTTTCCTTGTCGGAAGTGACTACCTTGGGCTGGGAGACGATTTCACCGTTACCGGTCTTCTCCATCGCGCTCAGTTCAAGGTCCAGCAACGTATTGTTGGTGACGAAGCCCAGGCCAATGCCGGAGGTTGCGCCAGATGCGCCCATATCGACAAACGGCACGTTGGAGGTCACGTTGCTGCCAGTGTTACCTGCCTCATCGCCATTATTATCAAGGCCATAGGTTGTCCATTTTCCATTGCCGCTGGTGTTGGTCGAGCCGCCCCAGCGCACACCCAGTTGCTTGTTGTAATCGACGTTGGCCTCGACGATGCGCGCCTCGATCATCACCTGACGCACCGGAATGTCCAGTTGCGAGACGATGCGACGCAGTTCGTCGAGCCGGTCCTGGGTTTGATAGGCAATGATGTTATTGGTCCGGTCGTCCACAGTGATCGAACCACGCTCGTCGGTCTTGGACTCGGCGCTGGTCACCGACTGGAACAGCTTGGCGATATCGGCAGCCTTGGCGTAATTGACCTGCAGCAGTTCGCGACGCAGGGGCGCCAGCTCGGCGATCTGCTTGAGCGATTCAAGCTCCTGACGCTCGCGGGCAGCAATTTCATCGGCGGGCGCGACCAGCAGGACGCTGCCGACCTTGCGCTTGTCCAGGCCTTTGGTTTTCAGCACCAGGTCCAGCGCCTGATCCCATGGCACGTTCTGCAGACGCAGGGTAATACCGCCCTGAACCGTGTCGCTGGCTACCAGATTGAGGTTGGTGAAGTCGGCAATCAGTTGCAGCACCGAGCGTACGTCGATGTCCTGGAAGTTCAGCGACAGCTTTTCACCGGTGTACACCGGTTTGTCAGCGGCGCGGCGGTCCAGATCCTCATTGGTCAACGGCCGCACACTGATGGTCAGCTTGTTTTCGGTCTGAAACGCCGAGTAGTCGAAGGCACCCGACGGCTCGATCAGAATACTGGCCTTGTCACCCGTAGCCGACGCACTGACAAACTGCACCGGCGTGGCGAAGTCCTTGACGTCCAGCCGGACGCGCAGCGGTTCGGGCAGTTGGGTCTTGGCGAAGTCGACACGGATCTTGCCGCCCTGCTCCTGAATATCCGGGGCAATGCCGGGGTTGCTCAAGTCTATGATCACATTGCCTTCACCCAGCTCGCCGCGCTGGAAATCGACATTCCTGATGGCCTTGACGCCCGCAGGGATAAACGGTTTGGCAGATGCCGGAGTGGGTGGCGGCACCGCTACCCGTTGCGCGCCCATCGCGGTGGTTGGCTGGGAAGCCTGCGCAGCGGCTGCGCCCTGGCCGATAACCACGTACAGGTTGTTGCCGTCGACGCGGGAGCTATAGGGCGAAAGCGTGGTCAGGTTAATGATTACCCGCGTGCGGTCCTGAGCCTGTACAACGACCACGCTGCGTGCGTTACCGTTACCGAGTTCACGGCTTTTGGTCGCCAACTGACTGGTCACGCCCGGCAGGTCCAGCGCAATACGCGCAGGTTGCGCCGTGGTGTAACCGCGCGGCGCAGGCACCGGCGAGTCGAATGCCAGCTTGAGCTCGATGCGATCACCCGGCAGGGCGGCGACATCCAGAGTCTTTAGGTTGGCAGCCTGGAGAACCGGCGAAAGCATCGCGATGCATAACGACACGCCGATAATCGAGAAAATCCGGGTCATGATCAATTTCCGTTGAGCGCTACTGTGCATACTTGGCCTTGCCCACTTCATGAGCGTTCTTTGAGGGCGATAGTGCGCGGCCTTTCCAGCCAGGCCCCCTCTCCATCAGGAACAATTTCAATGACATCTACCTGCGCATCACCGATTGACACTACCCGGCCGTTGTTACGGCCCAGGTAATCGCCCACCTTGACGCGATGAACGCCTCCGGCACCGCGCAGCAGGGCAAATGTCCCTGACTCGTTGCCAATCGTGCCGACCATCTCGAACGACTCGATATTGAACCCTTCCAGGAACTGCCTGACCCGGTGCTCGTCCGGTGCTACCAGCCGCGAGCCCTTCTGGCGGTTGAGCAGGTCGATCTTGACCGGCGGCTGAAAAGGACTGCGCAGCGTTGAGGCGTTGTAGGTGAACGCTTCATACGGACGAAACTTCGGCAGGGCCTCGATAGTGCCGCTCGGGCGCGCTCTGGCCTGATCCATGAACGCCGACAGGTCGGCAAAATCATTGTCATTACCGCAACCGGCCAACCCTGTCATAACCACACTGACGCACAGCAATCGCGCCGCCCTCATTTCTTCAGCCCTTCATCGTTGTAGCGGTAGGTCTTGGCCAGAATGCTCATGCGCAACTTGGTCGGCACCTTCGGGTCGACCGGCTTGATCTCGAAATCGTGCAGCGTGACGATGCGCGGCAGGCTGGCGACACCGCTGACGAAGGTCGCCAGGTCGTGATAACCACCGACTACCGTGATCTGTATCGGCAGCTCGATGTAGAACTGCTGGACCGCCTCGGGCAGCAGTTTGATTTCCTCGAACTCAAGCCCGCTTCCCAGCCCGGTCCGGGTTATATCCTCAAGCAAGCCAGGCACTTCGGTGTCGCTGGGCAATTGCCGCAGCAGAGCACCGAAGGTGTTTTCCATTTCTTCCATCTGCTTCTTGTAAGGCTCAAGGTTGGCAGCCTGGAAGGCCTTGTTGGAAAACTGCTCCTTGAGCGTCACTTCACTGTTCTGTGCGCTTTCCAGCTGGGTTTCCAGATCCTGAATAAAGAAGAAGTAGCCCAGTGCGAAAATCAGTACCGCGACCAGCACGCCGGCAATGGCCTTGACCGCTGCGGGCCAGGAACCCAGGTTGTTCAGGTCCAGCTCGCTCAGGTCAACCTTGCGAAGCCCTTCCAGCCATTCAGACATATTCATGGCTTGGCTCCTGTAGCGGGCGTGGTTGCAGCGGGTGCAGCGGGTGCAGCCGCGGCAACCGGCGGCTGGGTCTGACGCACTGTCAACTGAAAGACGTTGGCCTGATCCACGGCCCCTGCAGTCGTGGCCTTCACTTCAGTCAGGCTCGGCGCTTCCAGCCAGTCAGAGGCTTCAAGGTTGCGCATCAGGTCGGAGACCCGGTTGTTCGATTCGGCAGCGCCACTGATGGCAATCAGCTTGTCGGTCATTTTGACCTGCGAGAAATAAACGCCATCCGGAAGAGTGCGCGCCAGTTGATCGAATACACGCCCTGTGATCGGGCGGTTGCCTTGCAGGTCCTGAATGATCTTCATGCGCTCAAGCAACTGTTTACGACGCGCCTTCAGGTCGCTGATCTCCTTAATGCGTATATCGAGCTGAGCGATCTGCGTCTGCACAAACGCGTTGCGCGCCATCTGATGCTCAATGGCGTTGCTGACGTAACGATCAATCAGAAACAGAATACCGACTGACACCACCAACACGCCGACCAGTGCGGTCAGGAAGCGCTTTTTACGTTCTTCGCGAAGCTCTTCGCGCCACGGTAATAAGTTGATCCGCGCCATCAGTCGAAGCTCCTCAACGCCAGACCGCACGCGATCATCAATGCGGGAGCGTCACTGGCCAGTGCCCCGGCATTGACCTTGGAGCTCAGGGCCATGTCGGCAAACGGGTTGGCGACCATCGTCGGGGTGCCGATGCGTCGTTGAATCAAATGCTCCAGCCCTGAAATCGAAGCCGTGCCGCCTGCCAGCATGATGTGATCCACGGAGTTGTATTGACCGGCCGCAAAAAAGAACTGCAAAGAACGGGAGACCTGCTGCACCAACGCATCCTTGAAGGGGTCCAGCACCTCGCTGACATAGTCGTCGGGCAACCCGCCCTGCTTCTTGGCAAGCCCGGCCTCCTCCATGGAAAGCCCGTAGCGACGCTGGATTTCGTCAGTCAGTTGGCGGCCACCGAACAGTTGCTCGCGGGTATAGATGATCCGGCCATGATGCAGCACGCTGAGGGTGGTCATGGTGGCACCGATATCGACCACCGCCACGGTAAGCTCGTCATGACCGTTACCCAGTTGCGCAGCCAGCAGGCCGAACGAGCGTTCAAGGGCGTAAGCTTCGACGTCCACCACGCGCGCGGTCAGCCCGGCCAGCGCCAGCGCTGCCTCGCGCACTTCGACGTTCTCTTTGCGGCAGGCAGCCAGCAATACTTCGACGCGTTCGGGATTGCGCACCGAGTAGCCCTGCACTTCGAAATCGATGGCGACTTCTTCCAGCGGATAAGGGATGTACTGGTCAGCCTCAAGCTTGAGCTGGTTTTCCATGTCGTCGTCGGAAAGACCGGCGTCCATTTCAATCGTCTTGGTGATCACGGCGGAACCGGCTACGGCGACCGCCACAATCTTGACGCTGGTCTTGGCCTTGGCGAGCACGCGAGACAGCGCCTGGCCAACCCCTTCGAGCTCGGCAATATTCTTTTCGACGACAGCGTTGGCCGGCAACGGCTCGACTGCGTAAGACTCGACCTTGTAACGAGTGCCGGAACGACTCAATTCCAGGAGTTTTACCGAGGTGGAGCTAATATCGATCCCTAGAAGGGTGTTGGCCTTCTTACTGAAGAGTTCGAACACAACCTGATTCCTATGAGTTTCCGCCACTTACGGAGTTATTTCGGGTCAACGTCACTGTCGACAGCCTTGACAGTAGCGCAAATCACGCTCGTGGACGAAAAATGCTTATAATGCCCAGCGATTTTTTCATTTAAGAAAGCTTCAAGGCGTGTTCATTTGTAAATGCCTGCGCTTAACCCATTATTTTTTCTGGAAATCCAAAAGCCTTGATACGCCTGCTGAAGTTTTTCTGGTGGTCCCTCGTCGCGGTATTCTGCTCGCTGTTGCTTGGCCTGAGTGGCGCGTTTCTCTACCTGAGCCCGACCCTGCCATCGGTTGAAGCGCTGCGAAGCATTCAACTGCAAATCCCCCTGCGCGTATTCAGCAGCGACGGCAAGCTGATTGCCGAGTTTGGCGAGATGCGCCGCACGCCGATTCGCTTCGCGGAAATTCCACCCAATTTCATCAACGCCCTGCTATCGGCCGAAGACGATAACTTTGCCAATCACTACGGCGTCGACCCGAGCAGCCTGATGCGCGCTGCCACACAACTGGTAAAAAGCGGCCATATTCAGTCAGGCGGCAGTACCATCACCATGCAGGTCGCGAAAAACTTCTTCCTGACCAGCGAAAGAAGCTTTTCACGCAAAACCACCGAGATTCTTTTGGCCTTGCAAATCGAGCGCCAACTTACCAAAGACGAGATTCTCGAGCTGTACGTCAACAAGATTTATCTGGGTAACCGCGCCTACGGAATCGAAGCGGCGGCGCAAGTCTACTATGGCAAATCGATTCGCGATGTAAGCCTTGCGCAAATGGCCATGATTGCCGGTCTGCCCAAGGCACCGTCACGCTTCAACCCGCTGGCCAACCCGACCCGCGCCAAGGAACGCCGCGACTGGATCCTCGGCCGCATGTACCGCCTGGGCAAGATTGACCAGACCGCTTACCAGACAGCCTTGAACGAACCGCTCAACGCCAGTTATCACGTGCCAACGCCGGAAGTGAACGCGCCGTACATTGCTGAAATGGCGCGCGCCGAAATGGTCGGCCGTTACGGCAGCGAGGCCTATACAGAGGGCTTCCGCGTCACTACCACGGTGCCGAGCGACCTTCAGGAACACGCCAACAAGTCCATCCAGCAGGGCCTGATAGATTACGACCAGCGCCACGGCTATCGCGGCCCGGAAAGCCGCTTCCCGGGCATGACCCGCGCCAACTGGGTACAGGAACTGACCAAACAACGCATGATCAACGGCCTCGAGCCCGGCATCGTGACCCAGGTCGACAAGACCGGCTTGCGCGTGCTGACCCGCAACGGCGAGAAAGAAGAAACGGTGGACTGGGCCACCATGAAGTGGGCGCGGCCTTACCTGAATACCAACAGTCTGGGGGCGAATCCGAAGCAGCCAGGCGATGTTGCGAAGGTGGGCGACCTCGTTCGTCTGCTGCGCCAGGACGACGGCTCGCTGAAATTCAGTCAAATTCCCGTCGCGCAGAGCGCCCTGGTCTCGCTTGACCCGCAAAACGGTGCCATTCGTGCACTGGTCGGCGGCTTCGCTTTCGAGCAGAGCAACTACAACCGCGCCATGCAGGCCAAGCGTCAGCCGGGCTCCAGCTTCAAACCGTTCATCTACAGCGCTGCACTGGATAACGGCTACACCGCCTCCAGTCTGGTGAACGACGCACCTATCGTGTTCGTCGACGAGTATCTGGACAAGGTATGGCGTCCGAAAAATGACACCAACACCTTCCTTGGCCCGATCCGCCTGCGCGAGGCGCTGTACAAGTCTCGCAACCTGGTATCGATCCGCCTGCTCCAGGCCCTCGGCATCGACAGCACCATCGACTACATCACCCGTTTTGGCTTCTCCAAGCAGGACTTGCCGCGCAACCTGTCGCTGGCACTGGGTACGGCTACGTTGACCCCGATGGAAATCGCCACCGGCTGGGCCACCTTTGCCAACGGCGGTTATAAGGTCAGTCCTTATCTGATCCAGACCATCGAGAACCGTGACGGCCAGACTCTGTTCGTCGCCAACCCGCCAAGCGTACCGGCCAACGACGTCAATACTGCGCCCAATACATCGACCTTTGCCGTGCATGACAGCCCGAGCGTGGTCGCAGGCCCACCGGGCACACCGGCCCAGCCGCAAGCGCCCGCCGTTGCAGAGCGCATTGTAGATGGCCGCACGACCTACATTCTGAACAGCATGCTGCAGGACGTAATCAAGCGCGGCACCGGGCGGCGCGCTCTGTCCATGAACAGGCCGGATATCGCCGGCAAGACCGGTACCACCAACGATTCCAAGGATGCGTGGTTCTCCGGTTACAACGCGGACTATGTGACAACTGTCTGGAGCGGCTTCGATCAGCCTGAAAGCCTTGGTCGTCATGAATTTGGCGGTACGGTCTCCCTGCCGATCTGGATGGACTACATGAGCGCTGCACTCAAGGACAAGCCACCGCATCAGCAGGCCGAACCGCCGGGCATCCTCAGCCTGCGAGTAGACCCGTTGAGCGGCCGCGCTGCCACACCTAGCACGCCGAACGCGTTCTTCGAACTGTTCAAAAGCGAAGACACACCGCCAAGCGTCAACGAACTGGGCGGCAGCAGCGCACCGGGCAGCCCGTTGCCAGCGGATGAGTCAGCACCGATCGATTTGTTCTGATAGCACTGCGCAGGTAAGTGACGCAGCGCGTCACATGGACCGTGAGGAACGATCATTTCAACTATCGTGCGACGCTCCGCGTCGCATGCCGTTCTGGACGCTCCGCGTCCTCTTTTGATTCAGCGGTGCCGCGCAGATTTGTGACGCAGAGCGTCACCCAAGGCATGCCCACGCTGGAGCGTGAGGAACGATAATCCCAACTATCCCGTTAATCCCAACTATCGTGCGACGCTCCGCGTCGCATGCCGTTCTGGACGCTCCGCGTCCTCTTTTGATTCAGCGGTGCCGCGCAGATTTGTGACGCAGAGCGTCACCCAAGGCATGCCCACGCTGGAGCGTGAGGAACGATAATCCCAACTATCCCGTTAATCCCAACTATCGTGCGACGCTCCGCGTCGCATGCCGTTCTGGACGCTCCGCGTCCTCTTTTGATTCAGCGGTGCCGCGCAGATTTGTGACGCGGAGCGTCACCCAAGGCATGCCCACGCTGGAGCGTGAGGAACGATGATCTCAATTCCAGGCATAAAAAAACCCCTGCATCGCTGCAGGGGTTTTTTATTGCGTCAAGGATCAGCCCTTGAACACATCATCCACGCTGGTCAGCGGGTAGTGCTTCGGATAAGGCAGGGTTGCAACACCGCTCTCGATGGCTGCCTTGGCAACTGCGTCGGCGATCAGGCCCAGCAGGCGGGTGTCCATTGGTTTCGGGATGATGTACTCACGACCGAATTCCAGTTTGATACCGCCGTAGGCATCGCTGACTTCCTGAGGAACAGGCAGTTTGGCCAGTTCGCGCAGGGCGTTGGCTGCAGCGATCTTCATTTCTTCGTTGATACGCTTGGCGCGAACGTCCAGAGCACCACGGAAGATGAAAGGGAAGCCCAAAACGTTGTTGACCTGGTTCGGGTAGTCCGAACGGCCGGTCGCCATGATCACATCGCTACGGGTGGCGTGAGCCAGCTCCGGGGAGATTTCCGGGTCCGGGTTCGAGCAGGCGAACACGATCGGGTCCTTGGCCATCAGCTTGAGGTTTTCAGCGCTCAGCAGGTTAGGACCTGACAGGCCCACGAACACGTCAGCACCATCCAGTGCGTCGGTCAGCGAGCGCTTCTCGGTCGCGTGAGCGAACACAGCCTTGTACTGGTTCAGGTCGGTACGGCCAGAGTGAATGACGCCGGTACGGTCGACCATGAAGATGTTTTCGATCTTCGCGCCCATGCTCACCAGCAGCTTCATGCAGGAGATGGCTGCAGCGCCAGCGCCCAGGCAGACGATCTTCGCGGAATCGAGGGTTTTGCCGACAATTTCCAATGCGTTGATCATACCGGCAGCAGTCACGATAGCGGTGCCGTGCTGGTCATCGTGGAAAACCGGGATGTCGCACTGTTCGATCAGCGCTTTCTCGATTTCAAAGCACTCAGGTGCCTTGATGTCTTCCAGGTTGATACCACCGAAGGTGATGGAGATACGCTTTACGGTGTCGATGAATGCCTGTGGGCTTTCGGAATCGACTTCGATATCGAAAACGTCGATACCGGCGAAGCGCTTGAACAGAACCCCTTTACCTTCCATGACCGGCTTGGAGGCCAATGCGCCCAGATCGCCGAGGCCGAGAATCGCGGTGCCATCGGAAATAACTGCTACCAGGTTGCCTTTGCCGGTGTACTTGTAAGCCAGCTCGGGGTCACGGGCAATTTCACGCACGGGTTCAGCAACGCCAGGGCTGTAGGCCAGAGCCAGGTCACGAGCGGTTGCAGTCGGCTTGGTGAGTTCGACGCTCAGCTTCCCCGGACGAGGATTGGCATGGTATTCGAGCGCGGCAGTTTTCAAATCTGACATGTATTGGATTCCGCTTTTTTTACTGTGGGACAGACGGACCGCCGAGGATACGCAAGATGCATAGTCCTAACAAGACTGACCAGTCACTGCTGTCAATAGGCACAGGATTAGACTTTACGCTTAGATACCTGAAACGTGAACACCCGGTCACCCATCGCCAGACAACTGGCCAGAAGGCAGTTTCTATCGACCTGAAGGGCTCAGCATCGCAGGGTGGGTCAGTGGCAGCAGCCAGCGTGCCTGCCCTGATTTCAGAGCACCGCGCCGGGACCGATCGACCACCCAGCCGCGCGCCTCGACCTGCCGGCCCTTGAGGCGCTCCAGCATTGCCGTGTCGAATGAGTTCACGTTAGCCGGGGCAACACGCAGGACCAGCGAGCCTTGCAACTCGATCCAGATACCGCCGCGATTGCGCTGCACGCTCTTGACCTGACCGGACACTATCGCAAAGCCGCTTTTGCTCAGCCTGGTCGAGGGCTGAACCGGCGAGTCGCGCCACACACCCAATTGCGCCTGCCGCGCTGCACGTTCGGCAACTTGCTGGCAATCGACCAGCGCAACATTGGGCGCAACGGCCACCAGATACCCCAACCCTTCGCTGAGCAACTGCGCCTCAAGGTTTGCACCCTTGCGATCGTAAACGTTGGCCAGAGTCCGACCGTAATGGTCCTTGCCCTGCTGGCCGACACGCAAACCGACCTGACCGCCGCTTTCATCCACCAGCGCCTGCAAGCGTCTTTTCGCAGCCTCGGCAAACGGCTCGGCAGACTGGCCTTTCTTGCCGGTCTCAGGCGTGTTGAGCCCGATCATCCGCACGCTGCGGCCATCACTCAGGCGCAGCGTGTCGCCATCGACCACGCGCTGCACCTGCGCAACCGGCAACGAGGCAGGTGCCGGGCAGAAGGCCTGCGCGCCGGAAACCCAAATCGCGGGCATAAAAAAGACGCCCACAAGGAGCGCCTTTTCAAGCAGCCTGGAGATGCCCATGGGGCAGCCAGTCTTACTTCGCTTTGGTAGCGCCGAACGCACCGAAACGGGATTTGAACTTGTCGACACGGCCGCCAACGTCAAGCGTCTTCTGCTTGCCGGTGTAGAACGGGTGGCACTCGTTGCACACGTCCAGGCTCAGCGGAGCGGCCAGGGTGGAACGGGTCTTGATGACATTGCCGCAGCTGCAGGTCGCGTCAATGGCTTCGTAAACTGGATGGATATCAGCTTTCATCGGTACTTCCTCGGTCTAACGCGCCGCCATCCAACACTATTGTTGAATACCGCACGGAAATAGGCTGCGGATAGTACCAGACAATTGCAACGACGCAAGCGAACCTTCACACCGGTCGTCTGCTAAGATCGCGCCTCCGTCATCACTCATCATCACAGGGAAACACCGCGTGCCCGACGCCATCCTGCGCCTTGCCCTGCCCTCGCCGCTTCGCCGCCTGTTCGACTACCGCGCTCCTGCGGGTGTGTCGCGCAGCGCCTTGCAGCCTGGCATGCGTCTGCGGGTGCCGTTCGGGCGACGGGAAATGATCGGCATTCTGGTGGAAGTGGTCGATCACAGCGAAGTGCCTGCCGACAAGCTCAAACCGGCCATTGCCCTGCTCGATAGCGAAGCGCCATTGCCGCCCGCGCTGTTCAAGCTGTGTCTGTGGACCTCGCAGTATTATCAGCACAGCCTGGGCGACACGCTGAGCTGGGCCTTGCCGGTGCTGTTGCGTCAGGGCGAACTGGCCGAAAGCCGCCAGGAACGCTTCTGGCACGTTGCACCGGGTGCCAGCGTCGATGACCCGCGCATCGCGCGAGCGCCCAAGCAACGCGAAGCGCTGACCACCCTCGCCCAGCATCCGCATGGCGTGGCGCATCAGTTGCTGAGCAAGCTGATGCTTAATAAAGACAGCCTCAACCTGCTGCTGGCCAAGGAGCTGGTATACGTTGAAGTGCGCAGTCACGCGCCCAGCGCACGCCATGAACACTGGCTGGCCCAGCCTGAATTGCCGCTCAACACCGAGCAGCGCGCTGCTTACGAAGCGATCCGTGCCGGGTTCGACAGCTTTCATGCGTTTTTGCTGGCTGGCGTCACCGGCAGCGGCAAGACTGAAGTCTATCTGCAACTGATCCGCGAAACGCTTGAGGCCGGCAAACAGGCGCTGGTGCTGATTCCGGAAATCAACCTGGGGCCACAAACCCTGGCGCGTTTCGAACAGCGCTTCAATGCCCGCATCGCGCTGCTGCATTCGGCAGTCAACGACCGCGAACGACTGGATGCCTGGCTGGCGGCTCGCGATGGCGAAGCCGACATTATTATCGGCACGCGCTCGGCACTGTTCACGCCGATGAAGAACCCCGGCCTGATCATCATCGACGAAGAACACGACGGCTCCTATAAACAGCAGGAAGGTCTGCGCTATCACGCCCGCGACCTGGCACTGGTGCGGGCGCGTCAGGAAAACATCCCGATTGTCCTCGGCTCGGCCACGCCTTCGCTGGAAAGCCTGCACAACGCCTACACCGGACGCTACGGCCTGCTACGCCTGAACCAGCGCGCAGGCGGTGCGCAACAGCCGCGTTTCATGCGCCTGGACGTCAAGAGCAGGCCACTGGACAGCGGCATCTCCGGGCCGATGCAACAGGCCATCGGCCAGACGCTCGCGGCAGGTCAGCAGGTGCTGGTCTTCCTTAACCGTCGCGGCTTCGCACCCACCTTGCTGTGTCACGACTGCGGCTGGATGTCTGGCTGCCAGCGCTGTGATGCGCGCATGACCGTGCACCAGCGCTCGGGCGAGCTGCGCTGCCATCACTGTGGGTATGTCGAACGTGTACCGCGCCAGTGTCCGTCCTGCGGCAAAGTGGATTTGCGCCCGGTAGGCGCGGGCACCGAACGTGCCGAAGAGCGCCTGGCGATTCTGTTTCCGGACTACCCCGTGCTGCGCGTGGATCGCGACAGCACCTCGCGCAAGGACGCCATGAATCAGTTATTTGCGACCATCCAGCGCGGCCAGCCGTGCATTCTGGTGGGTACGCAAATGCTCGCCAAAGGGCATCACTTCCCAAGGGTAACGCTGGTGTCGATTCTGGATGCCGACGGCGGGCTGTTTTCCGGTGACTTCCGGGCCAGCGAGCGCATGGCGCAGTTGATCGTGCAGGTTGCAGGGCGTGCCGGCCGCGCCGAAGAGCCGGGCAAGGTGATCATCCAGACTCATCTGGCCGAACACCCGTTGCTGATCCAGCTGACCGAGCAGGGTTATTTCGCCTTTGCCGAGCAGGCCTTGAGCGAGCGCCGCTCGGCTGGTTTGCCACCTTTTTCGCACCTCGCCCTGCTGCGCGCCGAAGCACACAAGCCGGGGCAGGCCGAAGCCTTTCTCGATCAGGCCTGCAGTGACGCCGAGCAACTGGTTGCGCAAATGGGCCTGGGCGGCATCGAGCTGCTGGGCCCGGTTCCGGCACCGATGGAACGCCGCGCCGGGCGTTATCGTGCGCAACTGCTGGTGCAGTCCAGCGCACGCGCGCCACTGCACAAATTACTTGCCACCTGGTTGCTCGCGCTGGAGCAAATGCCCAGCGGACGACAGGTCAGATGGTCGCTGGATGTGGACCCGGTGGATCTTTATTAAGTCACGCCGTTGGCAAGCAGGCTTGAGCAACGGATAATGCGGAGTTTTTCCACCCGCGCATCGAAGCGCCACCGCGCTTGCGGTCGAAGAGAGCACAATGAAAGACACCATTCGCCAGCTGATTCAACAAGCCCTGACCCGTCTCGTCACCGAGGGCGTCTTGCCAGAAGGGCTGACGCCGGCGATCCAGGTGGAAAACGCCCGTGACAAGACTCACGGCGATTTCGCCAGCAATATCGCGATGATGCTCGCCAAGCCTGCCGGGATGAAGCCGCGCGACCTGGCTGAAAAGCTGATCGCCGCCCTGCCTGCCGACGAGCAGGTCAGCAAGGTCGAAATTGCCGGTCCGGGCTTCCTGAACTTCTTCCAGAACACTGCCGCACTGGCTTCGCGCCTCGACGCAGCCCTGGCCGACCCGCAGTTGTCGGTACGCAAGGCGGGTGCCGGGCAGCGTGTGGTGGTCGACCTTTCGGCACCCAACCTGGCCAAGGAAATGCACGTTGGCCATTTGCGCTCGACCATTATTGGCGACGGCGTGGCGAACGTTCTGACGTTCTTGGGCGACACAGTCATTCGCCAGAACCATGTGGGCGACTGGGGCACCCAGTTCGGCATGCTGCTGGCCTATTTGCAGGAAAAACCGGCGACCAGCGACGAGCTGTCCGACCTGGAAAACTTCTACCGCGCCGCCAAGCAGCGCTTTGACGAGTCCGAAGAGTTCGCCGAGCGTGCTCGTGGTCTGGTGGTCAAGCTGCAGGCCGGCGATGCCGAGTGCCTGGCGCTGTGGACGCGCTTCAAGGACATCTCGCTGTCGCACTGCCAGGAGACCTACGAGCGCCTTAACGTCAAGCTGACCCCGGCCGACGTGATGGGCGAAAGCGCCTATAACGATGACCTGGCCAATGTGGTCAACGACCTGAAAGCCACTGGCCTGCTGGTCGAGAGTAACGGCGCGCAATGTGTGTTCCTCGAAGAATTCCGCACCGCCGATGACACGCCTCTGCCGGTGATCGTGCAGAAGGCCGGTGGCGGCTACCTGTATGCCACCACCGATCTGGCCGCCATCCGCGACCGCAGCAAAGTGCTCAAGGCTGACCGCGTGCTGTATTTCGTCGATCAGCGTCAGGCCCTGCACTTCCAGCAGGTATTCGAAGTCGCTCGCCGCGCAGGTTTTGTCCACGACGGCATGCAGCTGGAACACATGGGTTTTGGCACCATGAACGGCGCCGATGGCCGCCCGTTCAAGACCCGCGACGGCGGCACGGTCAAGCTCATCGACCTGCTCGATGAAGCCGAAGAACGTGCCTACACGCTGGTGAAGGAAAAGAACCCGGAAGTCGCCGAGGCCGAGCTGCGCAGTATCGCCAAGGCCGTGGGCATCAGCGCGGTGAAATACGCTGACCTGTCCAAGCACCGCGCCAGCGATTACAGCTTCAACTTCGATCAGATGCTGAGCTTCGAAGGCAATACCGCGCCTTATCTGCTGTACGCCTACACCCGTGTGGCCGGTGTATTCCGCAAGCTGGGCAGCGCGTTTGACGCCAGCAAGGGCCAGATTGTCCTGGCAGCACCGCAAGAGCAGGAACTGGCTGCACGTCTGGCGCAGTTCACTGAAACACTGAATAACGTCGCAGAAAAAGGCACACCGCACGTACTTTGTGCTTACCTGTATGACCTTGCGGGTCTGTTTTCGAGCTTTTACGAAAACTGCCCGATCCTTGGTGCGGAAAATCCCGATCAGCAGCAAAGCCGTCTGCGTCTGGCTGCCCTGACCGGCCGCACCCTCAAGCAAGGCCTGGACCTGTTGGGTCTGGAAACTCTGGAGCGTATGTAAGTTGGCAGTTGCAAAGAAGAAACCGGCACCCAAGCGGGGCGCCAGCCGTTATCAGGCACCCGCGAAGAAGCCGATTCCAGGATGGTTGTGGCTGGCGATTGGCTTGACCGTGGGCGCGTTCGTGGTCTTTCTGATGAAGCTTGAACCGGGCGGCGAAGACGTCAAGCGGGTCAAGGCGGACGCCAAGGCCGCGAAGATCGCCGAGGCGAATAAAACACCACCGAGCCCGACGGCTCCGGTCAAGCCGAAGTACGACTTCTACACATTGCTGCCGGAATCGGAAGTAATCGTGCCGAACGAAGCCGTGCCGGAGAAGACCCCGCCGCCTGTGGCACCGACCGCACCGGTCTCGCCGGAACAGGCTGCCAAGATCGACACGGCACGCGCCCAGGCAGCACTCAGCGGCCTGACGCCTCCGCCAGCACCACCGGTTGCCACGACCAAGCCGGCAGCGGTGACGACGTTCTTCCTGCAGGCGGGCTCGTTCCGCAAACAGGCTGACGCCGAGAAAGTCCGCGCGCAGATCATCCTGCTGGGCCAGACGTCTACCGTCGAGTCAGGCACTGTGAAGGATGAAACCTGGTACCGCGTACTGGTCGGCCCGTTCAGCAACCGCGAACAACTGACCACCGCCCAGAAACAACTGGCAAGCGGTGGATTTAGTAACCTGTTGTTGCAACAGCGCCAGAGCCGCTAGCTGAAACAGAGCGCGCAAAGCGCTCTGCGCTACAGGTGGGAGTGAGCTTGCTCACGAAGAGGCCGTTACAACTGCCGGAGATTTATGCCTCCGGCAGTCAGCTGCCAGTTATCCCCGCTGTTCATCCTCAAGGTTGAAATACTCACCCACACCCCCATATGAGTTTGCATCAGGGCATTTTCGCCCCGCAGTGTGGAGACTCTCCCTTGACCACCATCGTTTCAGTGCGCCGCCACGGTAAAGTCGTCATGGCTGGCGACGGCCAGGTTTCTCTGGGCAACACCGTCATGAAAGGCAACGCCAAGAAGGTGCGCCGTCTTTATCACGGTGAAGTAATCGCCGGGTTCGCTGGCGCGACCGCCGATGCATTCACGCTGTTCGAACGCTTCGAAGCCCAACTGGAAAAACACCAGGGGCATCTGGTTCGTGCAGCTGTCGAGCTGGCCAAGGACTGGCGTACCGATCGCTCGCTGAGCCGTCTTGAAGCCATGCTGGCCGTCGCCAACAAGGACGCCTCGCTGATCATCACCGGCAACGGCGATGTGGTCGAGCCCGAGGACGGCCTGATCGCCATGGGCTCCGGCGGCGCATTTGCTCAGGCCGCCGCACGCGCCCTGCTGCTCAAGACCGACCTGTCGGCCCGCGAAATTGCCGAGACTTCCCTGCATATCGCTGGCGACATTTGCGTGTTCACCAACCACAACATCACCATTGAGGAGCAGGACCTCGTCGGCTAAGCCGTTGCCGGGCCGCACAGTCTGCGGCCCCTTCGGCTTCACCGTACCAGAGGACCGTGAATTACCATGTCCATGACTCCCCGCGAAATCGTCCACGAACTTAACCGCCATATCATCGGCCAGGACGATGCCAAGCGCGCCGTCGCCATTGCCCTGCGCAATCGCTGGCGCCGCATGCAACTGCCCGAAGAGCTGCGCGTTGAAGTGACGCCCAAGAACATTCTGATGATCGGCCCGACCGGTGTCGGCAAGACCGAAATCGCCCGTCGTCTGGCCAAGCTCGCCAATGCACCGTTCATCAAGGTTGAAGCGACCAAGTTCACTGAAGTGGGCTACGTAGGCCGCGATGTAGAGTCGATCATCCGCGATCTAGCCGATGCGGCGATCAAGCTTCTGCGTGAACAGGAAATCATCAAGGTTCGCCATCGCGCCGAAGACGCGGCCGAAGACCGTATTCTCGATGCCCTGTTGCCGCCTGCCCGTGTCGGTTTCAACGAAGACCCGGCGCAGAGCAACGATTCCAACACCCGCCAGCTGTTCCGCAAGCGTTTGCGCGAAGGCCAGCTGGACGACAAGGAAATCGAAATCGAGATCAACGAAGCCGTAGGTGTCGATATCTCCGCGCCGCCCGGCATGGAAGAAATGACCAATCAGCTGCAGAGCCTGTTTGCCAACATGGGCAAAGGCAAGACCAAGAGCCGCAAACTCAAGGTCAAGGACGCGCTCAAGCTGGTACGCGAAGAAGAAGCGGGCCGTCTGGTCAATGACGAAGAGTTGAAGGCCAAAGCGCTGGAAGCGGTCGAGCAACACGGCATCGTGTTCATCGACGAAATCGACAAGGTTGCCAAGCGCGGTAATTCGGGCGGTGTCGATGTGTCCCGCGAAGGCGTACAGCGCGACCTGCTGCCGCTGATCGAAGGCTGCACCGTGAATACCAAACTGGGCATGGTCAAGACTGACCACATCCTGTTCATTGCATCTGGCGCGTTCCATTTGAGCAAGCCAAGTGATCTGGTCCCCGAGCTGCAAGGCCGTCTGCCGATCCGCGTTGAACTCAAGGCGCTGTCGCCGCAGGACTTCGAACGCATTCTCAGCGAGCCACATGCGTCGTTGACCGAACAGTATCGTGAACTGCTCAAGACCGAAGGCCTGAAGATCGAGTTCAAGCCTGAAGGCATCAAGCGTCTTGCCGAGATTGCCTGGCAGGTCAACGAGAAAACCGAGAACATCGGTGCCCGTCGCTTGCATACGCTGCTTGAGCGTCTGCTTGAGGAAGTCTCGTTTAGCGCTGGCGATCTGGCTATCAGCCCTGACGCAGCACCGATTGAAATCGATGCAGAATACGTCAACAGCCACTTGGGCGATCTGGCCGAAAACGAAGACCTCTCGCGGTATATCCTTTAAAACTGCAAGTGTTTAGCTACAAGCTGCAAGAGGTTCTCCACCCTTGCAGCTTTTTTGCTTCTGCCTGTAGCTTGTAGCTGCTCTTCCTTGAGGCTGCTTTCAATGCTCCCCACCGCCATCCAGCTGCACAAAGCTTCCAAAACCCTGACGCTTAAGTACGCGCCGGATGAGGAATATCATCTGCCCGCCGAATTTCTGCGGGTGCATTCCCCTTCTGCCGAGGTTCAGGGCCATGGCAGGCCGATCCTGCAATTCGGCAAACTGGGCGTCGGTCTGAGCAAGGTCGAGCCGGCTGGGCAATATGCACTGAAATTGACCTTTGATGATGGCCACGACTCAGGACTGTTCACCTGGGAGTACCTGTACGAACTGGCAAGACGCCAGGAGTCCCTGTGGGAGGACTATCTGCAAGAGCTGAAAAAAGCCGGCAAATCCCGCGATCCCTCCGAGCAAGTCATCAAGCTGATGCTCTGACCCCTGCCGCCCGCGCGATCCTCACAGAACATTCAAACCCGTGCAGCCTCACCGCTCGCCGTTTTAGGACGCGCTTTCTAATCGTTTTTGTTTCAATGTTCCGCGCAGCGGCCAATGAGTGGCTGACGCTGCTTGCGATTTTTTGAAATCTCGCGTAACCAATAACCTTGGCAAGTTCCCTGCATCGAAGTCGATGCGAGAAACAGCCTGCAAGGCATGAGTTACACGAGCAGTAGTGCTGGCTAACCGCCTGTGTCACTGGTTCACAGGCAAGGAATGTCAGTGTTCGCATCAAGACAATGGAGCGTCGTAGATGAGTAACGCGAAAGACGATGACCTGCAGCGCCAGGCTTCCGAGCACACCCTGGGCCTCAACCCGGTCGTTGGCCTGCGGCGCAAGGATTTACTGAGCACCGCGCGGATGGTTTTGCGTCAGGCTTTCAAGCAACCGATCCACAGCATCAAGCACGTCGCGCACCTTAGCGTCGAACTCGGCAACGTGATCTTCGGCAAATCTGCCTTGCAGCCAACACCGGAAGACCGTCGCTTCGCTGATCCGGCCTGGAGCCAGAACCCGCTGTATCGCCGTTACCTGCAGACTTACCTCGCCTGGCGCAAGGAACTGCATGACTGGATCGGTGGCAGCGATCTCACCCCGCAAGACATCAGTCGCGCGCACTTTGTGATCAACCTCATGACCGAGGCCATGTCACCGACCAACTCTGCCGCCAACCCGGCCGCCGTGAAACGCTTCTTTGAAACCGGTGGTAAAAGCCTGCTCGATGGCCTGTCGCACTTGGCCAAGGACCTGGTGAACAACGGCGGAATGCCGAGCCAGGTCAACATGGACGCGTTTGAGGTTGGCAAAAACCTGGGCACCACTGAGGGGGCCGTGGTGTTTCGCAATGACGTACTGGAATTGATCCAGTACAAGCCGATTACCGAGCAGGTTCACGAGCGACCGCTGCTGGTGATCCCACCGCAGATCAACAAATTCTATGTCTTCGACCTGAGCCCGGAAAAAAGCCTGGCGCGCTTCTGCCTGCGCAGTAACGTGCAGACCTTCATCATCAGTTGGCGCAACCCGACCAAGGCACAACGCGAATGGGGGCTGTCGACCTACATCGAAGCGCTCAAGGAAGCGGTCGATGTGGTACTGGCGATCACCGGCAGCAAAGACCTCAACATGCTGGGCGCCTGTTCCGGTGGCATTACCTGCACAGCGCTGCTGGGCCACTACGCAGCCCTGGGCGAAAAGAAAGTCAACGCCATGACCCTGCTGGTCAGCGTGCTCGATACCACGCTGGATACCGAGGTCGCGCTGTTCGTCGACGAGCAGACCCTGGAAACTGCCAAGCGTCATTCCTATCAGGCGGGTGTGCTGGAAGGTCGTGACATGGCCAAGGTGTTTGCCTGGATGCGCCCTAACGACCTGATCTGGAATTACTGGGTCAACAATTACCTGCTGGGCAACGAGCCGCCAGTCTTCGACATTCTGTTCTGGAACAACGACACCACACGCCTGCCCGCCGCCTTTCACGGCGACCTGATCGAAATGTTCAAGAACAACCCGCTGACCCGCGCCAACGCGCTGGAAGTCTGTGGCACGCCGATCGACCTCAAACAGGTCACGGCCGATGTGTTCTGCCTGGCCGGCACCAATGACCACATCACGCCATGGGCCTCCTGCTACAAATCAGCACGGCTGTTTGGAGGCAAGACCGAGTTTGTACTGTCCAGCAGCGGCCATATCCAGAGCATCCTCAACCCGCCGGGCAACCCCAAGTCGCGTTACATGACTCACGACGAGCTGCCAGCAGACCCGGCGGCCTGGCAGGAAAACGCTACCAAGCACACCGATTCCTGGTGGCTACACTGGCAAGAGTGGCTGGCCACGCGCTCGGGCAAGTTGAAAAAGGCGCCTGCCGGGCTTGGTAACAAAGCCTATCCGGCAGCCGAGGCAGCGCCCGGAATCTATGTTCACGAGCGTTAGACCCGTCAGTCTTGAAAAAACCCGGGGTGCGTTCCCGGCGGTTAAATCAACAGGGCTTAGCGCATGCCGCAACCGTTTGTTTTTCGCTCCATCGACCTGAACGGACACACTATTCGTACGGCGGTGCGCCCAGGCAAGAGCCATCTGACACCGCTGCTGATCTTCAACGGCATCGGTGCCAACCTGGAACTGGTGTTCCCGTTTGTTGAAGCACTGGACCCGGACCTGGAAGTCATCGCCTTCGATGTGCCGGGGGTCGGTGGTTCGTCGACACCCAATCGGCCTTATCGCTTTCCGGGACTGGCCAAGCTCGCAGCGCGCATGCTCGATTACCTCAACTACGGGCAGGTCAATGCGATCGGTGTTTCGTGGGGCGGGGCGCTGGCTCAGCAGTTCGCTCATGACTACCCGGAGCGCTGCAAGAAACTGGTGCTGGCCGCCACGTCGGCAGGCATGGCGATGGTGCCGGGCAAGCCTCGCGTGCTGTGGTTGATGGCCAGCCCGCGCCGCTACATTCAGCCGTCGCATGTGATCCGTATTGCACCGGAGATCTACGGCGGCGCGTTTCGACGCGATCCCAATCTGGCGGCCAATCATGCTGCCAAGGTGCGCTCGTCCGGCAAGCTGGGCTATTACTGGCAATTGTTCGCGGGCATGGGCTGGACCAGCATTCACTGGCTGCACAAGGTTCACCAGCCGACCCTGGTTCTGGCCGGTGATGACGACCCGCTGATTCCGCTGGTGAATATGCGCCTGTTGGCCTGGCGGATACCCAATGCCCAGCTACACATCATCGATGACGGGCATTTGTTCCTGATCACGCGTGCCGAAGCCGTGGCACCGATCATCATGGGTTTTCTGCAACAGGAACGGCAGCGCGCAGTCATGCACCCGCAGCCAACGCCGCCCAGAACGCGCTGATAGCGCCAGCACGCCCGTTAATATGAACAGCCCGAGAGAAACAGCGTCACCCACTGCGCAACACACTGGAGTTTTGACCGCGCAGAACGACGCCAGCCCCTTCGCAAGCGGACTGGCGCCAACCCATGAGTTGCCTGACGAAGGAGTGTTGCCCTCATGCAAGAAAAATCGGCAAAGGTTGCCAGCGCTGCACCCACAAACTTCATCAACGCGCAGAGCGCCATCACCGGCCTGCGCGGGCGAGACCTGTTTTCTACCTTGCGCAACGTCGCAGCCCAGGGTTTACGGCACCCGGTTCGCAGCGCTCGCCACGCGCTGGCGCTGGGCAAGCAGTTGGGACGAGTGGTGGTGCTGGGCGAAACACCCTATCCGCACAACCCCAAAGACCCCCGCTTCGCCGACCCGACCTGGAGCCTCAACCCGCTTTATCGCCGGGGTTTGCAGGTGTATCTCAGCTGCCAGCATCAGGTCAGGCAGTGGATCGATGACAGCGATCTGTCCACTGAAGACCGGGCGCGGGCGCACTTTCTGTTCACACTGATCAACGATGCGCTGGCCCCTTCCAATACGCTGCTCAACCCGCAGGCCGTCAAAGAGCTGTTCAACTCGGGTGGTACCAGCCTGATCAAGGGCCTGAGCCACATGGCCGATGATCTGTTGCACAACAGCGGGCTGCCCAGCCAGACCACCAAGGACGCTTTTGAGGTAGGCCGAACCGTAGCGACCACGCCTGGTGCGGTGGTGTTTCGCAACGAAATGTTCGAGCTGATCCAGTATCGGCCCATGAGCGAAAGGCAGTTCAGCCGACCGGTCCTGATCGTGCCGCCGCAGATCAACAAGTTCTACATCTTCGACCTCAGCCCAACCAACAGCTTTGTGCAATATGCGCTCAAGAACGGCCTGCAGACCTTCGTCATCAGTTGGCGCAACCCGGATGTCCGTCATCGGGAGTGGGGGCTGTCCAGTTATGTTGAAGCGACCGAGCAGGCGATGAATATCTGCCGGGCGATTAGCGCAGCACGCGAGGTCAATCTGGTGGGCGCCTGCGCGGGAGGTCTGACCGTTGCCGCGTTGCTGGGGCACTTGCAGGCCAAGCGCCAAACCCGCCGCGTGGCCAGCGCAACCTATATGGTCAGCCTGCTGGACAGCCAGATCGAAAGCCCGGCCACGCTGTTTATCGACGAGCAAACCCTTGAAGCTGCAAAGCGCCGCTCCTATCAGCGCGGCGTGCTGGAGGGCAGCGAGATGAATCGGGTGTTTTCCTGGATGCGCCCCAATGACCTGATCTGGACTTACTGGATCAACAATTACCTGCTGGGCAAATCGCCACCGCCGTTCGACATTCTTTACTGGAACAACGACACCACGCGCCTCCCCGCTGCGTTGCACGGTGATCTGCTGGACTTTTTCAAGCACAACCCGCTCAGCCATGCGGGCGGCCTGGAGGTCTGCGGAACACCCATCGACCTGCAGAAAGTCACGGTGGACAGTTTCAGCATCGCTGGCATCAACGACCACATCACGCCATGGGACGCAGTGTACCGTTCTACGCTTCTATTGGGTGGTGAGCGGCGCTTCGTGCTGTCCAACAGCGGCCATGTGCAGAGCATTCTCAACCCGCCGGGCAACCCGAAAGCCAACTATGTCGAGAACAGCAAGCTGAGCAGCGACCCGCGCGCCTGGTACTACGACGCGCAGCATCATGACGGCAGCTGGTGGCCGAACTGGCTGAAATGGGTTCAGGAGCATTCCGGGGCCGAGCACGACACCAGGATGGGGTTGGGCAACGCTACTTATCCGCCAATGGAGGCCGCGCCCGGGACCTATGTGCATGTGCGCTGAAACGCTGGATTGCGCCCTGCCCGATCAGGCAAAGCCGACCCTTTGACTTGTGAACAAGAAGACTGGATGAAAACCCGCGACCGTATCCTTGAATGTGCCTTGACGCTGTTCAACCAGCAGGGCGAGCCCAATGTTTCCATGCTGGAAATCGCCAATGAAATGGGTATCAGCCCCGGTAATCTGTATTACCACTTTCATGGCAAGGAGCCGTTGATTCTGAGTCTTTTCGAGCGGTTCCAGGCAGAGCTGGCACCGCTGCTCGATCCGCCTTCGGATGCCAGGCTTGAGGCCGAAGACTACTGGATGTTTCTGCACCTGATTGTCGAGCGATTGTCGCACTATCGTTTCCTGTTTCAAGACCTGTCCAACCTCGCCGGACGGCTGCCAAAGCTGGCCCGCGGCATTCGCAACCTGCTCAACTCGATCAAGAAAACCCTCGCCTCACTGCTGGCCCGTCTGAAATCGCAAGGGCAACTGGTCAGCGAAACCCAGGCGCTGGGGCAGCTGGTGGAGCAGATCACCATGAATCTGCTGTTTTCACTGGATTACCAACGCATTCTGGGTCGCGAGGGTAATGTGCGGGTGGTGGTCTACCAGATCATGATGCTCGTGACCCCACACCTGCTGCCCACCTCAAGGCAGGCAGCCGAACAGCTGGCGATGGAGTATCTGGGCAGGTAAACCCGGGCACGATAAGAAAACGCATCGACAGGCTGAACGCAACCCCTTGTGGGAGCGAACTTGTTCGCGAAAACGGTGGTTCAGGCGATACATATTCGCGGAATGTACAGGCCCCTTCGCGAACAAGTTCGCTCCCACGGCCTTCGGCCAGAAGCATTGGCAGGAGAGGTGTTCGGAATATCAAAAAAGCCCGGGCTGCTTGGCAGGCCGGGCTTCGATGTTGCAGCTGTCTGTCAGGACTGGCTGGCGGGTGTTGCCGATGCAGCGGTCGGGGCTGATGCAGCGGGGGCCGAACCGGTTGCCGGAGCCGCCGATGCAGCGGGCTTGGCGGCAGGCTTGGCAGCCGGTTTTCTGGCTGCTGGTTTCTTCGCCGCGGCCGGTTTGGCAACTGCCTTCGCCTTGCTGGCGGTGGCAGCAGCGGCCTTGCTGGCTGCATCGACCGGTTTGGCCGCAGCTTTCTTGACTGCTGGCTTGGCCGCTGCGGTTTTATCCGCTGTTTTGGCGACGGTTTTAGCCGCGGCCTTGACCAGCGGTTTTGCCGCAGTTTTCGGCGCAGGTTTGGCCGCAGCAGTACGCGAAGCGACCGGTTTGGCTTTCTCACCCGTCAACAGCTCGATCTGCCGGGTCAACTGGTCGACCTTACTGTGCAGCGCCTGAACCTCATTGCGGCTCGGCACGCCCAGACGCGAAATGGCACTGTTCAGGCGCTTGTCGAAGGCCCCTTCCAGCTCATTCCATTTACCCACCGCGAGGTCTTTTACGTCACCGACCCGCGACTTGGCGGTCTTGGCGGTGTCCTTGACCTCATCCAACTGCTTCTGCGCCTCGACCTTGGTCTGCTTCTCGGCTTTCTCGCCGTCTTTGACCAGTGTCTCGAAAAGCTTGCTGCCGTCATTGCTTATCTTGGAATAAGCGCCCAGGCCCGCCAGCCAGATCTGGCGAGAGTATTTCTCGACCTCACCAATCCATGAGCTGCCGTCTTTGTCGGTTTTTTTCTTGCCAGCCATCCTGCTCTCCTTATTGTCCAGACTCTGAACGTTCGAATCGTTTCGACCCGGAGCGTTCAAGCTTTTTAGGCACGACACGTTCAAGCAATGCCGTCAGCTCGTCGAGCTTGGCAGAGAGCGTGTCAACATCATGTTTAGACGGGATTGCGATGCGGTTCAAGGCTTTTGCGACACGACGGTCGAAAGCACTCTCGATTCTGCCGAGTTGCGCCTCTACACGACCTTTGGCGTAAGACACCTCGCCCTTGATCGAGTCGATTTCGCTGTTGGCCGCAAGACGTTTCTCATCGACCGTTTTGACGACTTCCTTTTCGGCCTGCTCGCCAGTCCTGATCAGGTCCCTGACGTACTGTGTGCCTTCTTCGTTGACCCTGGAATAGGCTCCCAGACCGGCCAGCCAGATCTTGCGGGCATACAGCCTGACGTCGGAAAGCGTGGAGGATTGCTGGTCTTCGATGTTTTTCTTCGTGTTCGCTCTGGCCATGGTGCACCTCATGCTCGAAAGTTGAAGGAACCGCCCAGCTATGGGCATAAGCGCAACGTTACGGAGAAAAATTAGAATGCTCACCCTAGGGCGAAGATTCAGGCGGCCAGTGCTTTATCCAGGACGCGCTCGACTTCAGTCTTGATGGAGCCGCTCATGGCCGACAGGATGAAGTTCAGCTCGATGTTGATACGGATCAACGCCTCTTCGACTTCAACCTTGCCCTTGGCCCCCTTGCCTTCCAGTTTTACGGTATCGCCTGCCCATTCGTGGGCCAGCCCGTATTTGTCGGAAAGCTTCTCGACCAGTTGCTCGGCCCTCTCGCGAGCCTTTTCCCGGCCCAGTGCGTGCCGGCGTTCAACGGTTATCTTGGCCATGCAGGCTTCCTTGATGATCAGATGAAATGCGGCGCAACTATATAGACCCGCCTGCATCCAAGAAAGCGTTGCCGGTGAGCCTTGTCAAGACAAAGCCGGCCCTGGCGATTAGAATGGCCCGCACTCTATTCCGGTGAAGCGATATGAACGATCAGCGCAAAGGCAGCGATGCCGAACCTACGACTCACTTCGGTTACAAAAATGTACCGGAAAGCCAGAAGGCAGAAAAAGTCGCTGAGGTTTTCCATTCGGTTGCAGCCAAATACGACCTGATGAACGACCTGCTGTCCGGTGGCATGCACCGTCTGTGGAAGCGTTTTGCAATCGAGCTTTCAGGCGTTCGTACCGGCAACCGCGTGCTCGACATTGCCGGCGGCACGGGCGACCTGACCCGTAAGTTCTCGAACCTGGTCGGCCCGACCGGGCAAGTGGTTCTGGCTGACATCAACGCCTCCATGCTCAAGGTCGGCCGTGACCGCCTGCTGGACCTTGGCGTGTCAGGCAACGTCGAGTTCGTCCAGGCCGACGCCGAGAAGCTGCCGTTCCCGGACAACCATTTCGACTGCGTGACCATCGCCTTCGGCCTGCGCAACGTGACGCACAAGGAAGACGCTCTGCGTTCCATGCTGCGCGTGCTCAAGCCCGGTGGACGCCTGCTGGTGCTGGAGTTTTCCAAGCCGACCAACAAGCTCATGTCCAAGGCCTATGACGCCTATTCGTTCGCGTTCATGCCGTTGATGGGCAAACTGGTCACCAATGACTCGGAAAGCTACCGCTATCTGGCCGAATCGATCCGCATGCACCCCAACCAGGAAACCCTCAAGTCGATGATGGTCGAAGCCGGTTTTGACCGTGTGACCTACCACAACATGACGGCGGGCGTCGTGGCCTTGCATCGCGGTATCAAACCCTGATGTTGCTCCGGGGGCTGCTCGCCAGTATCGAGCACGGCATCAATCGCGTGTTGCGCCTGGACAGCACCGCGCTACCGCGTATGGCGCGCTTGTCCGGGCATGTCATTGCCGTGGACTGTCGCGATCCGTCCCTGAAAATCTTTATCCTGCCCAGTGACGAAGGTCTGCTGCTGGCCGCAGACTGGGCTGCCGACGCCGACTGCACCTTGCGTGCGCCAGCCTCCAGCCTGCTGCGTCTGGCCCTGAGCAAGGACAAGACCGCCGTGCTACATGGCCCCGACGTCGAGCTGGACGGTGACAGTGGCGTACTGCTGGAACTGGTCGGCATTCTTCAGGACCTGGAACTGGACTGGGAACATGAACTGTCCAACTGGGTCGGCCCGGTGGCCACTCAGTTGTTCAGCAGCCGACTGCGTAGCAGTGGACGCTGGACACGTGAAAGTTTCACCAGCCTCAGCCAGAACGTTGCCGACTACCTCAGCGAAGAATCGCGTACGCTGGTGGGTAAGCACGAAGCCGAAGCACGATTCGCCGAACTCGATCAGATCAAACTCGATCTGGACCGTCTCGAGGCGCGCTTTGCCCGCCTCGCCCACTCCCTCAATACCAGCGATAACGCATGAAGCTGCTTGCCGTCCGCCGTCTGTTTCGCATTCAACGTGTCGTTATCCGCTATCGCCTTGATGACCTGTTGTTCGCCCTGCCCCTGCCCTGGTGGATGCTCGCGGTGCGTTTCGTGCTGCCCTGGCGCTGGCTGCCACGGCGTAAATCCGAGCTGAGCCGTGGCGTACGCTTTCGTCTGGCATTGCAGGACCTGGGGCCGATTTTCATCAAGTTCGGGCAACTGCTGTCTACTCGGCGCGACCTGCTGCCCGAGGACATCGCCGACGAACTGATGCTACTGCAGGACCGCGTGCCGCCGTTTGACCAGCAGGTGGCCATCAATCTCATCGAAGAACAGCTGGGCGCACGCATCTGCGACGTCTTCAGTCGCTTTGACGAAACCCCGCTGGCGTCTGCTTCGGTCGCCCAGGTGCATGCCGCCTGTTTGAAGACTGGCGAAGAAGTCGTGGTGAAAGTGGTACGCCCAGGCCTCAAGCCGGTCATTGGCCAGGACCTCGCGTGGCTGTTCATCCTTGCCCGCATGGCCGAACGCGTGTCAGCCGACGCACGCCTGCTGCACCCGGTGCAGGTGGTGATGGATTACGAAAAAACCATCTACGACGAGCTGGACCTGCTGCGTGAAGCCGCCAACTCCAGCCAGTTGCGTCGCAACTTCGAAGGCTCGGACCTGCTCTACGTGCCACAAGTCTACTGGGACTGGTGCCGCCCCAAAGTGCTGGTCATGGAGCGTATCTACGGCCTGCAGGTCACCGACATGGCCGGGCTGGCCGACCAGCGCACCGACATGAAACTGCTGGCTGAGCGCGGCGTGGAAATCTTTTTCACCCAGATATTTCGCGACAGTTTCTTCCACGCCGACATGCACCCCGGCAATATTTTCGTCAGCACGGTCAACCCGTGGAGCCCGAAATACATTGCTATCGACTGCGGCATCGTCGGCAGCCTGACGCCGGAAGATCAGGATTATCTGGCCCGTAACCTGTTTGCCTTCTTCAAGCGTGATTATCGTCGGGTTGCGCAGCTGCACATTGATTCGGGCTGGGTGCCGGCAGAGACCAAGCTCAATGAATTCGAAGCTGCAATCCGCACGGTCTGCGAGCCGATTTTCGAGAAGCCGCTCAAGGATATTTCCTTTGGTCAGGTGCTGATGCGCCTGTTTCAGACCGCGCGCCGCTTCAATATGGAAGTCCAGCCGCAATTGGTTCTGCTGCAAAAGACCCTGCTCAATATCGAGGGGCTGGGTCGTCAGTTGTACCCTGATCTGGACCTGTGGAGCACCGCGCAGCCTTATCTGGAGCGCTGGATGCGTGAGCGGGTCAGCCCGAAAACCTTGCTGGGCAATCTGCAATCACAGGTCGAGCAACTGCCGCATATCGCGGGCATGACCCGCGATCTGCTGGAGCGCATGTCTCGCCCGCATGCTTCGGATCCGCCACGTCCCTGGCAGGAGCGCAAGGACGAGCCGGTCCTGCGGCTTATCGGTGCAGCGTTATTGGTAGGTGGCGCGATACAGGGTTGGGTGATGAGCGAGGCAGCCACACAACTGCTGACGCTCACCGCTTGGCCAGCGGCGATCATGCTGATTGCCGGGCTGTATCTGATCGTTCGCCGATAGCCAGCAGCGAATGGCGCTGGCACACTGTTCAATCCGCCGGGCATGAACGCCGGCTGCCGGAGTAGATATGAAAGACTGGCTGGACGAGATTCACTGGAACAGCGACGGTCTGGTGCCTGCAATTGCTCAGGATCACAAGACCGGCCGGGTATTGATGATGGCCTGGATGAACCGCGAGGCCCTGAGCCTGACGGCGTCCGAGAACCGTGCCATCTATTGGTCGCGTTCGCGTGGCAAACTCTGGCGTAAAGGTGAAGAATCAGGTCATGTGCAAAAGCTCCATGAACTGCGCCTGGACTGTGATGCCGATGTCATTATCCTGATGGTTGAGCAGATCGGCGGCATCGCTTGCCATACCGGCCGCGAAAGTTGCTTCTATCGAGTGTATGAAAATTCAGGCTGGAAGACCGTCGACCCGGTTTTGAAAGATCCTGACGCTATTTACTCAGCAGGCCACTGAACATGACTGATACGTTATCCCGCCTGGCTGAGGTGCTGGAATCACGCAAGGACGCTGCTGCCGATAGTTCCTACGTCGCCAGCCTGTATCACAAGGGCCTGAACAAGATTCTGGAAAAGCTCGGCGAAGAATCGATCGAGACCATCATCGCTGCCAAGGACGCTGCAGTCAGCGGTGATTGCAGCGACGTAATCTATGAAACCGCAGACCTGTGGTTTCATAGCATGGTGATGCTCGCAGCGCTGGGTCAGCACCCACAAGCCGTGCTCGATGAACTGGACCGCCGATTCGGCTTGTCCGGCCACGCGGAAAAAGCCGCCCGCACGGCAGAATAACGCTCTCCCCTTTCAAGCTTGAAATCTTTTACGAGGACTGTTTCATGGGTATTTTTGACTGGAAACACTGGATCGTCATCCTGATCGTCGTGGTACTGGTTTTCGGGACCAAAAAGCTCAAGGGTCTGGGCAGCGACGTGGGTGAGTCGATCAAGGGCTTTCGCAAGGCGATGAATGACGACGACAAGCCAGCCGAACAGCCTGCACCTCAGCCGCAGCAGGCACAGGCTGCCCCTCAGGGCTCGCCATTGAACCAGCCGCATACCATCGACGCGCAGGCGCACAAAGTCGACGAGCCGATCCGCAAAGACCAGGTTTAAGCCCATGTTCGGTATCAGCTTCTCTGAACTGCTGCTTGTCGGCCTGGTTGCCTTGCTGGTACTGGGCCCCGAGCGCCTGCCGGGTGCGGCACGCACCGCAGGCCTATGGATCGGCCGGTTGAAGCGCAGCTTCAATGCGATCAAACAGGAAGTTGAACGTGAAATCGGGGCCGACGAAATTCGTCGGCAGCTGCACAACGAGCACATTATTTCGCTGGAAGACGAAGCGCGCAAAATGTTCGCGCCCAATCAGCCGCCCGAGAACGGCTCCGAGCCGGTAAACCCGTCGCCCGCACCGGCAGCAGCCGAAGCGGCAAGCCCCGCGCACGATGAAGCCGCACACCACGAAATCGGCCCGGCACAACCTGCGGCGCCGAAGACCGAGCTGTCGCTGGAGAAAACCGCGAAACCGGCTGACGCCGGCACACCGGTCCCGACGCCTCCCGCCCACGATTCGTCATTGCCACCGCGAGCACCATGAGCGCTGATATCCCGGAAAACGATCAGCAAATGCCGCTGATCTCGCACCTCACCGAGCTGCGTACACGTCTGTTGCGTTGTGTCGCGGCAGTGTTCCTGATTTTTGCCGGTCTGTTTTACTTCACGCAGAAAATCTACACGCTGGTGTCGGCCCCGCTGCGCGTCTACCTGCCTGAAGGCGCGACGATGATCGCCACCGACGTGGCCTCGCCGTTCATCACGCCGTTCAAGCTGACCATGATGGTCGCGCTGTTTCTGTCCATGCCGGTCATCCTGCACCAGATCTGGGGCTTTATCGCGCCAGGCCTGTACAAGCACGAGAAGCGCGTTGCAGTGCCATTGCTGGTGTCGAGCATCATCCTGTTCTACGCAGGCATGGCCTTCGCGTACTTTTTGGTCTTCCCGCTGATTTTCCACTTCTTCGCCAGCGTTACACCAGAAGGCGTGTCGATGATGACCGACATCGCCAGTTATCTGGACTTCGTGATGACGCTGTTCTTCGCCTTCGGCGTGGCCTTCGAAATCCCGGTGGCCGTGGTGTTGCTGGTGTGGATCGGCATCGTCGACGTCAAATACCTGAAGAAGATCCGCCCTTACGTGATCATCGGCTGCTTCGTGGTAGGCATGATCCTGACGCCGCCGGACATCTTCTCGCAGACGCTGCTGGCGGTGCCAATGTGGCTGCTCTTCGAGCTGGGCGTACTGTGCAGCAAGATGATCAAGAAGCGTGGCGAACATCCGGACGATCAGGCCGAGGACGCTGAAAAGCAGGATCAGCCGCCCGCGACCACACCGTGAACCTGCTGTTGCTTGAGGAAGCTGATTTCATTGCGGCTGACCGGGTGGTCCTGCGTGACCGCCGCCTGAAGCACATGCAGGAGGTGCATCGCGCAGAGATCGGCGACAGTCTGCGCGTCGGCCGCATCAATGGCCTGCTGGGCAGCGCCGAACTGCTGCGCCTTGAGCCTCATGAAGCAGAGCTGCGTGTTTCGCTGGATAGCGCCCCGCCGGTAAAACTGCCCCTCACCCTGTTGCTGGCACTGCCACGCCCCAAGATGCTGCGTCGGGTGTTCCAGACCATCGCAACCATGGGCGTGCCGAAAGTCATCCTGCTGAACAGCTACCGGGTTGAAAAAAGCTTCTGGCAGACGCCATTTCTGGAGCCCGAGGCCATTCGCGAGCAGTTGATTCTTGGGCTGGAGCAGGCACGCGATTCTGTGCTGCCGGAAATCGTCATCGAAAAGCGCTTCAAGCCTTTCGTTGAAGATCGCTTGCCGCAGATCGCGCTCGACACACTGGGCCTGGTTGGCCATCCCGGTGATTTCCCCGCCTGCCCTCGTGCGGTCACAGAGCAAGTCACGCTGGCCATCGGCCCTGAAGGGGGCTGGATACCCTACGAAATCGATCTGTTGCGTCAGTCAGGTTTGCAGCCCGTGCAATTGGGCGAACGTATCCTGCGCGTCGAAACCGCTGTAACGGCCCTTCTCGCCCGCTTGTTCTAAGCTGTCAGTGTCGACTCAATCGCTTCAGTTAACCGATAACTGGCCGATGCAATTGCATACTTAGAGCAAAAGACGTCAAGGAGTGATCATGTCTCGTGGGTTATCCAAAAGCCTCGCCAATGCGAGTGTCAGCCTGAAATTGGCGATCGGCTTTGGCCTGGTGCTGTTGATGACGCTGATGATTTCGGCCACCGGCTGGTTCAGCAATCAGGCCCTTATTGATCGTGGGGACCGTGTTACTGCGATTGCGCAGGTCAATGAGCTGACCCTTCAGTTGCGCATCAACCGTATGAGCTACGAGGCGCTGTACAACGCAGAGACCGCAGCGAAGGTCAGAAATACGCTCGATCAGCTGGACGCCGCGCTGCAAAGCGCCAGGAACCTGCTGCGATCCCCCGAGAACCTGCAATTGCTGGATGCCCAGATTCAGGCGACCCGCGACTACCGCCAGTCCTTCGAGGACATGAGCAAGGCGATCGAAACCCGCGAAGCGAGCCGCAGCCAGATGGGCGAAAACGCCGACAAGGCGGTGGATCAGGCCGACAGGATCGAAGCCGAACTGCTCAAGGAAGATAACATCCTGGCCTTCAATGGCATCGTCGGCGTCAGCAAGCTGATTCAGCAGGCGCGTTTTCAGGTACGTGGTTACACCTACAGCGGCCGTCCCGATTTCGAAAAAGATGCCAATAAGGCCATCGATGACGCGGTGACCGGGATCAACACGCTGGCTGGCGACATTTCTTCCACTTATTCGCCCATGCTGCAACAGGCCATCGCCGGGCTCAATGGCTACCGCGCGGCTGTGGGCCGCTACCGCGATGCCCAGGCCGCCTCCAAGGCCGCACTGGATAAAATGACCACGTTGGGCGTCAGCATGCTCGACACCAGCAACGACCTGATCATCCGGCAGAACAAGAGCCGTGACGCAGACAGCGCCAAGTCGGTCACGATGATCGCTGCCGCTACGGCGTTGGCGCTGATGCTGAGCATTCTCGCGGCGTGGGTCATCACTCGCCAGATCACCACCCCGCTGCAGGAGACCCTTGAGGTCGTAGAGCGGGTGGCCTCGGGCGACCTGAGCCGCAACCTCAACGTTGATCGCAAGGACGAGTTGGGCAAGCTGCAGGCCACGATCCAGCGCATGACCGTCAGCCTGCGCGAGCTGGTAGGCGGAATTCGCGATGGCGTGACCCAGATCGCCAGCGCGGCGGAAGAGCTGTCAGCGGTCACCGAACAGACCAGTGCCGGGGTCAACAGCCAGAAGGTCGAGACCGATCAGGTCGCCACCGCCATGCATGAAATGACTGCCACCGTTCAGGAAGTCGCGCGCAACGCCGAAGAAGCCTCTGAAGCAGCCGTCGCCGCCGACCAGCAGGCCCGTGATGGTGAGCGAGTGGTCAACGAAGCCATTGCGCAAATCGAGCGCCTGGCTTCTGCAGTGGGCAATTCCAGCGAAGCCATGGGCGCTCTGAAACAGGAAAGCGACAAGATCGGCAGCGTGCTGGACGTCATCAAGTCGGTCGCGGAACAGACCAACCTGCTGGCGCTGAACGCCGCCATCGAGGCCGCCCGCGCCGGTGAAGCGGGTCGGGGCTTTGCCGTGGTCGCCGATGAAGTGCGCAGCTTGGCGCAGCGCACGCAAAAGTCTACCGAAGAGATTGAAGCGCTGATCGCCCGTCTGCAAAGCGGCACACAGCAGGCCGCAACCGTCATGGACAGCAGCCGGGAACTGAGCACCAGTAGCGTTGAGCTGACACGTCGGGCCGGTGGCTCATTGGAAAACATCACCAAAACCGTCTCGGCTATCCAGGCAATGAACCAGCAGATTGCAGCGGCCGCCGAGGAACAGAGCGCGACCGCAGAAGAGATCAACCGCAGCATCATCAATGTCCGCGATGTGTCCGAACAGACATCTGCGGCCAGCGAAGAGACCGCGGCGTCCAGTGTCGAACTGGCAAGACTTGGCAACCATCTTCAGTTGCTGGTGAGTCGCTTTACTGTCTGACCTGGCAGCATCCAGCCCGCGCCAGCACTGAGCGCGGGCTTCTTTTCCCGCAAAAACGTGACACCTTTCACCCCTCTTTCGTGCTCGGAAATATCCTACGACCTTCTCAGGTCACGCAATGAATCACCACGCCGATGCGCTCACAACGCATGTTCTGACTCACCCGGAACATGCTTTTGTTCGCTCATTGCAGGAGATTCCAATGTTCCGACTGATCAATCACGCGCTCGGCAACATGAACGTCAGATTCAAGCTGTCCCTGGGTTTCGGCCTGGTGCTGCTATTGACGCTGATCATCACACTGACCGGCTGGCATGGCCTGTACACCATGATCGACCGCTCCGAGTCGCTCTCGGACATTGCCCAGCTCAACAGCCTCACCAAAGACCTGCGTGCCGAACGCATCACCGATCGCGTGGAAAAAACGCCAGAAAGCACGGCATTGGTGACAGACAAACTCAACGAAATGAAAGCCCAGCTCACAGCGCTGCACCGACAGAGCCTGGAGGCAGAAACCACTACGCTGCTCAACGGACAGTTTGAGACGGTAAGCAGACTCGAGAAAACCTTCGCCGACGTCCGGACCAACCGTCAGACCCGTAACCAGGTACGCACCCGCCTGGAGCAGACGTCAGAGCAGGCCTTGCAGGCCATCGCACTGGTTGAGAGTGAGGTGCTCAAGAGCGTAAGCCAGGAACAGGACAGCACTGAGCGGATGGAGGAATTCACCAACATTTCCCAGCTCAGGCAGCAGGTGCAGACCGCTCGTTATCAGGTACAGGCCTACACCTTCACCACTCGCGATGCCGATGAAGCCGCAGCCATTGTCGCCATCGACGAAGCACTCAAGGAAATCGGGCAGATCGGGCAGGACGAGGACAGTGAAAGCCTTCAGGGCCTGGCAGCCGCCACTACAGCCCTGCAAGGCTATCGGGAAAGGCTCAACGAGTTCAAACAGATACAGACCAAAGCCGAGGCGGACCAGGAACTTATGAGAAGTCTCGGCGAGCAGTTGCTGGACTCGGTCGCCGCGCTGAACCGTCTGCAAACCGCTCAGCGCGACAGCGAAGCAGTCAATTCCAGCACCACCCTGAGCAGTGTTGCGGGCCTGGCGCTGCTGATCGGGTTGCTGGCCGCCTGGGTCATGACCCGGCAGATCACCGTACCGTTACAGCAGACGCTGCTTGTCGCAGCACGCATCGCTCAGGGTGATCTGAGTCGGGACATGTCGGTGACCCGTCGTGACGAAATGGGTCAGTTACAATGCAGTATGCAGACCATGACGGTCAGCCTGCGCGAGCTGGTCGGCGGTATCAGCGAGGGCGTATCGCAGATCGCCAGCGCGGCCGAGCAGTTGTCAGCGGTGACCAAGCAGACCTGCATCGGGGTCACCAGTCAGAAAGACGAAACCGACCAGGTGGCCACAGCCATGAATGAAATGGCCGCGACGGTGCAGGAAGTCGCGCGCAATGCTCAGGAGGCTTCCCAGGCCGCGGCTCAGGCGGACCAACAGGCCCGCAGCGGTGACGAGGTTGTAGGGCGGGCAATCAGTCAGATCGAGCAACTGGCTCGCGAGGTGGTGAACTCTACCCAGTCGATGAGCGAACTCAAGCTGGAAAGCAACAAGATCGTCGGCGTTCTTGACGTAATCAAGTCTGTTTCGCAGCAAACCAACCTCCTGGCTCTGAATGCGGCCATTGAGGCAGCTCGCGCCGGTGAAGCCGGGCGTGGTTTTGCAGTGGTCGCCGATGAGGTACGTGGCCTGGCGCAACGCACGCAAAAGTCCACAGAAGAGATAGAGGAATTGATCGCCGCACTGCAAACCGGCACTCAGCAGGTCGCAACCACGCTGGACAACAGCCGCACCCTGACTGACAACACCGTTGAACTGAGCCGCCGCGCGGGAAGCGCGCTGGAGCAGATCACCCGTACGGTGGCGACCATCCAGCACATGAACGAACAGATCGCCACCGCCAGCGAAGAACAGAGCGTGGTTGCCGAACAGATCAACCGTAACGTCATCAGCGTACGCGACATCTCCGAACAGACCGCCGCCGCCAGCGAGCAAACCGCAGCCTCCAGCGTCGAACTCGCCAGACTGGGCACTCACTTGCAGACATTGGTGGGGAAGTTCAGGGTGAGCTGAACCACCATTGCACCCACAGGCGGCCCGGCGAACACCATCGTGCCCATGCTTCGCGTGGGCATGCCGGTCCGGACGCTCCGCCTCCTCTTGCGACGCAGAGCGTCGTGAACTGCATTCCAACGCTGGAGCGTGAGGAACGAGCGCCGTCAGGGATTCGTGCCCATGCTCCGCGTGGGCATGCCAGTCTNCCTCTTGCGACGCAGAGCGTCGTGAACTGCATTCCCACGCTGATGAAGCGTGAGGAACAAGCGTCGTCAGGTATAACACTATCGTGCCCATGCTCCGCGTAGGCATGCCGGTCTGGACGCTCCGCGTCCTCTGACGACGCAGAGCGTCTCTGGAGCGTGAGGAACGAGCGTCGTCAGGGATAACACTATCGTACCCATGCTCCGCGTGGGCATGCCGGTCTGGACGCTCCGCGTCCTATGACGACGCAGAGCGTCGTGAACTGCATTCCCACGCTGATGAAGCGTGAGGAACGAGCGTCGTCAGGGATAACACTATCGTGCCCATGCTCCGCGTGGGCATGCCGGTCTGGACGCTCCGCGTCCTCTGACGACGTAGAGCGTCGTGAACTGCATTCCCACGCTAGAGCGTGAGGAACGAGCGTCGTCAGGGATAACACCATCGTGCCCATGCTCCGCGTGGGCATGCCGGTCTGGACGCTCCGCGTCCTCTGACGACGCAGAGCGTCGTGAACTGCATTCCCACGCTGGAGCGTGTGGAACGAGCGTCGTCAGGGATAACACTATCGTGCCCATGCTCCAGCGTGGGCATGCCGGTCTGGACGCTCTGCGTCCTCTGGCGACGCAGAGCGTCATGAACTGCATTCCCACGCTGGAGCGTGAGGAACGAGCGGTGTTCTGGAGAACCCGTCTTGACCATGTCCTGTGCATTTATGTGCCACAAAGCCCAATAAAAAAGCCCCCGACGCGCTAAGCGGCAGGGGCTTTTTTCATAGCCGGGCAGTCTTAGACCGGGACCGGCTCCGACGCTTTACCTACAGGCTGCAAAGGCAGCAAGGGCGCATGTGGATCAGCTTCGATGGAAGCTCTCCAGGCAGCCAGCCACTCTTCGTGACCTTCGCTCCAGACGCGCTCGTGCAGGCGGCCAAGGGCGACCGGGTCACTCAGCAGCATCAGACGTTCCTGATTGCCGAGTTTGGCCGGGCCTACCTTCAGAGCCTGATCAACACGTTCCATACGCACGACTTCGATCGGCTGTGCCTGACGGTGACGCGAGGTTGCCAGGGCGCAGGCGAGAGCATTCTGGCGAGGATCTACCACAGCCCGAATGAAGCCTTGTTTCAGGGCGTGCCAGCGGTTCTCGTAGGTGTACTGATCCGTAGAGATCAGCTCTTGCGGCGGCTCGAACTCTTCAGGAATCAGGAAGAACTTCTCGTCACGCGCCTTGACGCCCAGATTGGTACGGCTGGAAATCACCGACACCGGAATCGACAGCATCAACGACACCACGATCGGCGCAAGCCACCACAGGAAGCTCGGGTTCAACCAGAACACCAGCAAGGCCCAGCATGCGCCCAGCAGTGTCTGTGGACCATGACGCTTCACGGCTTCGATCCACGGCGTGGAGTCGTCGTCGCGTTGCGGCGAGTTCCAGGTCGCGGCCCAGCCCAGGAAAGCGGCCAGTACGAAGCGGGTGTGGAACAGCATGCGCACCGGTGCCAGCAGCACCGAAAAGAGCATTTCCAGCAGCATCGAGACAGTGACCTTGAACTTGCCACCGAAGCCTTTCGCGCCCTTGGCCCAGATCAGAATGACGCTGAGCAGTTTAGGCAGGAACAGCAGGACGATGGTGGTCGAGAACAACGCAACGGCTTTTTCCGGGTGCCATTGTGGCCACAGTGGATACAGCTGACGCGGTTCAAGGAAGTAGGTCGGCTCCATCAGTGTGTTCACCGCCAGCAAGGCTGTGGACAGCACGAGGAAGAAGAACCACAACGGTGCCGACAGATACGACATCACGCCAGTCAGGAACACCGCACGGTGAACCGGGTGCATGCCCTTGACCAGGAACAGCCTGAAGTTCATCAGGTTGCCGTGGCACCAGCGGCGGTCACGCTTGAGTTCGTCCAGCAGGTTGGGCGGCAATTCTTCATAACTGCCCGGCAGGTCATAAGCAATCCACACGCCCCAGCCGGCACGGCGCATCAGCGCAGCTTCGACGAAGTCGTGAGACAGGATCGCACCGGCGAAGGCACCTTTACCCGGCAGCGGCGCCAGGGCGCAATGCTCGATAAACGGCTTCATGCGGATGATCGCGTTGTGACCCCAATAGTGGGATTCACCCAGCTGCCAGAAGTGCAGACCGGCTGTGAACAGCGGACCGTAGACTCGGGTAGCGAACTGCTGCATGCGTGCATACAGCGTGTCCATGCCCGACGCACGTGGCGCGGTCTGGATGATACCGGCGTCCGGCGTGGCTTCCATCAGGCGAACCAGACTGGTCAGGCACTCACCGCTCATGACGCTGTCGGCATCGAGCACGACCATGTAACGGTATTCACCACCCCAGCGACGGCAGAAGTCATCGAGGTTGCCGCTTTTGCGTTTTACGCGACGGCGACGACGGCGATAGAAGATCTTGCCGAAACCTTTGGTCTCGCGGCACACGTCCAGCCAGGCCTGTTGCTCGGCAACGGCGATGTCAGTCTCGTTGGTGTCGCTGAGCACGAAGAAATCGAAACGATCCAGATCACCTGTAGCGGCGACCGACTCGAACGTAGCGCGCAGACCGGCGAAAACCCGAGGCACGTCCTCGTTGCAGATCGGCATGACCAGCGCAGTACGTGCGCCCTTTTCGATCGGCTCGTTGCCAGCACTGGCACCCGAGATGCGATATTTGTCGCGACCGGTGAGCAGCTCCAGGAAGCCCATCAGCGCGGTCCAGAAACCGGCCGATACCCAGCAGAACAGAATCCCGAACAGCAACAGGATGCTGGTCTGCAAGGCATAAGGCATGACCTGCAAGGCGGTCTGCACGAAGGTCTGACGGGTGATTTCGTCGAGCGAAACCAGCGACCAGCCCTGATACGGCAGAATGCCCTTCATGTACCAGCCAGCCACAATCGTCTGACCCAGCATGAGGATCAGCAGGATATAGCGGCGGATCGAACCGACGGTACGCCAGCGCGCCTTGGGCAGATCACGAGGCAGATCGTCGTGCTCTGGCTTGGGCGGGTTGGTCTTGCCGGTCAGGCGACGCCAGCCGCGTACCAGAATGTTGGTGCGCCATGGCTCTGGCACGACCTTGGTCCGGCGAATCGGCGGTGTGGCCTTGAGGCACAGGCGACCGCTGGCATCGACGCCGAGCATCTCGGCGTCCTCCAGCTGGTCTGCGGTGGTCAGCGTAAGGCGGCGACCCACCGAAGCCTGAGCGGCCTCGGCAGGGTCATTGACCGGCTGCGCAGAAAGACGCTCATGCAACTCGGCGAAGGTCTTGCAGCCGGCAAGTTCTGCCCGCTGCTCGTCGCTCATCGGTAAATGCGCCAGGTACTCGTTCAGAGACACTGGCACCGGTAGAGAATTACTCATCGCTCGGCAACTGATAGCTCCAGGTCTCGGTCATGACTTGCAACGTCTTGGCCGGTTCCGGATGGGTGGGTGCTGCCTCGGTTTCAGGCTGCTGAATCTCTTTACCGTCCTTGTCCTTGGCTACGTCAGCCTTGGCTGCGTCGGCTTTGGCTGCATCGGCTTTGGCAACCTCGCCTTTACCTTTCGCAGCGTCGGCCTTGCCAGCTTCAGGCTTGGCGGTCTCGGGTTTGGCGGCTTCAGGCTTCGGCGCGTCGGCCTTGGCGATTTCTACCTGGTCGTTGGCAGATTCCTTGGCAACTGCCGGCTTGGCAGCTTCCTTGGCAGCAGCCTTTTTCTCTTCAGCTTTGTCTGCAACGAGCAGCGCAGGTTCCTTGCCCGGTTCGGCAGGGATTTCACGCAACAGGTAGGCGCGCATTTCGGTCGGCTTGCCGGAATCCTTGACCTTCACACGCAGGGTCAGGCGGTAGCCTTTGGTGACCGGGTTGTAGCGCAGGTTGTTTTCCACCAGCTCGACGTTGTCGTCAGTGGTCACCTGGCTGCGAATGGTCTTGTCTTCCGGCAATGCGGCCAGTACCGGGCCCACGAAGTCGACCAGGAAGGCAAGGCTGCCATCCGGCTGGCGGATCAGGTTGGACTGACGCACGTCACCGATGGAGCGTTGGGTCTGCTTGACCCAGCCCAGATCCGGCGAGTGGATCGAGTTTTCCTGCATGGTCCAGTGCAGACGGTAATCGAATGCCATTTCCTTGCCTGGCTCTGCGAGAGTCTCAGGCTTCCAGTAGGCCACGATGTTATCGTTGGTCTCGTCGGCAGTCGGAATTTCGACCAGCTCGACGGTGCCCTTGCCCCAGTCACCCTTTGGCTCTATCCAGGCGCTTGGACGCTTGTCATAGCGGTCATCCAGGTCTTCGTACTGACTGAAGTCACGGCCACGTTGCAGCAGACCGAAACCACGCGGGTTTTCGACCGAGAAGCTGCTGATAGACAGATGTTTAGGGTTGTTCAGCGGACGCCACAGCCACTCACCGTTGGCAGCCTGAATCGACAGACCGCTGGAGTCGTGCAGTTCGCGACGGTAGTTAGGCACACGCGAAGGCTGGTTGGCACCGAACAGGAACATACTGGTCAATGGCGCAACACCGAGCTTGTTGACCTTGTCACGCAGGAACATGCGCGATTTGACATCAACCAGAGTGTTGGTGCCAGGACGCAGGGTCAACTGATAAGCACCGGTAGCGCGCGGCGAGTCGAGCAGCGCGAAGATCACCAGATGGTTGTCATCCGGGCCCGGCTTCTCGATCCAGAATTCCTTGAAGCGCGGGAACTCTTCACCAGACGGCGATGCAGTGTCGATTGCCATGCCGCGTGCGGACAGGCCATAGACCTGACCCTTGCCGATCACGCGGAAGTAGCTCGCGCCCAGCATGGTCATGATTTCGTCCTGCTTGTCATCCTTGTTGATCGGATACAGGACACGGAAACCGGCATAACCCAGTTTCTCGGTGGATTTGGGGTCGATCTTCAGATCGCCGAAATCAAAACGGCTAGGGTCGTACTTGATTTCGTCTACGCTGGTGGCGGTCACTTCGTTGATCTTGACCGGCGTGTCGAAGTGCATGCCCTGGTGGTAGAAAGACACTTTGAACGGAGTCTTTTCGCCCGCCCATTCGGCCTTGTCATCACGGAAGCGAATCTTCTGATAGTCGGCAAACTTCATATCGCGAAGCTCGTTCGGCAGATTGCTCCTTGGAGCCTCGAACTTCTGCCCGGCCAGTTCTTTGGCTTTTGCCGTTACATCATCAAGATTGAACGCCCACAGTTGACCTGCACTGAACAGGCATACAAGGGCCGAGCTTGCCAGAAGTGCACTACGCAACCGCTTGACAGGTGTCTTTGGAGCATCACAGGGACTAACAATCACGAGCAACCCTCGCCGAAAAACAGATGAAAAAACCAACGGCCAGCTATCAATGCCGGGTTGGCGAGCATTGTTCCGACTCCGAATGGGCTTAATGATTCCCCAATCAGGTGTCAGAACCGCTTTTGTCATACCAAATGGACCAACAGTGTCGATCCCCGTAACGCGCGATTATCCAGCAGCGCGCGCCACAACGCATCAGGTATGGCAAAGAAATTTATTTCCCACTCGACCGGAAAATTCAGGGGAGAAACGATGAAATCGTAGCTTATGTATCGAACAAAAATGTCACTGGGCCATCATTTATCAGATGCACTTGCATGTCCGCACCAAATTGGCCCGCAGCCACAGCGGTATGCGCGATTCTGGCCTGACTCAATAGATAGTCGAACAGCTCGGCACCCAGCGCTGGAGCAGCGGCTTTCGAGAACCCCGCACGCAGCCCGCTTTTGGTATCCGCGGCCAGCGTGAACTGCGAAACCAGCAACAACCCGCCACCCACCTCGCGCAAGGATAAATTCATCTTGCCGTCGGCATCGCTGAACACTCGGTAATTGAGCAGCTTGTGCAGCAACTTATCGGCACTGGCGCGAGTGTCTTGAGGCTCTATGCCCACCAGCACCAGGATGCCTTGATCGATAGCGCCGACAACTTCGTTGCCCACCTCGACGCGTGCGTTTCGCACGCGCTGCAACAAACCTTTCATAAATGCCTTTCCAGACTCAAAACCAATACCAGACTACTGTCATGCTTCTTCGGGCGGGAGGTGGAGCAGGTTGCGCGCAACTTCTGCAGCGGCACGCACCAGCGCATCGGCGATACCGGATTCCGATGCCGAGTGGCCAGCCTCGCGAATGACCTGCAGTTCGCTGCCGGGCCAGTTCTGATGCAACTCCCAGGCATTATCCAGCGGGCAGATGACGTCATAACGACCGTGGACGATGATTGCCGGCAGGTGCGCGATCTTTGGCATGTCGCGAATCAACTGGTTTTCTTCAAGGAACGCCTTGTTCATGAAGTAATGGCATTCGATGCGCGCAATGGACAGCGCACGGTGCGGTTCGGCGAAGCGATCGACCACTTGCGGGTTGGGGCGCAAGGTTGCGCAACGCCCTTCCCAGGTCGACCAGGCTTTGGCGGCGTGCATCTGGGCGATCTGGTCCGGCCCGGTGAGCCGCTTGTGGAAGGCAGCCAGTATGTTGTCGCGCTCATCCAGCGGGATCGGCGCGACATAATCCTGCCAGTAATCAGGGAACAGACGGCTGGCACCCGCTTGATAGAACCAGTCGATTTCCTGCTGACGGGCCAGGAATATGCCTCGCAAAATCAGCGCGTGCACACGGTCAGGATGGGTCTGCGCGTAAGCCAGGGCCAGGGTCGAACCCCATGAGCCGCCGAACAGCACCCATTTGTCGATTCCGAGGTGCTCGCGAATCCGCTCCAGGTCTTCCACCAGTTTCCAGGTGGTGTTGTTCTCAAGGCTGGCATGCGGTGTGGAGCGACCGCAGCCACGCTGATCAAACGTTACGATGCGGTACAGGTTAGGATCGAAGTAGCAGCGACTGTGCGCATCACATCCGGAACCAGGGCCGCCATGAATGAATACCACTGGCAACCCTTCTGGCGAGCCGCTTTCATCGACGTAAAGCACATGCGGTTGTTCCACGGCCAGATCGTGCCGGGCGTAGGGTTTGATCTGCGGGTACAAAGTCTGCATAAGTGCTCCATAAGTCCAGTTCAGAGGCTTCTATTATTCTGCCGTTGGCATCATAAACCCGAAACGAAGAATCAGCATGCTGCACGTCATTGATCGGGATGGAACGATCGATGCAAGCGTTTTGCCAATTTGGTCAGCGCGCGAACCAGAGCCGTTGCACTGGGTCGAAGCGAGGGCGCTGCCTTCAATTATTTCTACTATTTTCAGGAAATAACTGACGACACGCCTACAGTCTAAGAATCCCGTTTTCCATTCGTCAGACTACTTGAGGTTGTACCGATGTCTCAGGAACCACTTGTTCGTGACGCTGATGTGGCTGCTTTCCGCGCCGCTGTGCTCGCCAAACTCACCTATTCGGTGGGCAAGGACCCCGACCATGCGTTTGAGCATGACTGGTTTGAAGCTGTTGCCCTTGCCGCCCGCGACCACATGGTCGAACACTGGATGGACCACACGCGGCAGATTTATCGCAAGGTCCAGAAGCGCGTTTACTACCTGTCTCTGGAATTCCTCATTGGCCGACTGCTCTACGACAGCCTGAGCAACCTCGGCCTGCTGGAAGTGGCTCGCGAAGCATTGACCGAGCTGGGTGTGGATATCGAACGTATCCGCTTGCTTGAACCGGATGCTGCGCTGGGCAACGGCGGCCTGGGTCGTCTGGCAGCGTGCTTCATGGAAAGCATGTCGACCCTGGGCATTGCCGGGCACGGTTATGGGATTCGTTACGAGCACGGGCTGTTTCGGCAGGGCATCGTCGACGGCTGGCAGCAGGAACAGACCGAAAACTGGCTGGACTTCGGCAACCCTTGGGAATTCGAGCGTCCTGAGGTGGTTTACTCCATCGGCTTCAGTGGCAGCGTCGACACCGTGGTGACCGAAGCGGGCGACTCGCGTCAGGTCTGGCGTCCGGGCGAAACCGTTCGGGCCATTGCTTACGACACCCCTGTGGTCGGCTGGCGTGGCAAAAGCGTCAACACCCTGCGCCTGTGGCGCGCCCGTGCGGTGGAAGACCTGCATCTGGAACGTTTCAACGCGGGCGACCACTTTGGCGCCGTCGCCGAAGTAGTGCGCGCCGAAAGTATTTCCCGCGTGCTGTACCCGAACGATGCAACCGAAGCGGGTCAGGAACTGCGCCTTCGCCAGGAATACTTCTTCGTTTCCGCATCGCTGCAGGATTTGCTGCGCCGCCATCTGAACCAGCACGCCACGCTGACCGATCTGCCAGACCATGCAGCGATTCAGATGAACGACACGCACCCGTCCATTGCGGTGGCCGAGCTGATGCGTCAGTTGATCGACAACCACAACATCCCGTGGGACACCGCCTGGAAAATCACCGTTGGCACCCTTGGCTACACCAACCATACGCTGCTGCCGGAAGCGCTGGAGACCTGGTCGGTCGGCCTGATGGAGCGGATGCTGCCGCGCCACATGCAGATCATCTACCTGATCAACGCACAACACATCGACACACTGCGCGCCAAAGGCGTCGACGACGTCAACGTGCTGCGTGCGGTGTCGCTGATCGAAGAAGACAACGGTCGCCGGGTACGCATGGGCAACCTGGCGTTCCTCGGCTCGCACAGCGTCAACGGCGTTTCGGCGCTGCATACCCAACTGATGCGCAAGACCGTGTTCGCCGAGCTGCACAAGATCTATCCGGAGCGGATCAACAACAAGACCAACGGCATCACCTTCCGCCGCTGGCTGTTCCAGGCCAACCCGAAACTGACCGAAATGCTCGTCGAAGCGCTGGGTGAGGACGTTCTGGACAATGCCGAGACGCGCCTCAAAGAGCTTGAGCCGTTCGCCGATAAGTCTTCGTTCCGCAAGCAGATGGCCGACCAACGCCTGCACAGCAAGCGCGCACTGGCCGCGATCATTCATGAACGCCTGGGTATTGCCGTCAATCCTGCAGCGATGTTCGACGTTCAGGTCAAACGGATTCACGAATACAAACGCCAGTTGTTGAACCTGTTCCATACCGTCGCGCTGTATCAGGCCATTCGAGCCGAGCCAGGCACAGACTGGGTACCGCGGGTGAAGATCTTCGCCGGCAAGGCGGCGGCCAGTTATCACTCGGCCAAACTGATCATCAAGCTGACCAACGATATCGCCCGGACTGTGAACAACGACCCGACGGTGCGTGGCCTGCTGAAAGTGGTGTTCATGCCCAACTACAACGTCAGTCTGGCGGAGAGCATCATCCCGGCAGCCGACCTGTCCGAGCAGATATCCACGGCAGGCCTGGAAGCTTCAGGGACCAGTAACATGAAGTTCGGCCTCAACGGCGCGCTGACCATCGGCACGCTGGACGGTGCCAACGTGGAAATGAGCGAGCAGGTCGGGCTGGAGCACATGTTCATCTTCGGCATGTCCTCGCAACAGGTCGAAGCCCGCAAGCGCGCAGGCGAATTCAACGCACATGGAGACGTGGCGGCATCGGGGCGTTTGAACGATGTACTGCAAGCGATTCGTGGCGGCGTGTTCTCGCCGGATGATCCGAACCGTTACGCGGGACTTATCGATCAGCTGCTGGATTATGACCGCTTCCTGGTCTGTGCCGACTTCGATTCGTACTGGGCAGCACAGGCCAAAGTCGAGGAACGCTGGCACGATTCCAAGGAATGGTGGCGCTCGGCGGTGCTCAACACCGCACGCATGGGCTGGTTCTCTTCGGACCGGACTATTCGCGAGTACGCCGGCGACATCTGGAAGGCGCTGGACTAACGTCAAAACCTAAAAAGCTCACAACCCCAGTGGGAGCGAGCTTGCTCGCGAAGAGGCCATTAAGGTCTCCGCAAAGAAGGCGCTCGAAACGACGCCTTCGTGAGCAAGCTCACTCCCACAAGCGCCACAAGGATCTGTCTCAGTCCTGCAGAGACTCTGGTGCCCCCGGTATAAAACATTACAAACGATGTCCGCCCGCCCCTATATACTGCGCTCGATGAACCTTCACACATCGAAAAGGATGTCGTCGCGTGCTTTGGATTTGTCTGGTGGTGGGCGGTGCAGCGCTGGGCTACGCGCTTAGCTATGACGAGTGGGCAGGTTCGCTGATCGGCGCAGTCATGGCCTGGGCCGTCTGGGGGGGCATCCGCATGCGCCTGCTTGGCAGGCAATCCGCCGACCAACTGCAACAACTGCTCGCAACCCGCCAATCCCTCGATGCCCTTGAGCAGCGCCTGAGCGCGCTCGAGCGTCAGTCCACATCCGGCGTGCCACCTGCGCAGGACGCCGCACCGCTCCCAGTGGATGCGATCATTATCGAGGCACCCACTGATGGCCCCGAGCTGATCTGGGACCTGCCAGACGAAGAGCCGCAGGCAACAGGGCCTGTCGAACCCGCCACCGAAATCCGTCAGCCTTCAAAGGCAGCACAGCCCAATCTGCTGGACAGCGCCATCAATCGCGCAAAAGACTGGCTGCTGGGCGGCAATACGGTACTGCGAGTGGGCGTAGTGGTGCTGTTTCTCGGGCTGGCCTTTCTGCTGCGCTACGCCACCGAAGGCATGGTCGTACCGATTGAAGCACGCTACGCCGCAGTCGCCGCCAGCGCACTGGCCCTGCTCGGCCTGGGTTGGTGGCTGCGTTTGCGCAACGGCCCTTACGCGCTGATGTTGCAAGGCGCAGGCGTGGGCGTGTTGTACCTGACCGTCTTTGCGGCGATGAAATTGCACGCCCTGCTCGATCCGGCACCGGGCTTTGTGCTGCTGGTAGCGATCACCGCTTTCTCGGCCATTCTGGCGTTGACACAGAATGCTCTGGCCCTGGCCTGCGCCGGCGCGCTGGGTGGATTCGCAGCACCACTGCTCGCGTCGACCGGGCAAGGCAGCCACATCTCGCTGTTCAGTTACTTTGCCCTGCTCAACGCGGGCATCATTGCCATCGCCTGGTTCAAGGCCTGGCGCATTCTCAACCTGATCGGTTTTTTCGGCACTTTCGGCATCGGTTTCGCCTGGGGCATACGGGCTTACACCCCCGAGCTGTTCTGGAGCACCGAGCCCTTTCTGATTCTGTTCTTTGTGATGTACCTGGCCATCGGTCTGCTGTATGCGCGTCGCAAGCTGCTGGAACTCACTGACGCGCCACCGGAGGCCAGTCGCGAAGCCCTGCTGCGCTGGTCGGCACGTCAGGGTGATTACGTCGACGGCACACTGCTGTTTGGCACGCCAATCGTCGGGTTCGGCCTGCAATACGCGCTGGTCGAACACCTTGAGTTCGGTGCCGCGTTCAGCGCGCTCGCGCTGGGCCTGATCTACATGGGGCTGGCACGCTGGCTGGCGGCACGTGCGACCGGCCGAACCGTTTTGTTGATGGAAACCTGCCTGGCGCTGGGCGTGGTGTTTGCCACCCTGGCCATCCCGTTGGGCCTCGGTTCGCAATGGACGACCTGCGCGTGGGCCGTGGAAGGCGCAGCGGTTTTCTGGCTGGGCCTGCGCCAGCACCGCAAGCTGGCACAGGTTTTCGGCCTGGTGTTGCAGGTGTGCGCCAGCGCAATGCTGATCAGTGATTCAGACAATTCCAGCTGGGCTGGCGACTACTGGACACCGATGATTCTGGCCATCGCGGCCCTGATCAGCGCCTGGAGCGTGTTCCGCTTCAACACCCTGATGATCATCGATCAGAAAATCGCCAGAACGGTACTGACGATATGGGGCGCGATCTGGTGGGCGGTTTCATTGATCAGCGTCGTGCAACTGTACGCACCGAACAGCGTGCAGACGCCACTGCTGTTGATCGCGGCTGCGCTCAGCGTAGCTATCTGGGCAGTGCTGGCCCTGCGTTTGCACTGGCCAGACCTCGCCGTATTGTGCAGCGTACTCACCCCAGTCAGCGCCCTTCTGTTACTGGGCTCGCTGAGTGAGCATTACCACCCGGCCGCGAACTGGGGCTGGCTGGCCTGGGCAGCCGCGTTCGCCGTACATCTGCTGACCTTGCTCTATCTGGCAGACACGCTGCCGATCCTCGCACAACGTATCGCTCACACCACGGGCTGCCTGTTGATCATCGCCGTACTGGCACTGGAATTGCGTTTCGGCCTGCTGCAGCTGTCCGAGTCTTACAACGCCTGGCGCTGGCTGGGCTGGGCGATTCTGCCTGGCCTGTTCCTGCTGGCGATGAGCTCAGAGCGTCAGTGGCCATGGCCGGTGAAGGCTTGCCCCGAGGCCTACCATGTCGGGGCCGCGGCACCACTGGCGGTATTGATGCTGGCGTGGTTCTGGCTGGCGAACACGTTCAGCGACGGTGCGGCGGAACCGCTGCCTTATATCCCGCTGCTCAACCCGCTGGAAATCGGCCTGTTGCTGGCTCTGGCCGGAGCATGCCTGTGGATGCGCAAGTACCTCACGCGCCCTCGCAATGCTGCCTTGCTGGTGGCAGGCGCTTCGCTGTTTGCACTCGTCACGGCAATGGTCATGCGTACAGCCCATCATTGGGCTCAAGTACCGTGGCACACCGAGGCGTTGCTTGAGTCGATGCGCGTTCAGGCCGGGTTGTCGATCGTCTGGACGCTGATGGCGCTGGCCCTGATGATCGGCGGTCATATGCGCAGCAACCGCGAGCTCTGGCTGGGCGGCGCAGCATTGATCGGCGTGGTGGTGATCAAGCTATTCTTCGTCGAGCTGAGCAACCGTGGCGGCATGGAGCGCATCGTCTCGTTCATCGGTGTTGGCATTCTGCTACTGGTGGTGGGATATTTCGCACCATTGCCGCCGAAACACCCTGCCAGAAAGGTCGGCGAAGAACCCGGCCCAGGCCCGACCGCCGCGCCGGATAAGCTATGAGGAAAACGTTCTTGAGTCATCCCGCCATGAAGATCGCCGTGCTTGGCCTGGCCTTGTGCACGGCGGTAACCGCCGTCGCCCAGGACAAGCCGACGGACTTTGCCAGCCAGACCCCACTGAGCCTTAGCGGCGACGGGCCTTGGTATCGCATCGAGTTACCGCTTGCCGTCCAGCTGAATGCCCGGCAGGGCGACCTGGGTGATGTGCGCGTGTTCAATGCCGAAGGCCAGCCGCAGGCTTATTCGATCACGCCGCGACAGCCTGCACGCGAGCAGGAACCCACGCCAATCCCGGTCAAATGGTTTGCCCTTTACAGCACGCAGGAAGCAGGCGATGCCGCGCCGGTCATCCGTATCGAGCGCTCAAGCAACGGCAGCGTGATCGAGGTCCAGCCGCAAAGCGATATCGAGGCTGGTGAAGAAGTGCTGCGCGGCTGGTTGCTGGACACCAGCGCGATCAAGGCGCCACTGGAGCAGCTGGTGATCGACTGGAGCACCGAGCGTGAAGGTTTCCAGAATTTCAGCATCGAAGCCAGCGATGACCTGCAGCACTGGCGCAACTGGGGCGAAGGGCAGGTTGCCCGGCTGTCATTTGCCGACGAAGTGATCGAGCAACGTGAAGTCGGCCTGCCCGGCCAGAGCGCCCGCTACCTGCGTCTGTTGTGGCGCGCTCCGCACAGCGCACCCCTGTTGATCTCCGCCCACCTGCTCAGCGCCAGCACTGAAAGCCCGACCCCGCCGCTGACCTGGTCGCCACCGGTCAAGGGCGTCGTCGAAAGCCCCAACGAATATGTCTGGCAACTGCCGAGCGGCTTGCCGGTAGGGCGCGTCAAGGTCGACATTGCCCAGCCAAACAGCCTCGCACCGGCGACGCTTTACGGTCGGATGGACGCGAAACAACCCTGGCAGCCGATCAGCAGTGGCCTGTTGTACCGGTTATCGCAGAACAACAGCGATGTCTTGCAGGACCAGCTGCAATTGTCCGGGCGCATCGTTCAACAGCTAAAACTGGTGGTGGATGATCGCGGCGGCGGGCTGGGCAGTGAAGCGCCGCAGTTGAGCGTGGCCGTGCCTGCCACGGAAATCGTATTCCTGGCACGCGGTGAAGGGCCCTTCACGCTGGCCATCGGCAACCCGAACGTCAAGGCGGCGAACCTGTCGCTGGCCACCCTGATCCCCGACTTGAGTCCGGAAAAACTGGCCTCGCTCGGGACAGCGGAACCCGCTACGGCATCTGTTGCCAACATGGCAGCTGCGCCGATAGCGGTGCCGCAGAGCATGGACTTCAAACGCCTCGGGCTTTGGGCTGTTCTGCTGCTCGGTGTACTGTTTCTGGGCTGGATGGCATTCAGCACGCTGCGCGCATCAAAACGCTGAAACACACAGGCTGTCGGGTGCGCTTTGCCCGACATCTGAACTGAAACAGTCATAAGCCAGTCTGATAGCAGTATTACGTCGCCACTCGCGTTAAACTGCGCGGGTTTTCATACCCCCTATTTCGGAGCTATCCATGTCCCGCGTTACACTAAGTCGTTACTTGATTGAGCAGACTCGCAGCAACAACACCCCTGCCGATCTGCGCTTCCTGATCGAAGTTGTGGCGCGCGCATGCAAGGAAATCAGCCACGCCGTCTCCAAAGGCGCGCTGGGCGGCGTACTTGGCAGCATGGGCACCGAAAACGTTCAGGGCGAAGTTCAGAAAAAGCTTGATGTGATCTCCAACGAGATCCTGCTCGAAGCCAACGAATGGGGCGGTCACCTGGCCGGCATGGCGTCCGAAGAAATGGACAACGCCTACCAGATCCCGGGCAAATACCCGAAGGGCGCGTACCTGCTGGTTTTCGACCCGCTGGACGGCTCGTCGAACATCGACATCAACGCTCCGGTCGGCACCATCTTTTCGGTACTGCGTTGCCCGAACGAATACCTCAGCCAGAACGAAGCGCTGAATGAAAAGGCCTTCCTGCAGCCGGGCACCGAGCAGGTCGCCGCCGGTTACGCCATCTACGGCCCGCAGACCATGCTGGTGCTGACCCTGGGCGACGGCGTCAAAGGCTTCACGCTGGACCGCGAAATGGGCAGCTTCGTGCTCACTCACGAAGACATCAAAATCCCGGAGTCCACCCAGGAATTCGCGATCAACATGTCCAACCAGCGCCACTGGGAAGCCCCGGTACAGCGCTACGTGAACGAGTTGCTGGCCGGCGAAGAAGGCCCGTTGAAAAAGAACTACAACATGCGCTGGGTCGCTGCGATGGTGGCCGACGTGCACCGCATCCTCACCCGTGGCGGTCTGTTCATGTATCCGCGCGACAGCCGCGAGCCTTCCAAACCGGGCAAACTGCGTCTGATGTATGAAGCCAACCCGATGTCCTTCCTGGTCGAGCAGGCTGGCGGCGCGTCCACCGACGGTCATCAGCGGATTCTCGACATTCAGCCGGAAGGCCTGCACCAGCGCGTAGCGGTGTACCTGGGCTCGAAAGAAGAAGTCGAACGCGCTACCGCGTATCACAAAGAGTAAGAAGGCTTGCTGTGCGCCAGTGGTGATTCGGCCCGTCTGAATCACCACCCGGCGACAGGCAAACGAGCATTCGATGTTGCGTTCGGCACAAGCCTGCGGGCCAACCATCTGATCTACGGCATAAATCCTTGCGCCGTCCGGGAACCAGATTCCCTTTTTCTCCTCTAAGCTTGCGGTACTGCGCCAGCCAGCCTCCGCTTGCACTGCGACGCGACCCACTTCCGTTCAGGAGCTACACCCATGTCCTTGCGCACTGTCGCGTTACTCTCGTTCTGCGTATTTCTGGCTGCCTGCAGCAAGATCACCCAGGAAAACTACTCGAAAATTTCCGCCGGCATGCCCAAGGCACAGGTCGAATCCTTGCTGGGCAGCCCGACGGAATGTTCCGGCGCACTGGGCATGTCCAGTTGCACATGGGGTGACCAGAACACCTTTATCAGCGTGCAGTATGCGGCAGACAAGGTTGTGCTGTTCTCGGGTCAGGGTCTGAAATAATCCATGATCAAGGTACTGGTACGTTTTGGAATTTGTGTCATGGCCAGCTTTCTGGCCATCGGTTTTGCCCACTCGGCTGACAACCTCGAACCAAGGACAGTCGACAGCGTCGACCTCAAGCAATATCAGGGCACCTGGTACGAGATCGCCCGCCTGCCAATGTTTTTCCAGCGCAAGTGCGCCCAGTCCGAGGCGCTTTACGCGCTCAAGGACGACGGCAACATTGCGGTGACCAACCGTTGCCGCACTATCGAGGGCAAGTGGGAAGAAGCAAAGGGCACTGCCTCGCCGCAAGTACCGGGCAAGACCGACAAGCTGTGGGTAGTGTTCGATAACTGGTTCTCGCGCCTGCTGCCGGGCGTTGCCAAGGGTGACTACTGGATTCTGGACGTCAGCGAAGGCTACCGGACCGCCGTGGTCGGCAACCCGGACCGCAAATACCTGTGGCTGCTGTCGCGCACACCGACCGTCTCCGCATCGGTCAGGGAAAACATGCTGAGCAAGGCTCGTCAGCAAGGCTACGACACCTCCCGCCTGATCTGGCGCGAAGATGATTCGAAGATCGGCAAGGGCGAGAAGTAAGCGGACTCCACTTACTGTGCTCACGCTTGATCATCGTGCGACGCTCTGCGTCGCATGCCTCTCTGGACGCTCCGCGTCCGATTTTCGATGGGCGGCGCGGCGCAGATTTGTGACGCGGAGCGTCACCCACGGCATTCCCACGCTGGAGCGTGAGGAACGATGAGCGTCGTGGCTCGAAAGTGAGGAACTCCAGACGTCCGCAAGAACACTATCGTGCCCATGCTCCGCGTCGGCATGCCGTTCTGGACGCTCTGCGTCCGATTTTCGATGGGCGGCGCGGCGCAGATTTGTGACGCGGAGCGTCACCCACGGCATTCCCACGCTGGAGCGTGAGGAACGATGAGCGTCGTGGCTGGAAAGTGAGGAACGCCAGGCGTCCGCAAGAACACTATCGTGCCCATGCTCCGCGTGGGCATGCCGTTCTGGACGCTCTGCGTCCTCTCTCGCATCAGCCCAGCAATTCCCTCAGCACCTGTGCAAACGCTCGACTGCTTTGCTCCTCTGCGGCGTGTCGCCCTTCACGTATGACCCAGCGTCCATTCACCGCCACGTCGCGAATCTGTCGGTCGCTGCCAGCGAACAGCCAGCGGTTGAGGATGGCGTCGCCCGAGGCCGTGGCGATGTACGGGTCGTTGTCATCCAGCACCAGCCAGTCAGCGCGTTGTCCCACTTGCAGTGCACCAACCTGCTGCCCCAGCGCCTGCGCGCCACTCGCGAGCGCGGCGTCGTACAAGGTGCGGCCAACCATCGGCTGATCACTGCGATACAGCCGGTTACGGCGCTGATCGCGCAGACGCTGGCCATACTCCAGCCAGCGCAGCTCCTCGACCACGCTGAGCGAAACGTGACTGTCCGAGCCAATTCCCCACCGGCCACCCTGGGCAACGTAGTCCACCGCCGGAAAGATACCGTCGCCCAGGTTGGCCTCGGTGGTCAGGCATAACCCGGCCACCGCGCCACTTTGCGCCATCAGTTGCACCTCATCTGCCTCGACGTGGGTCGCATGCACCAGACACCAGCGGTTATCCACAGGGGCATTTTCATACAGCCATTGCAGCGGACGACGACCGCTCCAGCTCAGGCAGTCATCGACTTCCTTCTGCTGTTCGGCAATATGAATATGCACAGGGCACTGCTGGTCGCTGGCCGCCAGTACTTCACTGATCTGCTGTGGCGTCACCGCACGCAGTGAGTGGAAGCACAGACCCAACTGCTGCGTGGGCTGAGCCGCCAGAAGCGGGCGTAGACGAGCCTGCAAATCCAGATAGCTGTCAGTGCTGTGAATAAACCGCCGCTGCCCTTCGTTGGGTGCCTGCCCGCCAAACCCCGAGTGGCTGTAAAGCACCGGCAGCAGGGTCAGGCCGATGCCGACCGAACTTGCCGCCTGACTGATCTGCACGGCCAGTTCGGCAGGATCTGCATAGGGTTTGCCGTCCAGGTCCTGATGCACGTAATGAAATTCGGCAACCGAGGTGTAACCGCCCTTGAGCATTTCGATGTACAGCTGGCGAGCGATAACGCCCAGTTGCTGCGGACTGATGCGCCCTACCAGGCGATACATGAGGTCGCGCCAGGTCCAGAAACTATCGTTGGGGTTGCCCGCCACTTCCGCCAGCCCGGCCATCGCCCGCTGAAACGCATGAGAGTGCAGGTTCGGCATGCCAGGCAGCAACGGGCCACTGACGATTTCGGCACCCTGCCGATCCGCATTGGCCTCGATGCGGGTCAAAACGCCTTCCTGGCTGACCTCCAGACGCACATTGTTGGCCCAGCCGTCGGGGAGTAACGCGCGCTCGGCAAAGAAGGCTGACATTGACTTCACACCTCATCACTGTAATTTGTATATACATATACAGACGTTTAAGCGACCGGTAAACCTTCGGCACGCTTGCCGAGCAGCAGGTTAATGGTTAGCGTGGCGCTCTCAGGCGTCTGAATCATCGTCAAAACGTCATTTCGAAAACAAGGACTCACTCGTGTCGACTCCGCCCGCCGTTTCTTCCCTGGCAGCCCAGATGGGCGAAAGTCCTGCACCCTTGTACGCCCGCGTCAAACACATGATCGCCCTGCAGATCCAGAACGGCACCTGGCCGCCGCACCATCGCGTACCGTCGGAAAGCGAATTGGTGACGCAACTGGGTTTCAGCCGCATGACCATAAACCGCGCCCTGCGTGAGCTGACCGCTGAAGGTTTGCTGGTGCGCATGCAGGGTGTTGGCACCTTTGTCGCAGAACCCAAAAGCCAGTCGGCACTGTTCGAAGTGCATAACATTGCTGACGAGATCGCCGCGCGCGGCCATCGCCATACCTGCAAGGTCATGGTGCTAAAGGAAGAAGCCGCAGGCTCCGAGCGCGCGCTGGCGCTGGACATGCGCGAAGGCCAGCGGGTGTTCCATTCGCTGATCGTGCACTACGAGAACGACATTCCGGTGCAGATCGAAGACCGCTTCGTGAACGCTCAGGTCGCCCCGGACTACCTCAGGCAGGACTTCACCCTGCAGACGCCTTATGCCTATCTCTCACAGGTTGCACCGCTCACTGAAGGCGAACATGTGGTCGAGGCGATCCTCGCCGAAGCCGATGAATGCACGTTGTTGCAGATCGATGCCGGAGAGCCCTGCCTGCTGATTCGTCGCCGTACCTGGTCAGGCCGCCAGCCCGTCACCGCTGCGCGCCTGATCCACCCCGGCTCCCGCCATCGCCTGGAAGGACGCTTTACCAAATGAGCCAGACCCGCCTCCTGCGCGCCGTCGACTACCCGCGCATGCCGTGGAAAAACGGCGGCGGCAGCACTGAAGAAATCGCTCGCGATGCAGGCCAGGACCTCGACGGTTTCGGCTGGCGACTGTCGATTGCCGATATTGAAACCTCAGGCGGTTTCTCGGTGTTCGCCGGTTATCAGCGCATCATTACCGTCTTGCAGGGCGCAGGCATGACACTGGACGTCGACGGCATTACCAGCCGCCCGCTGCTGCCATCGGATCCGTTCGCGTTCAGCGGCGACAGTGAAGTCAGTTGCACGCTGCTGGACGGGCCGATTCGCGACTTCAATCTGATCTATGCTCCTCACCGTTACACGGCACGCCTGCACTGGATAGACGTGCGTCATCCGCAACGACTGTTCAGTTCAGCCGGCACATTCGTGCTGTTCAGCATGGCCGAACAAGTAGCGATAAGCGTGAACGGCCAGCCGTGGGAAATTCTCGGTAAACTTGATTGCGCTCAGGTTGATAATTCTGGCGGTTTGCTGGAAGTCGAACTGCAATCACCTCGCGCCAGTCGTTGCTGCCTGATCGAACTTACTGCCACGGGCCTGTAGGCGCATTCCTGGCACTTCATTACAAAAACAGCCTTGCACTCAAGGATGACCATGACTCAACTTTTCAACCGGGAAACGCCCAGAGGCGTTGCCGTCCTCGCCCGTTTCCTCGCCTCCGAATCAGCAGGCGGCATCGTCTTGATGGCGGCAGCGCTGGCCGCCCTTATCGTCGCCAACTCCCCCCTCTCCGCCAGCTACTTCTCGATTCTGCACAGTGTCTGGCTGGGCCTGTCGGTGGAGCTGTGGATCAACGACGGGCTGATGGCCATCTTCTTTCTGATGGTCGGCCTGGAGATCAAGCGCGAAGTGCTGGCTGGCGGCCTGGCAACCTGGGGACAACGCGCCCTGCCCGGCTTTGCAGCGGCGGGCGGCATGCTGGTGCCTGCACTGATCTACATCGCGATCAATTGGGGCAATCCGCAAACCATGAGCGGCTGGGCGATTCCAGCGGCCACTGACATCGCCTTCGCCCTCGGCGTGTTGTCGCTGCTGGGCAATCGGGTGCCGACTTCGCTGAAAGTCTTTCTGGCCGCGCTGGCGATTCTCGATGACTTGGGCGCTGTGACCATCATCGCGTTTTTCTACAGCTCGGGGCTTAACCTGCCGATGCTGGCCGCCGCATTCGTGACTCTCGCCGTATTGATCGCGCTGAACCGCCTGAACGTCCGCCGCCTGCTGCCCTATCTGCTGCTCGGCGCGCTGCTATGGTTCTTCGTCCTGCAATCAGGCGTACACGCCACGCTGGCCGGTGTGGCGCTGGCGCTGTGCATCCCGATGGGCAAGCCCGAGGAGGAAGCACGCTCGCCGCTGCTGTTTCTTGAAGAAAAGATGCATTACTGGGTGGCGTTCGCCGTGGTGCCGATCTTCGGTTTTGCCAATGCGGGTGTATCACTTTCCGGCATCACCCTGGCAAACCTGATCGACCCGGTGCCGCTGGGTGTCGCATTGGGCCTGTTCGTCGGCAAGCAGATCGGTGTGTTCCTTGCCGCAGTGCTGGCGATTCGTGCCGGGCTGGCGACATTGCCGGAAGGCAGCAACTGGGTGCAGTTGTACGGCGTCGCTATTCTGTGCGGCATCGGCTTTACCATGAGCCTGTTCATCGGCAACCTGGCGTTTCCTGGTTCGCAGCACCTGATCGATGAAGTAAAAGTCGGCGTGCTGATCGGCTCGGGCCTCGCGGCAATCGCCGGTATTTTGCTGCTGCGCAGCCGTTTCAGCCGGCACTGAAAAAATATTTTCAAATCACTGCATCCAGATGGGTTTCTCGCGGGTAGTACATTCAGCAGCCACTTCGAGTTGCTGAGCGCGGTTAAACCCTCTGGAGATTTCTGCATGAACGCAAAACGCTTGCTCTGCCTTGCTGGTAGCACCCTGGCTTTCACTTGCCTGTCATCCATTGCCATGGCTCAGACTGACCTGCCCGAAAGCGTCCGGGTACCGGCCGGCAACAAAGTCAGCATGACCACCACCGGGGTTGGCGAGATCACTTACGAGTGCCGCGCCAAAGCCAACATGCCCAATGAGATGGAGTGGGCATTCGTCGGTCCCAAGGCCGTGCTCAATGACAAGAGCGGCAAACAGGTCGGCACCTACTACGGCCCACCGGCCACCTGGGAAGCCAAAGACGGCTCGAAACTGACCGGCACTCAGGTTGCTGTGGCGCCGTCGAGCGCAGGCAGCCTGCCGTACCAACTGGTCAAGGCCAACCCGGCTGAAGGCAAGGGCGCGATGACGGGCGTGACCTACATTCAGCGCGTAGCCTTGAAAGGCGGCGTAGCCCCGGCCAAAGCCTGTGCAGAGAGCAACAAGGGCGCGAAGGAAGTGGTCAAGTATCAGGCGGACTACCTGTTCTGGACCGCCAGCTGATCAATGCGCTTAATCAGGTGACCGTGCAACAGTAGGCTATGCTGCTGCACGGGAGCCTCGTGATGTCAGCGAGGCAGTAGTCTTCCTTTGATGGCGGATCATCTTGTCCTCGCACGAATCTCTCTTTGATTACGAAGCAACGTTGCAGGCCTGCGCTCGCGGTGACAAGCAGGCCTTGCAGCGTCTTTATCAACAGGAAAGCGCGCGGCTGCTCGGCGTCGCTCAGCGGCTGGTGCGTGACCGGGCGCTGGCTGAAGACATCGTGCATGACGCATTCCTGAAAATCTGGAACCACGCGGCCAGCTTCGATGCTTCGCGTGGGTCGGCACGCGGCTGGGTGTTCAGCGTGACTCGCCACCTGGCGCTGAATACGCTGCGCAACACGGCACGCGAGGTGCGCGTCAAGGATGACGGCAGCGAAGATCATCATGAACAGGCGACGCTGGAAGGCTGGCAGGAAACCGGCGATGCCTTCGATTGGCGGGTCAATCCGGGGCGCATCACCTCATGCCTGGAGCAACTTGAACCGGTGCGCCGCAACTGTGTTTTTCACGCTTATGTAGACGGCTATTCGCATCAGGAAATCGCGCAGAAAATCGGCGCGCCATTAGGTACGGTCAAAGCCTGGATCAAGCGCAGCCTGACGGCTTTGCGGGAGTGCATGGGATGACCCGACCTTCAGACGACAACCTTCATGACCTGGCGGGCGAGTATGTGCTCGGCACCCTGTCGGCGCAGGAAAGGCTCGACGTACAGCGTCGCCTGCCCCACGAGCCTGATTTGCAGGCGGCCATCGATGCCTGGGAACAGCGCCTGCTGCCTCTGACAGAATTGGCCGAACCGGTTACGCCATCGCCCGGTCTGTGGGATCGCATCGAGCGTAACTTGCTGGAGCTGGCAGCGCCTGCCCAAGCGCCGCACAGACAGCGGGTGCGCTGGTGGGACAACCTGTCGGTCTGGCGCGGGCTGGCGGGGGCTGGATTAGCGGCGTCGCTGGTGCTGGGCATGACGCTGCTGACCCGCGCACCGGCGCAACCGTCTTATCTGGTGGTACTGGTCGGGCCGCAGGACAAGGCGCCCGGCTGGGTTGTGCAAGCCAGCAACTCGCAGGAAATCCAGCTTATTCCGCTTGGCGTGTTCGAGGTTCCGAACGACAAGGCGCTGGAGTTCTGGACCAAGGGTGACGACTGGCAAGGCCCGGTCTCGCTCGGGCTGGTCAAGCCGGGTCAGAGCCTGCATGTTCCGCTGGACAAACTGCCGCCGCTGCAACCCAATCAGCTGTTCGAACTGACCCTGGAAAAATCCACCGGCTCGCCAATCGGCAAGCCCACCGGGCCGATCCAGTTCATCGGCCGGGCGGTGAAGGTGATCTGATAACGGAGCGATCTCACTTCTTGCTGCAATCATCCTGTTGCAGCAGGTTGGCCTGGGTCAGGTTGCAGTCTGCCGGTACGCTGCGCGTCAGCCAGACATTGCCGCCGATGGTCGAACCCTTGCCAATGGTGATGCGCCCCAGAATGGTCGCACCCGCGTAGATCACCACGTCGTCTTCAACGATTGGGTGCCGTGCATGGCCTTTCTGCAACTGGCCGTCCTCGTCCGACGGGAAGCGCTTGGCGCCCAGGGTCACGGCCTGATATATCCGCACCCGCTCGCCGATGATCGCGGTTTCGCCAATTACCACGCCTGTTCCATGATCGATAAAGAAGCTCGGGCCGATCTGCGCGCCCGGATGAATGTCGATACCGGTCGCCGAATGGGCGATCTCCGAGCTGATACGTGCCAGCAACGGCAAACCGGCGCGATACAAATGGTGCGCCAGACGATGGTGGATCACCGCCAGAATGCCGGGGTAGCACAGCAGCACTTCATCGACGCTGCGCGCAGCCGGGTCGCCGTGGTAGGCGGCCAGGACGTCGGTGTCCAGCAACAGACGAATACCCGGCAGGGCCATGGCGAAACCCTGAATCAGCTCGAGCGCTCGTGCATCGATGCTCTTCAGGTCACCGCCCTGCTGATGGGCCACATAGCGCAGCTCCAGGCGGGCCTGGGCCAGCAGCGCATTGAGTGCCACATCCAGCGTATGCCCAACGTAGAAATCTTCGCTTTCTTCACGCAGGTCCACCGGGCCAAGCCGCATCGGGAACAACGCCCCGCTCAGCGCTTCAAGAATTTCCCCCATGGCTGCACGCGAAGGCAGTTCGCGCCCGCCGTGCTCGCCGCTTACCCGACGGTTGCGCGCTCGCCAGTCTTCACGCGCGCCGCGCAACTGGCTGACGATCCGCTGCAACTGCCAGTGGCTGGAGCTGCCGTCGGCGGATGCTTCTGGAATATCGCTCACGCTTGACTCTCCTTGATGTGAAGGGTGGCGACCGACAGTGCTGGCCGCTGCTGTTGCCACTCTACGGCAAACATTCAGACGAAAAAAACAACAATTTCTGTAGGAATACGCCAGCAGTGCCGTGAGCACAGATAAGTTGCCGTGCAGGAAACGTCTGCCTATAGTCCGGTGACTCTTTACACGGCTTACCGACCACCATGATCAAAAATCAGCTTGCCCGTTTCAATCGCCTGGACCTGATCAGCGCGCCGACGGCTCTGGAAAAGCTTGAGCGCCTGTCGATCTGGGCAGATCGCGATATCTACATCAAGCGTGATGACACCACCACACTGGCGCTGGGCGGCAACAAGGTCCGCAAACTCGAGTACCTCGCCGCAGACGCGCTGGCCCAAGGTGCCGACACGCTGATCACTGCGGGTGCCATCCAGTCCAACCATGTTCGCCAGACCGCGGCCCTGGCGGCGCGTCTGGGCCTGGGCTGCGTGGCGCTGCTGGAAAACCCCATCGGCACCGAAGACCCCAGTTACCTGAAAAACGGCAATCGCCTGCTGCTGGAGCTGTTCGATGCGAAAGTCGAGCTGGTCGAAAACCTCGACAACGCCGACGAACAACTGCACGCGCTGGCTGCGCGTCTGCGCTCCAGCGGCAAGAAGCCTTATCTGGTGCCCATCGGTGGCTCAAGCCCGGTCGGTGCGCTGGGTTATGTTCGTGCCGGGCTGGAACTGGCTGAGCAGATCAAGCAGACCGGCATCGACTTTGCGGCGGTTGTTCTGGCCTCCGGCAGCGCGGGCACCCACAGCGGCCTGGCGTTGGCACTGGCTCACGAGTTACCGCAATTGCCGGTTATCGGCGTGACCGTTTCGCGCAGTGAAGAAGCACAACTGCCCAAAGTGCAGGGCTTGGCCGAGCGCACGGCAGAATTACTGGATATCGCCCTGCCGGAGCATTTCAAGGTTGAACTGTGGGACGAGTATTTCGCTCCGCGTTATGGCGAACCGAACGCCGGTACGCTGGCGGCGATCAAGCTGGTGGCCAGCCACGAAGGGCTGTTGCTGGACCCGGTTTATACCGGCAAGGCCATGTCCGGCTTGCTGGATGGCATTGGCCGTCAACGCTTCAACGACGGCCCGCTGATCTTTCTGCACACTGGCGGTGCTCCGGCGCTGTTTGCCTACCCGGATGCGTTCGATCAGTAACTTTTCAGCCGGCGCAGCTTTTATGCCTTTTGATAGGAAAAATAACTTTTTTTGTTATTTTTCCTCATAAGCAGATGGCTATATAGTCGCGCCCGGCAGGCAACAACTCTGATGCAACACCTGACGTAACTGCCTGAAAAAAAGCTGAATAATCAGCACGATGTTGCTTGAGTCGGGTCAGAAAATGGCCAGACACTTCCATACCAACAAGGGGCTCGCATGAACATTTCCGCTATTCGTCGCACGTTTCTTTTCTCGGCACTGGGCTTGATGCTCGGTACCGGTATCGCCGGGCAAGCCATGGCTGGCGAGCAACTGCAGAAAATCAAGGATAGCGGCACGCTTAATGTGGGCCTTGAAGGCACTTACCCGCCGTTCAGCTTCGTCGATGAAAACGGCAAGCTCACCGGCTTCGAAGTCGAGTTTTCCGAAGCGCTGGCCAAGGAACTGGGCGTGAAAGCCAAGATCCAGCCATCGAAATGGGACGGCATTCTGGCCGCTCTGGATTCCAAGCGTCTGGATGTGGTGATCAATCAGGTGACCATCTCCGAGGAGCGCAAGAAGAAGTACGACTTCTCCGAGCCCTACACCGTTTCCGGCATTCAGGCGCTGGTTCTGAAGAAGAATGCAGACACCATCAAGACAGCCAAGGACCTGACCGGCAAGAAGGTTGGCGTGGGGCTGGGCACCAACTACGAACAATGGTTGAAGGAAAACGTCCCGGGCGCAATCGTCAAAACCTATGACGATGACCCGAGCAAAATTCAGGACCTGAGTGTAGGCCGTATCGACGCGATTCTCGTTGATCGCCTGGCAGCTCTGGAAATGGCCACCAAGACCAAAAACAAACTGGTGCCCGCAGGTGACGCGTTTTCCCGTCAGGAGTCTGGCATTGCCCTGCGCAAAGGCGAACCCGAGTTGCAGGCAGCTATCGACAAGGCCATCGACAAACTGCGTGCCGACGGCACCCTGGAAAAACTGTCGAAGAAATACTTCAACGCTGACGTCACCAAATGATCGAAGAGAGCCTTCAGCTCGCGCTGGACTCCGCGCCCTTTCTGCTCAAGGGCGCGTATTACACCGTCTTCCTCAGCCTGGGCGGGATGTTTTTCGGGTTGCTGCTGGGCTTCGGCCTGGCATTGATGCGCCTGTCGCGCTTCAAGCTGGTGAACTGGATTGCACGCATCTACGTGTCGTTCTTTCGCGGTACGCCCTTGCTGGTCCAGCTGTTCGTGATTTATTACGGCCTGCCGGAACTGGGTATCCAGCTTGAACCCCTGAGCGCGGCACTGATCGGCTTTTCGCTGAACATGGCCGCCTATGCCTGCGAGATTCTGCGCGCGGCTATCAGTTCGGTGGAGCGTGGTCAGTGGGAAGCTGCCGCAAGCATCGGCATGACCCGCTGGCAGACCATGCGCCGGGCCATACTGCCGCAAGCAGCACGCACGGCCTTGCCGCCACTGGGCAACAGTTTCATTTCGCTGGTCAAGGACACCGCGCTGGCCGCCACCATTCAGGTGCCGGAGCTGTTCCGCCAGGCGCAATTGATCACCGCCCGCACCTTTGAAATTTTCACCATGTACCTGGCCGCCGCACTGATCTACTGGATCCTTGCCACGGCGCTCTCGCACCTGCAAAACAAGCTGGAAGCCAGGGTCAACCGGCATGATCTGGAGACCTGACGCATGATAGTCGTTGAAAAACTCATCAAGGAATTCAAAGGCAATCAGGTGCTCAAGGGCATCGATCTGCGTATCGAAGCCGGGGAAGTCGTCGCCATCATCGGTCCCAGCGGCTCGGGCAAGACCACCCTGCTGCGCTGCCTGAACCTGCTGGAGACGCCAGACAGCGGCAGGATCAAGGTGGGTGACATCGAGATCGATGGCACACGTTCCATGAACCAGCAACAAGGGTTGATTCGCCAGTTGCGCCAGCAGGTAGGGTTCGTGTTTCAGAACTTCAATCTGTTTCCACATCGCACCGCGCTGGAAAACGTCATTGAAGGCCCGGTGGTGGTCAAAAAGGTCGCGCGGGAAGCCGCCGAGGCGCTGGGTAGGAAACTGCTTGCCAAGGTCGGCCTGACTGGCAAGGAAGACGCCTACCCGCGTCGTCTCTCGGGCGGGCAGCAGCAGCGCGTGGCGATTGCACGGGCGCTGGCGATGGAGCCGCAAGTGATTCTGTTCGACGAGCCAACCTCGGCACTGGACCCGGAACTGGTTGGCGAGGTGCTGACCACTATTCGCGCCCTGGCCGAAGAAAAGCGCACGATGGTGATCGTCACCCACGAGATGAGCTTTGCACGAGAGGTCGCCAACCGGGTGATCTTCATCGACAAGGGGGTGATCGTGGAGCAAGGCGAAGCCAAAGCACTGTTCGCCAACCCCAAGGAAGAGCGCACACGGCAGTTTCTTGAGCGCACTCGTCACTGATCATGCCGGTAGGCACCTAAAAAAAGCAGCGTCCATCAACGACGCTGCTTTTTTCTTACATTTCAGAGGGCGTTAATCGTTCAAGATCCTTGCTCAATTCCCGCGTAATTTTCCGAAAAATCATCGAAATAATAAAATCGGCCTACGTCAGCTCTCATACCTGATTCGTAGTCGGCTGGCCTGAAGCAGACGCACCTTGCCGAATACCCTCTTCCGAGCCCTCCTCTGTCGGTTACTGCCTGTTGCTATGGGTACTTTGTGGTAGGACGATTGTTTATCGCGAAGTAAACAGTTCCAAATAAACCGTGTAGGAAGTCTCCGGTTTTCAAGTAAAACACTAGCAAACGTCACCCGCATATTGACAAGTGCCCGCAAAGCCCATTAGCTCACACACATCATTCAGTTAGTGAGACACCAAAGTTTCAAGCCCCCTTTTCATACCATTTGTAATGTTTGCCATAAGTTGGATATTTAAGGTACTTATCCCACCGTCTTAACCGCACCTCTTATTCCTTCAACATGACAATTTATGACGAATCTTTACTTGAACTATTGATTATCAGGAGCACCTGTACATGAGCCAAATCATTTGCAAACCGACCCCTCTGGGCCTGTCCGCCCCTTCCATACCGCTGGCCAGCCGACATGGCATAGGCGTGAGAGGCGCCTCTCAACTGCTTGTTCATGTGGAACCCTACGACAGCATGGACGAGGGAGACCTGATCGAACTGTTCTGGGACGGCTGTTACGTCGCGTCAAAAATATTGAAGGCATCCGACATCGGCAAACCCGTTGTCCTACGTGTGCCGGAAAGCTTTCTACAGAACGGCAAGGCAAGAACTTACTACCGGGTCATGAAAATAGGCGGTGTGCCCGTCACCTCGCCCTGCCGCAAGCTGTGGGTGAAGCTGAACGCCCCAGGCGGACAATTGGTCAGCACCAACACGGAAGAAAACCAAGGGCTGGCACCGCTGTATGTTGTGCCATCGGTGATACGTCGAGGACTGTCGCGCAGGCACTTGGAAGGCGGTTTGCCGATGACCATCGAGCCGTACCTGAACATGGCTGTTCACGACGAGATCACTGTGCGCTGGGGCGATTTGCGTATGGACCTGCCACCGCTTGTTGCCGAAGACGTCGGTGAACCTGTCGACCTTGTCGTGCCGCCCGAGCTGATACTGGAAGGCGGAGAGGAACAACAACTGGAAGTGACTTACTGTGTTATCGACCGCGTGGGTAACAACTCGCTCTGGGCTCCGCCACGGGTAATAAGGGTTCAGCCACTGGGCCATTCAACTGATTGAATACGACGAATCGAATAATCGAGGCTCCTTAAAAAATCACCAGCAAAATGGCCGGCACGGTAATAGCAGTCATCAATAAAATAAACATTGGTAACTTATGTCCGCTACTTTTTAAACCTCTGCCGAGCGTGCAATAAACGGCGAAATCATTCAGGCGTCAACGGTGTTCATCTCGCACCTTGGTCTGGCACCTCGGATGACGTCGGTTGAGGCACTGAACGAACGCAGACGACTGACAATTACTGTCTATGCTTATTCCAAAAATCACGTTTTAAAAATTTTTATACACGCTTAGGGTATATATACCGGACCACCGGACATCGTGATGTTTTCCAGCCGCACTTGATGCGGTCTACTGCTACGAGGTTCCGATGGTCCCTTTCACAACTACCCCTGTGGATAAACCCAGGGCTGTACCTACTGACGGTGAGCGACGCGAGTCTGATCCAGCGGCGGTAGCGGCCCACCACGTCCAGGCTTCACAAGAGCCTGACGTCGCTCCCCGCCTGCTTGCGGCCAAGGTGTTGCAAAACGACGCCGAGGCCATTGCAGCCGCTCATGAACTGGCAGCGGCAGCCAGGATCAACGCTGCAAACCGCGATCGGCAACGCGCTTTGCCGTGGGCTGAAATCGAACAATTCACCCGTAGCGGACTGGGCAGCATATCCATCCCGCGCGCGTACGGCGGGCCGCAAGTATCGTTCGTCACGGTGGCCGAGGTGTTCAGGATCATTTCTGCTGCCGACCCCGCATTGGGACAAATTCCGCAAAATCAGTTTGGCATCCTGCACCTGCTGCAGGGCAGCGCTACCGAACAGCAGAAAAAAACACTGTTTCAGAGCGTGCTGGACGGCTGGCGCATCGGCAACGCCGGGCCGGAGCGTGGCACCAAAAACACGCTGGAACTCAAGGCACGGATCACCGCCAATGGCGACCGCCTGACCATCACCGGACAGAAGTTCTATTCCACCGGCGCATTGTTTGCGCATTGGGTCGCGGTCAAGGCGCTGGATGATCAGGGCCGACAGATCATGGCCTTCGTCAAACGTGGCACACCGGGCCTGCGCATCGTCGATGACTGGTCGGGCTTTGGCCAGCGCACCACCGCGAGCGGCACCGTGCTGCTCGACAACGTTGCGGTCGACGCCGGGCAGGTGGTCGACAACTGGCGTCTGGCCCTGACGCCCAATATTCAGGGTGCGGTATCGCAGTTGATCCAGGCCGCGATAGACGCGGGCATTGCTCGCGGTGCAATTGATGATGCGATTGCGTTCGTTCGCGAGAAATCCCGTCCGTGGATCGACGCCAACGTCGAGCGTGCCAGCGACGATCTCTACGTGATTGCCGACATCGGCAAGCTAAAACTTGAGCTACACGCCGCCGAAGCCTTACTGCGCAAGGCGGGTCAGGAACTCGACGAAATCAACGCTGCGCCCATTGATGAACATTCGGCAGCCCGCGCCTCCATCGCCGTGGCGCGTGCCAAGGTACTGACCACCGAAATCTCCTTGTTGGCCAGCGAAAAGCTGTTCGAACTGGCAGGCAGCCGCGCGACCCTGGCCGAGTTCAATCTCGACCGCCACTGGCGTAACGCACGCGTCCATACCCTCCACGACCCGGTGCGCTGGAAATACCACGCAGTCGGCACCTGGCATTTGAACGGCACTCTGCCTGCTCGCCATTCCTGGATCTGAACCAGACCACTGGAGAACACCTTTGATGAGTTCCAACCTTCAGGCGCGCGACCACGCAGCGCTGATTACCAGTGACGCTCAGGCCCTGCAAACAGCCCGCGAACTGGCCCTGCACTTCAAGACCAACAGCGCGCAACGCGACCGCGAGCGTCGTTTGCCTCATGCCGAACTCGACCTGTTCAGCCAGTCCGGTCTGTGGGGCATCAGTGTCCCGAAGGCCTTTGGCGGCGCGGGTGTTTCAAACGTTACGCTGGCCAAGGTGATACAACTGATTTCCGAAGCCGATGGCTCGCTGGGCCAGATTCCGCAAAACCATTTCTATGCCCTTGAAGTGCTGCGCGTGAACGGCAACCCGCAGCAACAGGCGCAGCTGTATGCCGAGGCGCTGGCTGGCGTGCGGTTCGGCAACGCACTGGCCGAACTGGGAACCAAAACGGCACATGACCGCACCACTCGCCTGAGCCGCGACGGGGACGGTTATCGCATCAACGGCCGCAAGTTCTATGCGACCGGCGCGCTGTATGCGCAACGTATTCCCACCTCGGTGATCGACGACGAAGGCGTGCAGCAACTGGTTTTCGTCGCGCATGACAGCGAAGGCCTGACTGTCATCGACGACTGGAGCGGTTTTGGGCAGCGCACCACGGGCAGCGGCTCGGTGGTATTCGACAACGTGTACGTCCGCGCCAACGACATCGTGCCGTTCCAGAGCGCTTTCCAGCGCCCCACTACAGTCGGGCCGCTGGCGCAGATTCTTCATGCCGCGATTGACACCGGCATCGCCCGCGCAGCCTTTGAGGACGCCCTGACCTTCGTGCAGACGCGCACCCGGCCGTGGATCGACTCGGGTATCGAAAAGGCCGTGGACGACCCGCTGACGCTGCACAGCTTCGGCAAGCTGGGTATTCGCCTGCACGCCGCCGAAGCACTGCTGGAGCGGGCCGGGGAGTTTCTCGACGTTGCCCAGGCAGACAGCAATGCCCGCACCGTGGCCGCCGCCTCGATAGCCGTGGCCGAAGCCCGCGCCATCAGCACGGAGATTTCCCTGGCGGCTGGCAGCACGTTGTTCGAACTGGCTGGCAGTCAATCGACACTGGCTGAACACGGCCTGGATCGCCACTGGCGCAATGCGCGCGTTCATACGCTGCACGACCCGGTACGCTGGAAGTTTCACGCCATCGGCAATTACTACCTCAACGACACCAATCCTCCGTTGCGGGGGACGATCTGATGGCGCGTAAAAAGATCCTCCTCAACGCGTTCAACATGAACTGCATCGGCCATATCAATCATGGTCTATGGACGCATCCGCGTGATACCTCAACGCAATTCAACAGCCTGGAATACTGGATCGAGCTGGCGAAACTGTTGGAGCGTGGTCTGTTTGACGGTTTGTTCATCGCCGACATCGTGGGCGTGTACGACGTCTATCAGAACTCGGTGGACGTCACCCTCAAGGAAGCCATCCAGTTGCCGGTCAACGACCCGCTGCTGCTGGTTTCGGCAATGGCTGGCGTGACCAGACACCTGGGCTTCGGCCTGACGGCCAACCTGACCTACGACGCGCCCTATCTGTTCGCCAGACGCATGTCGACACTCGATCATCTGAGCCGTGGCCGGGTGGGCTGGAACATCGTGACCGGCTACCTCGACAGCGCGGCGCGGGCGATGGGTCTGACCGAGCAGAACGAGCACGACCGCCGTTACGATCAGGCCGATGAATACCTGGAGGTACTCTACAAGCTCTGGGAAGGCAGCTGGGAAGACGATGCCGTCATCAACGACCGCGAACAGCGCGTCTATGCCCAGCCGGGCAAAGTGCACAAGGTACGGCACCAGGGCGAGTTCTATCAGGTCGAGGGCTACCACCTGTGCGAGCCGTCACCGCAACGCACGCCGGTGCTGTTTCAGGCTGGCAGTTCGGAGCGCGGCCTGCAGTTTGCCGGGCAGAACGCAGAATGCGTGTTCATCAGCGGCCAGAACAAGACCGCGACCCGCGAGCAGGTAGACAAGGTGCGCGCCAGCGCAGTGAAGGCCGGGCGCAACCCGGAGGACATCAAGGTGTTCATGGGCCTTAACGTCATTGTCGCCGCGACCGAGGCGCTGGCTCGGGAGAAACACGCCGAGTACCGCCACCATGCCAGCGCCGAAGCAGGCGTGGCGCACTTTGCGGCATCGACCGGTATCGATTTTGCCGAATACGAACTGGACGAACCCATTCAATACGTGAAGAGCAACGCCATTCAGTCCGCGACCAGAAACCTGAAAAACAACGACTGGACCCGCCAGAAACTGCTCGATCAGCACGCGCTGGGCGGCCGTTATATCACCCTGGTCGGCTCGCCTGAACAGGTCGCTGATGAGCTGGAATCGTGGATTGCAGAAACCGGCCTGGACGGTTTCAACCTGACCCGCATCGTCACGCCAGAGAGCTACGAGGACTTCATCGATCTGGTAATCCCGGAGCTGCAACGCCGCGGGTCCTACAAGACCGCTTACGAAGACGGCAGCCTGCGCAAAAAACTATTTCCGGAAGGCACGGATCGATTGCCGCAACGGCACGCGGGAGCGGGCTTCAGAGCTTGATTATCGTACCAATGCTCCGCGTTGGCACGCCGTTCAGGACGCTCCGCGTCCCTTGTGACGCAGAGCGTCACGACATGCATTCCCACGCTGGAGCGTGAGGAACGAGACTTTATTAAAGGACCGCACCATGAGCAAAACCCTCGCTGCACTGGCCCTCGGGCTGTTGACCCTGACCGCTTACGCTGACGACAAGCCCTTGAAAGTCGGCACCACGGCAGCCTTCGCCATACCGCTTGAAGCCGCTGTCGAAGAAGCTGGCAAGCAGGGCCTGAAAGTCGAGCTGGTCGAATTCACCGACTGGATCGCGCCCAACGTCACCCTCGCCGCAGGCGATATCGACGTGAACTACTTCCAGCACATCCCTTTCCTGACCAACGCCAATGAAGCCGCCGGTTTCGGCCTGGTGCCCTATGCGCCGGGGATCATCAACAACGTGGGTCTGTACTCGAAAAAGTACAAAAGCTTTGATGAGCTGCCGACCGGCGCTACCGTGGCCATTGCCAATGACCCGATCAACAGCGGACGCGGCCTGCAATTGCTGGCCAAGGCCGGGCTGATCACCCTCAAGCAAGGCGTCGGCTACAAGGCGACCGAGGAAGACATCACCGTCAACCCGAAAAAGCTCAAGATCATTCAGGTTGAAGCCGTGCAACTGGTGCGCGCCTACGATGACGCCGATCTGGTACAGGGCTACCCTGCCTATATCCGTCTGGCCAAGACCTTTCCCGCCGACTCGGCCATCCTGTTCGATGGTCTGGACCACCCGGAATACGTCATTCAGTTCGTGATCAAACCTGATCATAAAGATGATCCGCGCCTGGCGAAATTCGTCGATATCTATCAGCACTCGCCCGTCGTCCGCGCTTCGCTCGACAAGGTCAACGGCAAGCTTTACCAGGCGGGATGGAAAGAATGACCGCAACCGCGCAACGCCAACTGCCAATCAACACCCCGAGCGCAAGCACACTGGCGCAACAGGCCGAGCTGCACCCGGAGCTGAATCGCGCCCATGTGCGGTTCATCAACCTGGGCAAGACCTATCACGGCAAGCAAGGCCCCGTTGAAGCGCTGGGCAATATCGACCTGGCTGTCCAGCGCGGCGAGATCTTCGGCATTATCGGCCGCAGCGGCGCAGGCAAGTCCTCGCTGATCCGCACTATCAATCGCTTGGAACAACCCAGCAGCGGCCGGGTGCTGATCGATCAGGTGGACATCGGTGAGTTCGACGAAGACAAACTGGTGGAGCTGCGCCGACGCATCGGCATGATCTTCCAGCACTTCAACCTGATGTCGGCCAAGACCGTCTGGCAGAACGTCGAACTGCCGCTCAAGGTCGCCGGTGTGCCCAAGGAGCAACGCGCGCGCAAGGTCGCGCAGTTGCTGGAACTGGTGGGTTTACAGGACAAGCACAAGGCGTACCCCGCGCAACTGTCCGGCGGGCAGAAACAGCGTGTCGGCATCGCCCGCGCGCTGGTACACGACCCGGCGATTCTGTTGTGCGACGAAGCCACTTCGGCGCTGGACCCGGAAACCACCCAGTCGATCCTCGGCCTGCTGCGCGAGATCAACCAGCGCCTGGGCCTGACCATCGTGCTGATCACCCATGAAATGGCGGTTATCCGTGATATCTGCCACCGCGTGGTGGTGCTGGAACAGGGGCGAGTCGTCGAGCAGGGGCCGGTATGGCAGGTGTTTGGCGACCCGCAGCACGACGTCAGCAAAACCTTGCTGGCTCCGCTGCAAACCGGGCTGCCCAAGGAGTGGGCCGAGCGTCTGAGCGATCAGCCGCAACGGCCTGATGCAGCCCTGTTACTGGATGTGCATTTTACCGGTGCCAGTGACCAGGGGCCTGATCTGGCCTCGCTGTTTGCCGCGCTTGGCGGCAAGGTGCAATTACTGCAGGGCGGGGTCGAGCGCATTCACGAGCGGGCCATCGGCCACTTGATTCTGTCGGTCGCCGGCTCGCCGCACAGCCGGGACGAACTGCTGGTACGCGCCCGTCAACTGGCGCCACGCGCGGAGGTATTGGGTTATGTGGGTTGATCGCTTGCTGCAAGGCACCCTCGACACGTTTCTGATGGTCGGTGTGTCGTCATTGATCGCACTGCTGCTGGGCATCCCGCTGGCAGTGATTCTGGTCACCAGTTCCAAAGGCGGCATCTATGAAGCACCGGGGATCAACCGCGTGCTGGGTGCCTTCGTGAACCTGTTTCGCTCTATTCCCTTCCTGATCCTGATGGTCGCGCTGATCCCGTTCACGCGGATGATCGTCGGCACCACGTATGGTGTCTGGGCAGCCGTCGTGCCGCTGACCATTGCTGCCACGCCGTTCTTTGCACGGATCGCCGAAGTGAGCCTGCGCGAGGTCGATCACGGCCTGGTCGAAGCGGCGCAAGCGATGGGCTGTCGGCGCTGGCACATCATCTGGCACGTATTGCTGCCAGAAGCGCGCCCCGGCATCGTCGGCGGCTTTACCATCACGCTGGTGACGATGATCAACTCATCGGCCATGGCCGGTGCCATCGGCGCAGGCGGGCTGGGCGACATTGCCTATCGCTACGGCTATCAGCGCTTCGATACGCAGGTGATGCTGACCGTGATCGTCTTGCTGGTGGCGGTCGTAGCGCTGGTGCAACTGGGCGGTGACCGGCTGGCGCGCAGCTTCGACAGGCGCTGAGCAGGCGCAACGCAGCGAGGGTATATTGGCGGTCTTCCTTTACCGGACCGCCCCTGATGAAACTCGACCCTCAGACGCTTGCGCAGATTACCTCGACCACCGTCAGCCATTACAACAGCGTGGCCGACGAATTTCGCGAAGGCACACGCGACCACGACGTCAGCCAGAATATCGATGCCCTGTTGCGGCATATCGAAGGCCCGGCACCGTGGCAGATTCTCGACTTCGGCTGCGGGCCGGGGCGTGATTTGAAGACGTTCACAGCGATGGGCCATGTGGCGGTCGGGCTAGACGGCTCCGAACGTTTCGCCGAAATGGCACGCGCCGAGACCGGTTGCGAAGTGCTACAGCAGAACTTCCTCGAACTCGACCTGCCGCAAGGCCGCTTCGATGGCCTCTTCGCCAACGCAGTGCTGTTCCACATCCCCAGACAGGAACTGCCACGCGTGCTGCGCGAACTGTATGCCACGCTCAAACCGGGCGGCGTGCTGTTCAGCTCCAACCCGCGTGGTGAGAATCAGGAAGGCTGGAACGGCGAGCGTTACGGCGCGTACCACGACCTCGAAACATGGCGCGAACTGCTGACCGAAGCCGGGTTTAGCGAGCTGGAACACTACTACCGCCCCGCCGGGTTGCCGAGAGATCAGCAGCCTTGGCTGGCAAGCGTCTGGCGGCGTCAGTGATGTGCGGCGCTGCGCAGTTCGTGTGCTGGTACTTCTGACAGTATCGTTCAGCAACCGGTGCGCCTTAGGATAGATTCAGCCACTTAAACAGGCGGCTTGTATCCCTCCGAATCGATCAAAGGAACTGATCATGGCGACCGAATATCTGAAAAATGGCGATTTCAGCGACAATCTTACTCACTGGACAGCCCCAGCGGGCTTTGAGCCAGATTTCAAGCCCATGGAAGGTGAAGGTCAAAGCATCAAGCTGAATACCGGAGTGACCGTAAGCCAGTCGATTATTGAACTGCCCCCCCAGCGTCTGCATCTCGAGTTCGACGTTCATAACGCAGAGAACGTAGGCGAGGTGTTTTTCGTTGTAGTCGTGGGCGGCTACAACATTGAGGGCGCGATTAATCTGACGCAGGTCGTAAACTTCGCAACTCAGGAATGGGTGCATTATTCTGGCGACTTCGATTTCCAGGCGCAGCTCAGGAAATGCTTCTTGAATATATCTGCCCCGGCGGACACCTCCAGCTTTTCGCCTTCAGGCCTGACAAAGGCCTCGCCGTTCGGCCCAGTGCGGTTCGCCAACCTTAGCCTGACTTTGTCCGACTAATTACCGCACCAGCGACTCTGCCACCCGTTAAAGGTGGCAGAACACATATTACTCAATGCGCAAGCCGTACCTGCTCATCGTCATCCTTGTCCGCCGCTTCGCGACGCTGTTCGTCGGTTGGTTCCTTGATGCGGTACCAGGCCACGTACAACGCAGGCAGGAATAGCAGGGTCAGCAACGTGGCGATGATGATGCCACCGATCATGGCGTAGGCCATCGGGCCCCAGAACACTTCCCGCGCAATGGGGATCATGCCCAGGCTCGCCGCGGCCGCGGTCAGCAAAATCGGGCGGCGGCGGTGCTCGGTGGCTTCGACTACGGCGTCCCACGGCAGGTAGCCGCTCTTTTCATAGGCATCGATCTGGGTCACCAGAATCACCGAGTTGCGGATGATGATGCCGATCAGCGCCAGTACACCGAGAATCGCCACGAACCCCAGTGGCGTCCCTGTCGGAATCAGCGCCAGCACCACGCCGATCAAGCCCAGAGGCGCGACACTGGCCACCAGAAACATCTTCTGAATGCTGTGCAACTGAATCATCAGGAACGTTGCCATGAGGAACAGCATCAGCGGCGCAACGCTGGCAATCGGCCCCTGCGCCTTGCTGCTTTCTTCGACCGTGCCGCCCGTTGCAACCTTGTAGCCGACCGGCAGGCCAGCGGCGAACTTGTCGATTTCAGGTTGCAGCTGTTTGACCAGATCGGTTGGCTGAATCGCGTCCCGTACCGCGCCTTTCACGGTGATGGTCGGCATGCGATCGCGGCGCCAGACCAACGGCTGCTCCAGCTCGTAACCAACGGTGGCGAACGCCAGCAGCGGAATGGATGTTCCAGTCTGGGTCACGATTTGCAGGTTCTGCAGGGTTTCCGGCGTGCCGCGTTCTGCGTCTTCAGCACGTCCGATCACGTTGATCAGATAGATATCATCACGCACCTGGGTCACGGTAGAACCGCTGACCACGCTGTTCATAAGCTTGGCGACGTCTTCCGACGACAGGCCCAACTGCCGGGCCTTGTCCTGATTGATATCGATGCGCAGCACCTTGCCCGGCTCGTTCCAGTCGTAGATCACTTCGCCCACATGCGAGTTGTGATCGAGCAGTTTGGCCAGCTCGATGGCGTGCTGGCGCACCTTGTCGATGTTCTCGCCGCTGACGCGATACTGCAACGGACGACCTACCGGAGGGCCCATCTCCAGCGCCTGCACATACGAACCGATGCCGACGAAGTCATCACGCAAGCGTTTTTGCAGACGGGCAGTCAACGCGCCCCGCTCCTCCAGGCCTTTGCTGACAATCACCAGCTGGGCGTAGAACGGGTTTTCCAGCTGCTGATCGAGTGGCAGGTAAAAACGCAACGCGCCCTGGCCGATGTAGGTGCTCCAGCGCTCGATGTCCGGATCGTCCTTGAGGCTCGCTTCAAAGCGATCCACCACCTTGCGCGTTTCGTTGATTGAGGCGTTCTGCGGCAGGTTCAGGTCGACCAGAATTTCCGGGCGGTCCGAAGACGGGAAGAACTGGTTCTGCACGAACTGCATGGAGAACAGCGACGCGGCGAACAACCCTACCGTGATGGCAATTGCCAGCCAGCGATGACGCATGGCCCAGAGCATGCTGCCGTTGAATGCCCGGCCGATGCGGCCCGGCTCTTCGGACTTCGGCTTGATGTTGGCGCTCAGAATGTGCACGCCGATCACCGGTGCGAACAGAACGGCGACCAGCCACGACACCAGCATCGCCACGGCAATGACAGCAAACAGCGTGAATGTGTATTCCCCCGCAGAGCTGTTGTTCAGGCCGATCGGCACAAAGCCGGCCACGGTCACCAGCGTACCGGTGAGCATCGGGAACGCTGTCGAGGTATAGGCGTACGTTGCGGCCTGCTCCTTGGAGTCCCCCATTTCCAGCCGTGTAACCATCATTTCCACGGTAATCATGGCGTCATCCACCAGCAGGCCGAGGGCGATGATCAGCGCGCCGAGGGAAATCCGTTGCATGGTAATGCCGCTGTATTCCATGAACACGAACACCATCGCCAACACCAGCGGAATCGAACACGCGACCACCAACCCTGCGCGAAACCCGAGGCTGACGAAGCTGACCAACAGCACGATAATCACTGCCTCGAACAACGCGCTGGTGAAGCCGCCCACAGCCTTGTTCACCACCTCGGCCTGATCCGACACCTTGTGCACGCCAATGCCGACTGGCAGCTCCGCTGTGGTAGCGTCCATACGTTCGTGCAGCGCCTTGCCGAACGACTGGATATTGCCGCCCTTCTGCATCGCGATGGCCAGGCCGATCGCCGGTTTGCCATCGAAGCGGAACAGCGGCTTGGGCGGGTCGGTGTAGCCACGGGTTATGTCAGCAATGTCGCTCAGACGATAAAAACGGTCATTGATGCGCAGATTGACTGCAGCCAGATCCTTCTCGGACGCGAACTGGCCGGAGGTACGCACCGAGATCCGCTCCGGCCCGGCTTCTATCACCCCGGCAGGCGTCACCGCGTTCTGCGATTGCAGGCTTTGCACCACCTGGCTCTGGTCGATGCCCAATGCTGCGAGCTTGCGTGTCGAGAAGTTCAGGTACACCACTTCGTCCTGCTGACCGATCATCTCGACCTTGCCCAGCCCGGGCACGTCGCGGATGTCGGCGCGGACCTTCTCGACGTAGTCCCGCAACTGACGCATCGAGAAACCGTCTGCGGTAAACGCATAGATCGAGCCGTACACATCGCCGAACTCGTCGTTGAACGACGGGCCTTGCAGCCCCTGCGGGAACTGGCCACGGATGTCATCGACTTTCTTGCGCACCTGATACCAGATCTCCGGTATCGCCTTGGCGCTGGTGGTGTCACGCAGGTAGACGAAGACCGTGGACTCGCCCGGTCGGGTATAGCTCTTCACGTAGTCCAGCGAGTCCAGCTCTTCGAGCTTCTTCTCGATGCGGTCGGTGACTTGCTCGAGAGTCTCGTCCACCGTCGCGCCCGGCCAGCGGGTCTGGATAATCATGGTCTTGATGGTGAAGGACGGGTCTTCCTCGCGCCCAAGCTTCATGTAGGAAAACACGCCCATCAGCAGCGCGACAAACATCAGATACCAGACAAACGATTGATGCTTGATGGCCCACTCAGACAGATTGAAATTCCCTTTCATCGCGGGCTTTCCTCATCGACTTTGACTTTCTGGCCCGGCTTGAGGCTGTTGACGCCCGCGCTCACCACTTTTTCACCTGCCTTGACGCCATCGGCCAGCACGAAACTGTTGCTGTCACGGCTGATAATGCTCACAGCCCTCGGGTTCACCGTCTGGTTTTGCGGGTCGACGATCCATACCTGGCTTTTGCCATCGGCCTGCTGCAAGGCATTGATCGGCAAACGCATGCGCGGCGTGATGGTCGAGCTGAGCGTCACGCTGATGGCCGTGCCCAGCCGGAACGCCGCTGGCGTTTGCGCCAGCGTCAGACGTGCACGGCGGGTACGTGTGGTGCGGTCGGCCTGAGGTTCGATTTCACGAATGGTGGCGGTGGTATTCACTTCCGGATTCAACTGACTGGCTACCGTGAATACCACGTCGGACGGCAGCTGGTCAGCCAGTGTGTCAGGGAGGTCGATCACCGCTTCCTTGATGTCCGGCCGCGCCAGGGTCACGACTTCCTGCCCGGCCGTAACAACCTGACCGGCTTCGACTTTCCATTCGGTGACCACAGCATCGTGATCACTGCGCAGCTCGCTGTAGCTCAATTGATCGCGGGCCTGTTGTGCAGCGGCTTTGGCCTGTTCCTGCGACGAGCTGGCGGTCTTCAGATCGGTCAGGGCGATGTCCAGTTGTGCCTGGGCACCGACGCCGCGATCAAACAGCTCCTGCTGGCGGCGGGCGTTGGCCTGAGCGTTGATCAACTGCGCCTGCACATTGGCCAGGTCGCCCTGCCGGGCACGCACTGTATTCTGCTGATCGGTCGGATCAAGGGTGGCGAGCAAATCGCCTTTCTTCACTTCAGCGCCTACGTCGACGTTGCGCCGGGCAATACGTCCCGCCACACGAAAACCCAACACGCTCTGATAACGCGCCTGAATATTGCCGGCAAAACGCCCGAAATCCTGATTTGACTCAGGCTTGGCTTCGACGAACACGACAGGACGCACCGGTTCCGGAGGGGCCTCGTCCTTGCCGCAGCCACTCAACAGAAAGCCACTGGACAGAAGGCCACCCAACAACAGGCATGACGACAAACGCTTCATGGCTGCACCTGCGCGTTCTGCTGTTTGGGCTGTTCGGCAATCTCGACCTGCATGTCCGGGTGTAACAACTGTCCGCCTGCCACCACGACTTTCTCTCCACTTTTAAGCCCGTCGCCGATGATGACTTTGGCGGTCAGATAACGAGTAACGGTGACCCTGCGCAAATTGACTTTGCCCTGCTCGTCCACCACCCACACGGCGGGCTTGCCCAACTGCTCGCCAAGGTCCTTGGTCAGCGCCGCCCAAGGCAGCTCGACACTGGCATTGGCCGGTGCGCTCAGCGCCACGCTGACTACCGAGCCCAGGTCCATGCCTTCAGGCAGCGGATCGAGCGCGATCTTGACCTGTAAAGTGCCGGTTTGCGCCGAGACTGCCGGGGTCACTTCGCGTACTTTGCCGCTGACCTTGATGTCCGGGTTGTCGAGCAGCGTGACCTGCACAGGCTGATTGGTCGGCGGCTGAACGAACAGGGACTCGTAGACATTGAACACCGCATCCCGATCACCGTCGCGTGCCAGATCGAAAATCGGCATCGTGGCCTGCACCACCTGCCCGACTTCAGCCTGACGCGCGGTGATCACACCCGGCGCATCCGCGACCAGTGCGGTATACCCCAATTGTTCACGGGCATTGGCCAGTTGCGCTTGCGCAGCCTTCAACGAGCTTTCGCTGCCGCGCAAGGCGGCCTGGGCCGAGTCATATTCACTGCGGCTGGTATAGCCCTTGGGCAGCAGCTTTTGTTGCCGGACGAAAGCAGCGCTGGCCTGATTCACGCGGGCCTGCTCGGCGGCCACAGAGGCTGCGGCCGAATCGACATTGATCTGCAAATCCTTCGGATCAAGCCGGGCCAGCACCTGCCGGGCAGTGACCCGGTCGCCCACATCGACATTACGCTGAATGATCTTGCCATTGACCCGGAATGAAAGCCGGGTCTGCACCCGCGCCTGAACATCACCGGTCAGGGCGACACTGGCGGCGAAGTCGGCACTTTTTACCGTTTGCACATAAACCCTGGGCAGTTCGGGCGCCGCCGGTTTTTCCTCGCCACACCCCGTTAACATCGCCAAGGCAGCAGCGAGACCGAATGTAACCAGTCTAGAAGGAAGAACGGGCATGCAGACTCCTTGTGCGGCTGCCGGATGCGGGCGCGATAGGGCGAGAGAATAGCGTGACTATGCGACTGTGCGCGAGAGGGAGGGTTCATTAACTGGGCAGAGGTTGCGCGGGAGAGGCCCGCAGCAGCTTTCTTTTGAATGTGGTCAGTTCAAACTCCTGCAGAGACACTGTCTTGAATGTCTCTGCCGAACTTGAACATAGTGTATATATCAAACCACCGATTCATGCCCCCCACGGATTGAATGCGAGGGCTGTTCAGATATAGTTGGCATCCTATCTACTTCATACAAATACTCTTGAAAAACAGGCCTTCTTATATTTCGGTATTTAGGATAGCCCGTTCTGCGAATAGTAGCCGACCGTGTCGGCGCGACGCTTGATGGTAATAGCCGTGGTCGTGGTAATGCAAAGGATGCGGCCGGTAAATCAGCACTGGATTGCGGAGGGCGTTGATTTGGAAATAGTAGCGAATTTCTGCCTGCCGGACGCTGGTTCTGTCTAGCAAGCCCGAAACTCTCCAGCCTGGAGGTTGAACGCCCCACTCCAGCAGCCTTCTTTACAATTGAACTCAGAGCAAAACCAACGCCCGCAACAGCTAACACACTGCCCACGCCGATAAGCACCCCACTGAGCGTTGGATTCGATTCTTTTACGTGCGTAGACACATAAATTGACCCACCTCCAGTGAGCAATAACCCAGCCGCCAAAACCCCACTTAAGAAAGACGAAAAATGCCCGGTCGGGTCTATGTATTTGATCGGATTGTTTAGCCCATACGCATACGCATTCAACCCACCGTCACCAAACGGGCTAAAACTGTCCGGGCTGTTAAAGCGCATCAGCACCGGGTTGTAGGCGCGATAGCCATTGCCGAGCAGGTAATGGCCGGTTACCAGGTCAGGCTGCTCGCCGTTGAAACCGGGTAGTGCTGCGACTGTCTGCTCGGCTTGACGATGCCCGAACGGCGTATACGCGATATCAACCTGCCTCCCGTCTTCGCTCGCGTGCAGAACGCTGTTGTGCAGGTCACTGGCGATCATCGTCGTCACGACCTCTTCGCCCTCGCGACTCTGCTGCGCCAGTAACTGGCCGCCTGCGCGGATACAGGTTCGTTGCCTGTCGCCCAGTAACTCGGTCATCAGTTGCTCGCCGTTATAGAACCGACTGGAGAGGACCTGAGCCAGCGGGTTCAATGTGGAGACACGGTCCAGCGGGTCGTAGGTGTACGTGCAGAGGAGAGCCATGATCGATCCTTGATGATGGAGTAAGCGTTCAGGTGAATCAGGCTGGAGAAATCATGTACAGATAAACGTATCAGTACATCATGCGACTCAATTCGTCTGCCCGATCACCCCAAGGGCGTGTTTCTCGAATGGCGCTAGCGGTATCAGCGAACTCACTTTTTAAACTTGAACGCCTATCATTGAGCAGTTTTATATCTGCCCCTGCATCCTCCCAACGCTTGATGCGCGGGTTGAATGTCCGAACGGCCAGCACTGGAATCACAATGCCTATTGCAGTCGCGAGCAAAACATCCTTGGCAGGGCCGTCAGGGTCGACCGCGTTGATTACACGGCTTACGGTAAACACGGTGCTCGCTGCGATCTGGCCGAGTGCCGAGGAAGCTGTCAGTTTCGTCGATAGCGAAGCATTGCCCTTGGCGACAGCCTTTATCGCAGGAACAGCCGCCTTTACACCCAGGTAAGCACCGAACAAACCGAGCCCTATCCACACAAATGAAAGTATCTGACTCTCATCTATCTTATGCCCGGTCGGATCAGACCGATTAACCGGATCACCCGCGCAGTACGCATAGGCATTCATACCGCCCTTGCCAAACGGGCTCAGGCTGTCCGGGCTGTTGAAGCGCATCAGAACGGGGTTGTAGGCGCGATAACCATTGCCCAACAGATAATGACCGGTCAATGGGTCGGGGCGCTCACCGTTGAAGCCTGGCAGTTGGTTCAACGCTTGCCTATGCCCATAGGGGGTGTAAGCGATAGGGTCAGACAAGCTGGCCGATACGGTGTGGAGCACGCTGTGCTGTTGATCCGAGCCGATCAACAGCGTGGCCAGCGCTGACTGCGTGGCCAGCAACTGACGGTCGCGATGCAGGAACCGAACGTGTTCTGCCCCCTGAATCTCGCTGACCAGGGTGCCGGACTGATAGAACGAGCGGGCAATGGTCCCTGCCACAGGCGTGCGAGCCGCAAGCCGGTCAAGCGCGTCGTAGCGGTAACGGCACAGGGTAGTTTGCTGGCGCATGGTGAGTAACCGGAGTGGTCTTGATCGGCGAGGCAGGCCTCTTCAGGCACACAATGCATTGCGGGGACCGCAGCGGCTACTCGTAGAACTGCTAGGTTGCGTCAGGGGCTGTCAGTGGCTCTGAACACATTCCAGCGAGCGCTCCAGCTCGGCCTTGGCCATGTTGATCAGATGCACCACCGAGAACGCAAGATCACGTTTCAGGCCCTCGAGGTTGTCACCGGTTTCAGAAGCGGTGACAGAGGCACAGCGCAGTATTTCGCTGACCTGTATCAGGGAATCTTCAAGAGAGTTGGGGAGCGGTGGAGACGGGGTCGAGTTGATCATCGCTTATTCCTTTAGCTGACAAGACCACCAGATGCCTGCTGCTAAACAAACAAGGGTGGCGACTTTGACGCGGGTTAGCAGACCGGTGTGGAACAAGCGCAAGCAACCGGCGCACCCGAAGGTGCCCCACGCAAAGCCGCCATAAACGGCACTTGCGCCACTTGTAATCCACAAACAGGCTGCTAAACCCGGTCGCTGACTCGCAGCGACCGACGCAGCCTAGTGTGCGGATTTGGCAGGCGCAAGGGCCCGGGATTTTCTAGGAAAGGTCATACGCAGGAAAGAGAAAATACTGAAGGAAAGGTCCTGCAGGACAGGTTTTTCGTGAGCGGAAGTAACCTGATTCTTTCAGAAGAGGACGCAGAGCGTCCAGAACGGCATTCCCACGCGGAGCGTTGGAACGATAAGTGATCCTCCGGACAACCTGCCGTTCGTGACGCTCTGCGTCGCCAAGAAGACGCGGAGCGTCGCACGATAGTTGAGATTATCGTTCCGCACGCTCCAGTGAACTGCCCCCCAAAAGTTGGACGGTTT
>NZ_LKEK01000045.1:0-104683 GCF_001466905.1 Pseudomonas sp. ICMP 3272
TCGCAACTATCGTGCGGCGCTCCGCGTCGCATGCCTTTCTGGACGCTTCGCGTCCTCTTGTGGCGTACGGCGACTAAAGCCTCACACTCGCGAACGTCGATTCATTACGCGCCTGACTCAACGCCGACATCGGTCCGGACAATGGGGCGAGCACCATTGCCTGTGGGATCGGCATCATCGCGACCTGCTGTGCGGTGTTGGAACCTACGCGCTCGTCACGCGGCGGAATGCCAAAGTATTCGCGGTAGCATTTTGAGAAGTGTGGCGTCGATACGAAGCCGCAAACCGACGCCACTTCGATGATCGACATCGGTGTCTGCTTGAGCAGTTGCCGGGCGCGGATCAGGCGCAGTTTCAGGTAATAGCGCGACGGCGAGCAGTGCAGGTATTTCTGGAACAGTCGCTCCAGCTGCCTGCGCGACACGGCGACGTACACCGCCAGCTCGTCAAGGTCGATCGGCTCTTCAAGATTGGCCTCCATCAACGCCACAATTTCCTGCAGTTTTGGCTGATTGGTACCCAGCATGTGCTTGAGCGGCACGCGCTGATGATCCTGTTCGTTGCGAATGCGCTCGTAGACGAACATCTCGGAAATCGCGGCCGACAATTCACGACCATGATCGCGGCTGATCAGGTGCAGCATCATGTCCAGTGGTGCGGTGCCACCCGAACTGGTGAAGCGGTTGCGGTCCAGGGTGAACAGCCGGGTGCTCATCGACACGCGTGGAAAGGCTTCCTGCATTGAAGCCAGACACTCCCAATGCACACTGCAATCGAAGCCATCCAGCAAGCCGGCACACGCCAGCGCCCAACTGCCGGTGCACACCGCGCCGAGGCGACGTGACTGACGCGCCTGGCTCTGCAGCCAACTCACGTGTTCACGCGTTACGGTGCGCTGAATGCCGACACCACCACAGACGATGACGGTGTCGAGTGCCGGGGCCTTGTGCATGGCGGCATCCGGTGTGATCTGCAAACCGTCACTGGCCCACACCTGACCGCCGTCCACGCTCAACGTGGTCCAGCGATACAGCTCGCGGCCCGACAGCTGATTGGCCATGCGAAGAGGTTCTACCGCCGATGCGAGGGAGATCAGGGTGAAGTTATCCAGCAGCAGAAAGCCGATGGATTGTGGCGCGCGGTTCTGAGGTTGAGCCCCTTGATTGAACGATGTCATCACACTATCTCCTCACATATGGCATAGGTTGGCCCCAGGACAGGCTCTTCTTATAGCCCTCGTCATTGATGGGCTTTGTGATGACATCGCAAATCCCATGCCGGAAATTGATCAGCCATTCAATAACACCTGAAAACGACGTCGCGAAGTGTCTATCCGGCAGCGACCCGAGTGTCTGTTTGCGACGCCAAGGCGCGCTGGCCGTACTCCTGATGAGCAATTCGGTAGCACACTGGGAAACGCCATCGGGCTGAACGTGCACCAAGTGCTACTCAAGGCACTCCCTGAAAAATCAGGTCGTCAGCAGGTTTTCGCGCTAAAAGGTGGCGGCCACCGAGACGTGTGATCAAAAACCGCGCAGCCATCAAAAGTGATGGTCAGACCTGGCGTCACGACCGCATGGGCTGACCCGATAATGAACTTGTCGGCGTTACCTCCCTCCAAAAGACCGCGTTCGCGCAGGCACCGACCTGCCAACCGACCGCTGCCGACCTGCGCAGCGACTGTGTAACGTACTGGCCGCTTTTCAGCAGTTCCAACACTGCAACCGGGCGTGTGTACGATGCAACGAATCTGTAAGCGACCTTGCGCGCACTGGATACGACGCCTCCTGCACTGGATACGACGCCCCCTGTAGGCGTTTGATTTTCCCTGTTACATGATCGGTTCCGACTCGATCGCCCGGCGCAGTGATGGAGCTTCGCGAAAAGCCTCGCCAACCCATAAGCCGCGTCAGCGTTCACCTGCTGATGACTAGAAGAAACTCACAGGAGTCCACCCATGAAAGGTTCCAAATCGTTGCTGTTGGCCGCTACGCTCTGTATGCCGGTGCTTGCTCAGGCAGCCGAGCCAGAGGCCTGTCATACGGTCAACTTCTCCGACGTAGGCTGGACCGATATCACCGTTACCACTGCGGTCACCAGCGCTGTACTCGAGTCACTGGGCTACAAGACCAAGACCACCATGATTTCCGTACCGGTGACCTACAAGTCGCTGGCCGACGGCAAGAACATGGACGTGTTCCTCGGCAACTGGATGCCGACCATGGAAAACGACATCAAGCCTTACCGCGAAGCCGGGACCGTCGAAACCGTGCGTGCCAACCTGGAGAACGCCAAGTACACCCTGGCCGTCCCGGAAGCGCTCTACGACAAAGGCCTGCATGACTTCGCCGACATCGTCAAATTCAAGAAGGAGCTGGGCGGCAAGATCTACGGCATCGAGCCCGGCAACGACGGCAATCGCCTGATCCAGAGCATGATCGACAAGAACGCCTTCGGCCTGAAGGACGCAGGCTTCAAGGTTGTAGAGTCGAGCGAAGCCGCAATGCTTTCGCAGGTTGACCGCGCCGTGAAACGCAAAAACGACGTCGTGTTCCTCGGCTGGGAACCGCATCCGATGAACACGCGTTTCAAGATGAAATATCTGACTGGCGGTGATGACTTCTTCGGCCCCAACTATGGCCAGGCGACCATCTACACCAACACCCGCAAAGGCTACAGTCAGGAATGCAGCAACGTAGGTCAGTTGCTCAAGAACCTGTCCTTCACACTGGACATGGAAAGCACCCTGATGGGCAACGTCCTGGACGACAAAATGAAGCCTGATGCCGCCGCCAAGGCGTGGATCAAGAAAAACCCGCAAGTACTCGACACCTGGCTCGCCGGCGTGACCACCGTCGATGGCAAGCCAGGCCTGGAGGCAGCCAAAGCCAAGTTGACCCAGTAAGCCGACAGCAGGCGGGGCTGACCCGCCTGCTGCCCTCTTCACCTTCCGCAAGCGGACACCCGAAATCATGCTGACTGACCATAAAATCCCTCTGGGCGAGTACATCGCCGCATTTGTCGATTGGTTGACGGCCAACGGCGCCGACTACTTCGACGCGATTGCCTCGACACTGGAAATGATGATCCACGGGTTCACTTTCGCGCTGACCTGGTTCAATCCATTCGTACTGATCGGCCTTATCGCCGCCCTCGCGCATTTCATCCAGCGCAAGTGGGGCCTGACGGTTTTCGTCATCCTTTCGTTTCTGCTGATCCTCAACCTGCATTACTGGCAGGAAACCATGGAAACCCTGGCGCAGGTGCTCTTCGCCACGCTGGTGTGTGTCGTCATCGGCGTGCCGCTGGGCATCATTGCCGCGCACAAGCCGCTGTTCTACACCATCATCCGGCCATTGCTCGATCTGATGCAGACTGTTCCCACGTTCGTCTATCTGATCCCGACCCTTACGCTATTCGGTCTGGGCGTGGTGCCCGGCCTGATCTCGACCGTGGTCTTCGCCATTGCTGCACCGATTCGCCTGACGTATCTGGGCATCCGCGATGTACCCCAGGAATTGCTGGACGCCGGCAAGGCCTTCGGCTCGTCGCGCCGCCAGTTGCTGACCCGCATCGAACTGCCCTACGCCATGCCCAGCATCGCTGCCGGGATCACCCAGTGCATCATGCTGTCGTTGTCGATGGTAGTGATTGCCGCGCTGGTCGGTGCCGATGGTCTGGGCAAACCCGTGGTCAACGCACTGAACACAGCCGATATCGCGCTCGGCTTCGAAGCCGGTCTGGCAATCGTATTGCTGGCCATCATGCTCGACCGTATCTGCAAACAACCCGAAGCCAAGGTAGGGTCCGACGCATGAGTATCATCAAATTCGACAAGGTAGACGTCATCTTCTCCAAGGACCCGCGTGAAGCCCTCAAGCTGCTGGACGAAGGCCTCACGCGTGACCAGATTCTGAAGAAAACCGGGCAGATCGTCGGCGTCGAGAACGCCAGTCTGGACATCGAGAAAGGCGAAATCTGCGTGTTGATGGGCTTGTCCGGCTCGGGTAAATCCAGCCTGTTGCGCTGCATCAACGGCCTCAATACCGTCAGCCGTGGCTCGTTGTTCGTCGAGCATGAAGGCTCGCAGATCAACATCGCCAACTGCAGCGCGGCCGAGCTGAAAATGATGCGCACCAAGCGCATTGCTATGGTCTTTCAGAAGTTCGCCCTGATGCCTTGGCTGACAGTACGCGAGAACATCAGCTTCGGCCTGGAAATGCAGGGTCGCCCGGAAAAGGAACGACGCAAGCTGGTCGATGAAAAGCTCGAGCTGGTGGGCCTGACACAGTGGCGCAACAAGAAGCCGGACGAGCTGTCCGGTGGCATGCAGCAGCGAGTGGGGCTGGCCCGCGCACTGGCAATGGATGCCGACATTCTGCTGATGGACGAACCGTTCTCGGCGCTTGACCCGCTCATCCGCCAAGGCTTGCAGGACGAACTGCTGGCCCTGCAAAGCAAGCTGAGCAAGACCATCGTCTTCGTCAGCCACGATCTGGATGAAGCCCTGAAGCTCGGCAGCCGAATCGCGATCATGAAAGATGGCCGCATCGTCCAGTACAGCGTGCCGGAACAGATCGTCCTCAACCCGGCAGATGAATACGTTCGTACCTTCGTTGCGCACACTAATCCACTGAACGTGCTGTGTGGTCGTAGCCTGATGCGCACGGTCGATGAGTGCACGCACGTCAACGATTCGGTGTGCCTGGACCCGAGCGGCGACTCATGGCTCGACCTGGCCGAAGGCAATGTGATCAAGGGCGCACGGCAAGGTGCTACGCCCCTCGATCTGCAGAACTGGACCCCCGGCCAGGACGTCGGCACGCTCGACCGTCGCCCTACCCTGGTGCACTCCAACATCGGCATGCGCGACGCATTGCAGATCCGCTACCAGACCGGCAACAAGCTGGTCCTGCAGGACGGCAACAAAGTGGTCGGCATTCTCGGGGATACCGAGCTGTATCACGCACTGCTGGGCAAAAACCACGGCTAAGGCCTGAAAATTAAAGTCTGAAACCGACAAGCCCGCTTCCCTGTGCTGGAATCACTCCAGCCGGGAGCGGGCTTTTTCGTTTGCGGCCTCGTCACTGCACAACGCCTCTTCTGCTATTTCCGTTCCCTTGGCCCCCATGTCGTAAACGCACCTTTGTGTGGCGTCCATAGGCATTTGGCGACTTCGGTCCGGCCCTACCATCGCTCTCAGAGGGCTCTGTTCGGCCCTAACGACAAGTCAGGCGCCGCGCCGCCGCTGGGAGATCCGCGATGTTCAGCAAGCAAGACCAGATCCAGGGTTATGACGACGCACTGTTGTCGGCAATGAACGCCGAGGAGCAGCGTCAGGAAGACCATATCGAGCTGATCGCCTCGGAGAACTACACCAGCAAACGCGTGATGCAGGCGCAGGGCAGCGGCCTGACCAACAAGTACGCAGAGGGCTACCCTGGCAAGCGTTACTACGGCGGCTGCGAGCACGTCGACAAGGTCGAGCAACTGGCCATCGAGCGCGCCAAACAGCTGTTCGGGGCCGATTACGCCAACGTCCAGCCACACTCCGGCAGCCAGGCCAACGCAGCGGTCTATCTGGCGTTGCTGCAAGCAGGCGACACTGTATTGGGTATGAGCCTGGCGCACGGCGGTCATCTGACCCACGGTGCCAAGGTCAGCTTCTCGGGCAAACTCTACAACGCCGTGCAGTACGGCATCGACACCACCACCGGGCTGATCGATTACGACGAAGTCGAACGCATCGCCGTCGAATGCCAGCCGAAAATGATCATTGCCGGTTTCTCGGCCTATTCGAAGACGCTGGATTTTCCGCGCCTCCGTGAAATAGCCGACAAGGTAGGTGCCTACCTGTTCGTCGACATGGCACACGTTGCAGGTCTGGTGGCTGCCGGTCTCTATCCGAACCCGCTGCCGTATGCCGATGTGGTCACCACCACCACGCACAAGACACTGCGTGGCCCACGCGGCGGCCTGATTCTCGCCAAGGCCAACGAAGAGCTGGAGAAGAAATTCAATTCTGCCGTCTTCCCCGGCGGTCAGGGCGGCCCGCTGATGCACGTTATCGCCGCCAAGGCCGTGTGCTTCAAGGAAGCGATGGAGCCAGGTTTCAAGGCTTATCAACAGCAGGTCATCGACAACGCACAAGCGATGGCGCAGATATTCATCGACCGCGGCTTCGATGTGGTTTCAGGCGGGACCGACAACCATTTGTTTCTGGTCAGCCTGATCCGTCAGGGCCTGACCGGCAAGGACGCCGACGCCGCTCTGGGCCGTGCGCACATCACCGTCAACAAGAACTCGGTGCCCAACGACCCGCAGTCGCCGTTCGTGACCTCCGGTCTGCGCATCGGCACGCCGGCCGTCACCACCCGCGGCTTCAAGGTGACCCAATGCGTCGAGCTGGCGGGCTGGATCTGCGACATTCTCGATAACCTCGGTGATGCCGATGTCGAGGCCAACGTCGCCAGCCAGGTAGCAGCCTTGTGCGCCGATTTCCCGGTTTATCGCTGAGTCAGGAGTAGCCTTACATGCAGCATTACTCAGGCTTCGGCCTTCTCAAGCATTCCCTCAGCCATCACGAAAACTGGCAGCGCATGTGGCGCACGCCGACCCCGAAAAAGGTCTACGACGTGGTCATCGTCGGCGGTGGCGGGCACGGTCTGGCGACTGCCTACTATCTGGCCAAGGAGCACGGCATCACCAATGTGGCCGTGGTCGAGAAAGGCTGGCTGGGCGGCGGCAACACCGCGCGTAACACCACCATCGTGCGCTCCAACTACCTGTGGGACGAGTCGGCCCACCTTTATGAGCACGCGATGAAACTGTGGGAAGGCCTGTCTCAGGACCTGAACTACAACGTCATGTTTTCCCAGCGCGGCGTCTACAACCTGTGCCACACCTTGCAGGACATGCGCGACTCCGAGCGGCGTGTCAGCGCCAACCGCCTGAACGGTGTAGATGGCGAACTGCTCAACGGCAAGCAGGTCGCTGAGGAAATCCCATACCTGGACTGCTCGAAAAACACCCGCTACCCGATCATCGGCGCAACCGTTCAGCGCCGTGGCGGCGTAGCTCGTCACGACGCAGTGGCCTGGGGCTTTGCGCGTGCCGCCGACGCCCTGGGCGTGGACCTTATCCAGCAGACCGAAGTCATCGGCTTTCGCAAGGAAAACGGCGTGTGCATCGGCGTCGAAACCAACAAGGGTTTCATCGGTGCCAAACGTGTCGGCGTGGTAACCGCCGGTAACTCCGGGCACATGGCCAAACTGGCGGGCTTTCGTCTGCCGATCGAATCACATCCTTTGCAGGCACTGGTCTCCGAGCCGATCAAGCCGATTATCGACAGCGTCATCATGTCCAACGCCGTGCATGGCTACATCAGCCAGTCCGACAAGGGCGACTTGGTGATCGGTGCCGGTATCGACAGTTGGGTCGGTTATGGCCAGCGTGGCTCTTACCCGGTGATCGAACACACTATTCAGGCCATCGTTGAGATGTTTCCGGTGCTGTCGCGTGTGCGCATGAACCGCCAGTGGGGCGGCATCGTCGACACCACGCCGGACGCCTGCCCGATCATTTCCAAGACGCCGGTGCCGAACATGTTCTTCAACTGCGGCTGGGGCACAGGCGGCTTCAAGGCCACGCCGGGCTCGGGCAACGTGTTTGCCGCCAGTCTGGCCAAGGGCGAGATGCACCCGCTGGCCAAGCCGTTCTCCATCGACCGTTTCCACAACGGCGCGCTCATCGACGAACACGGCGCTGCAGCCGTAGCCCACTAACAGGAGAACCCGACCATGCTGCATATCTTCTGTCCTCACTGTGGCGAACTGCGCTCCGAAGAGGAATTCCACCCGTCCGGTCAGGCGCATATCCCGCGCCCGCTGGACCCCGGTGCCTGCACCGATGAGCAATGGGGCGACTACATGTTCTTTCGCGATAACCCGCGCGGCCTGCACCACGAGCTGTGGATACACGCTGCCGGTTGCCGCCAGTACTTCAACATGACGCGCAATACCGTGACCTACGAGATTCTCGAAACCTATCCGATTGGTACGAAACCGCAGTTCACGGATCAGGGAGACAAGGTATGAGCCAGACCCAGCGCCTGCCCAACGGCGGCCGTATCAATCGCAGCAAGGTGCTCAACTTCACCTTCAACGGCCAGACCTATCAGGGCTTTGAAGGCGACTCGCTGGCCTCTGCCCTGCTGGCCAACGGCGTCGATATCATCGGCCGCAGCTTCAAATACTCCCGCCCGCGCGGCATCTTCGCAGCGGGTTCGGAAGAGCCAAACGCCGTGTTGCAGATCGGCGCGACCGAAGCGACGCAAATCCCCAACGTGCGCGCCACGCAACAAGCGCTCTATGCGGGACTGGTAGCCACCAGCACCAACGGCTGGCCAAGCGTGAACACCGACGTCATGGGCATTCTGGGCAAGGTTGGCGGCAAGCTGATGCCACCGGGCTTCTACTACAAAACCTTCATGTACCCGCAATCGTTCTGGATGACTTACGAGAAGTACATCCGCAAGGCAGCGGGCCTGGGGCGCTCGCCGACCGAGAATGATCCGGACAGCTACGACGCGATGAACCAGCACTGTGACGTGCTGATCGTCGGCGCAGGCCCTGCCGGTCTGGCCGCCGCGCTGGCTGCGGGCCGCAGTGGTGCCCGGGTGATCGTTGCGGATGAACAGGAAGAGTTCGGCGGCAGCCTGCTCGACAGCCGTGAAAGTCTCGATGGCAAACCCGCTGCCGAATGGGTGGCTACGGTGGTCGCCGAGCTGAAAAGCCTGCGCAACGTGACATTGCTGCCGCGCGCCACGGTCAACGGCTACCACGATCACAATTTCCTGACCATTCACGAACGTCTGACCGATCACCTCGGTGATCGCGCCCCTATCGGCATGGTTCGCCAACGCATGCACCGGGTACGCGCCAAGCGTGTGGTGCTGGCTGCCGGCACTCACGAGCGCCCGCTGGTTTACGGCAACAACGATGTGCCGGGAAACATGCTGGCCGGCGCCGTTTCGACCTATGTCCGGCGTTACGGCGTAGCGCCGGGAAAAAAACTGGTGCTGTCCACGAACAACGACCATGCCTACCGCGTTGCGCTGGACTGGCTCGACGCCAGCCTGCATGTGGTTGCGATTGCCGATGCGCGGCACAACCCGCGCGGCCCGCTGGTTGAGGAAGCCCGTGCCAAAGGCATTCGCATCCTGACCGGCAGCGCAGTGATTGAAGCGCGTGGCAGCAAACGCGTGACAGCTGCCCGCGTCGCCGCAATCGACGTCAAGACGCACGCAGTCACCAGCCCCGGCGAATGGCTTGATTGCGATCTGGTGGCCAGTTCCGGCGGCTACAGCCCGATTGTGCACCTGGCCTCGCACTTGGGTGGCAAGCCGGTATGGCGTGAGGACATCCTCGGGTTTGTACCGGGCGAAGCACCGCAGAAACGTATCTGCGTAGGCGGCGTCAACGGCGTCTACAGTCTGGCTGACAGCCTGGCCGATGGCTTCGAAGGTGGCGTGCGCGCGGCCAGCGAAGCGGGCTTCAAGGTGGTCGAAGGCGTGATGCCCAAAGCCCTCAGCCGTGCGGAAGAGCCGACGCTGGCGTTGTTTCAGGTGCCGCACGAGAAAGGCACCGCTCGGGCCCCCAAGCAATTCGTCGACCTGCAGAACGACGTGACCGCTGCCGCCATCGAGCTGGCGACCCGTGAAGGTTTCGAGTCGGTCGAGCACGTAAAACGCTACACCGCGCTGGGTTTCGGTACCGATCAAGGCAAGCTGGGCAACGTCAACGGTCTGGCCATCGCCGCGCGTTCGTTGAACGTGCCGATCCCGGAAATGGGCACCACCATGTTCCGCCCCAACTACACGCCGGTCACGTTCGGCGCGATAGCCGGGCGTCATTGCAAACACATCTTCGAACCCGTGCGTTTCACCGCACTGCACGCCTGGCATGTCAAAAACGGTGCCGAATTCGAAGACGTCGGTCAGTGGAAACGCCCGTGGTACTTCCCGAAAAACGGTGAAGACCTGCCCGCAGCCGTCGCTCGCGAATGCAAGGCTGTGCGTGACAGTGTGGGTCTGCTGGACGCTTCGACGCTGGGCAAGATCGACATTCAAGGCCCGGATGCCCGCGAATTCCTCAACCGCATCTACACCAACGCGTGGACCAAACTGGACGTGGGCAAGGCCCGCTACGGTCTGATGTGCAAGGAAGACGGCATGGTCTTCGATGATGGCGTGACTGCCTGCCTTGCCGACAACCACTTCCTGATGACCACCACTACAGGCGGCGCTGCACGCGTCCTGCAATGGCTGGAAATCTATCAGCAGACCGAATGGCCGGACCTGAAGGTGTATTTCACATCAGTGACCGATCACTGGGCGACCCTGACGCTGTCCGGCCCCAACAGCCGCAAGCTGCTCAGCGAAGTCACCGATATCGATCTGGGCCGTGAAGCCTTCCCGTTCATGACCTGGAAAGAAGGTCTGGTCGCAGGCGTGCCGGCACGCGTGTTCCGTATCTCGTTTACCGGTGAGCTTTCCTACGAGGTCAACATTCAGGCTGACTACGCCATGGGCGTTCTGGAAAAGATCGCCGAGGCAGGCAAACAGTACAACCTGACGCCTTACGGCACTGAAACCATGCACGTACTGCGCGCTGAAAAGGGCTTCATCATCGTCGGCCAGGACACCGATGGCTCGATGACCCCGGACGACCTGAACATGGGCTGGTGTGTCGGCCGGACCAAGCCATTCTCCTGGATCGGCTGGCGCGGTATGAATCGCGAAGACTGTGTACGCGAACAACGCAAGCAACTGGTCGGCCTCAAGCCTGTCGACCCGACCAAATGGCTGCCAGAGGGTGCGCAACTGGTGTTCGACACCAAACAGACCATCCCGATGAGCATGGTCGGTCACGTGACCTCCAGCTATGCACACAACTCGCTGGGCTATTCGTTCGCGATGGGCGTGGTCAAAGGCGGCCTGGCGCGTATGGGCGAGCGGGTGTTCGCGCCTCTGGCAGACGGCAGCGTGATCGAAGCCGAGATCGTTTCCTCGGTGTTCTTCGATCCAAAGGGTGAGCGCCAGAATGTCGAGTAACACGCGGAGCGCCGATCATCAGCAGCACACAGAATTCAAGGCAGGTGATTCATGACCACAGCGAACGTTTACCAGCAGCGCCCGACCACCGATGTCAAAGCCGAGTCGCCGCTGTTCCATGCAAACCTCGACAGCCTGATCGGCAAGGGTCGCGCCAGCCCCGGCGTGTTCCTGCGCGAGAAAAAGCTGTTGGGCCATCTGACTATTCGCGGTGATGCCCACGACCAGGCCTTCGCCGCTGGCGTGCACAAGGCGCTGGGCATGGAACTGCCAGCGGCACTGATGCTGGTGGTCAACGGCGAAAGCTCACTGCAATGGCTTGGCCCGGATGAATGGCTGCTGATCGTGCCGAGTGGCGAAGAGTTTGCGGCAGAGCAAAAGCTGCGCGAGGCGCTGACCGGGCTGCATATCTCCATCGTCAACGTCAGCGGCGGCCAGTCGATACTTGAACTGACCGGGCCGAAAGTGCGTCAGGTGCTGATGAAGTCCACCAGCTACGACGTGCACCCGGACAACTTCCCGGTGGGCAAGGCCGTCGGCACGGTGTTCGCCAAATCACAACTGGTGATCCGCCGCACTGGCGAAGAAACCTGGGAACTGCTGGTCCGCCGCAGCTTCTCGGATTACTGGTGGCTGTGGTTGCAGGATGCGAGCGCAGAGTACGGGCTGAGCATTCAGGCGTGAAGAGCCGGGAACCGGGGCTGAAACCGTAGCGTCGGTCTCAATGAAGACTCTTGGATTATCGTTCCCACGCTCCGCGTGGGAACGCAGTTCCGGACGCTCTGCGTCCTGCCCAAGCCTACAGGCTGGCACTGTCAGTCATATTTGCGGATAACAAATACTCTGGAGCATTGATTCAATGAGCCGCGCGCCCGATACATGGATTTTGACCGCCGACTGCCCCAGCATGCTGGGTACGGTAGACGCAGTGACGCGCTTTCTGTTCGAGCAGGGTTGCTACGTCACAGAACATCACTCCTTCGATGACCGTCTCTCGGGACGCTTCTTCATCCGTGTGGAATTTCGTCAGCCCGAGGCTTTCGACGAGCAGGCGTTCAGGGCCGGGCTGAGCGCGCGCGGTGAAACGTTCGGCATGATCTTCGAACTCACGGCGCCCAACTACCGGCCAAAAGTAGTAATCATGGTCTCGAAAGCCGATCACTGCCTCAATGACCTGCTCTACCGCCAGCGTATCAATCAACTGTCCATGGACGTGGTCGCGGTGGTGTCCAATCACCCGGATCTTGAGCCATTGGCTGGCTGGCACGGCATTCCGTACTACCATTTCCCACTGGACCCGAACGACAAGCCCGCGCAGGAAGCCAAAGTCTGGCAGGTCATTGAAGAGTCTGGTGCAGAACTGGTGATTCTTGCCCGCTACATGCAGGTCCTTTCACCCGATTTGTGCCGCAAGCTGGACGGCAAGGCGATCAACATCCACCACTCGCTGCTGCCCGGTTTCAAGGGTGCCAAGCCTTACCATCAGGCTTACAACAAGGGTGTGAAACTGGTGGGTGCCACCGCGCATTACATCAACAACGATCTGGACGAAGGCCCGATCATTGCTCAAGGCGTGGAAGTGGTTGATCACAGCCACTATCCCGAAGACCTGATTGCCAAAGGTCGAGACATCGAAGGACTGACACTGGCCCGTGCGGTCGGTTATCACATCGAACGGCGGGTGTTTCTCAACGCCAACAGGACGGTGGTTTTATAGCTGCAACGGCTTCTCTCTGCTCCACCACAATAAAAGCGAGGTGACATGTATGTCTGGTAATCGCGGTGTAGTGTATCTCGGCGCTGGCAAGGTCGAAGTGCAATCAATTCCTTTCCCGAAAATGGAAGACCCACGCGGCAAGCGCATCGAACACGGCGTGATCCTGCGCGTAGTCTCCACCAATATCTGCGGCTCTGATCAGCACATGGTGCGTGGTCGCACGACGGCGCAAACCGGGTTGGTACTCGGTCATGAAATCACCGGCGAGGTGCTGGAAGCCGGGCGCGACGTGGAACATCTGAAAGTCGGTGATCTGGTTTCTGTGCCGTTCAACGTGGCGTGCGGTCGCTGCCGCAGTTGCAAGGAACAGAACACCGGCGTCTGCCTGACGGTCAACCCGGCCCGCCCCGGCGGTGCATACGGCTACGTCGACATGGGCGACTGGGTCGGCGGTCAGGCCGAGTACGTGCTGGTGCCTTACGCTGACTTCAACCTGCTCAAACTCCCGGACCGCGACGCGGCAATGGAAAAAATCCGCGACCTGACCTGCCTGTCCGACATCCTGCCCACCGGCTACCACGGCGCAGTGACTGCCGGGGTTGGCCCTGGCAGTACGGTTTATGTTGCAGGCGCCGGCCCGGTCGGCCTGGCTGCGGCGGCGTCAGCACGCTTGCTGGGCGCTGCCGTGGTGATCGTCGGCGACGTCAACCCGACGCGTCTGGTTCATGCCAAGGCTCAGGGCTTCGAAATTGCCGACCTGTCCCAGGACACCCCTTTGCACGAGCAGATCGCTGCCCTGCTCGGCGAGCCTGAAGTGGATTGCGCCATCGACGCGGTGGGCTTTGAGGCTCGCGGCCACGGTCACGCCGGAGCACAGGCCGAAGCACCCGCCACCGTTCTCAACTCGTTGATGGGCGTGGTGCGCGTCGCAGGCAAGATCGGCATCCCCGGCCTGTACGTCACCGAAGACCCGGGAGCCGTGGACGCCGCCGCAAAAATGGGCAGCCTGAGCATTCGCTTCGGCCTGGGCTGGGCCAAATCCCACAGCTTCCATACCGGCCAGACCCCGGTCATGAAATACAACCGCCAGTTGATGCAGGCCATCATGTGGGACCGCATCAAGATCGCCGACATAGTGGGTGTCGAGGTGATCAGTCTGGATGAGGCTCCGCGGGGTTATGGCGAGTTTGATTCGGGCGTGCCGAAGAAGTTTGTGATTGATCCGCATGGGTTGTTCGGTGCTGTGTAGGCATCTAACAGCAAATGGGTTTATTGACTAATTACGTCAGCAGATTCAAGAGCGGGGAATGCTCTTTCACATCTGCTGGCGTATTAATCTTAACTCTTTTTCAGCACTAGCAATTTTAGGGGCTAATTTGTAAGAGGGTGGCGTCGATAGATCCTGAATAGGGTTAGCGAGGTTTTTCTGCGATTTCTTGTATTGTTGAACCAGATCATACTCATAAGGGAGACCATCCTCATCATACAAACTTAACGCAGTGTTTGCCTCTTTTTTCAGCTGTGTAGCCCTTTCAACATACTGACGATAAAGCTTATCGTTGGCCTTAAACTCTTTTGCAGATTTTCTATAGTCAAGACCTGCTTGTTTATTCAATTTTTTTGCAGACACACTCACTGACTTGACTTGTCGCACCGCTGCAGAGCGACTTAACTGTGGCGCACTCGCACTTAAGTTCATCCCGTCAGAACCGCGCAACATAGAACTACCAATAACGCCATCCGTAGACAAACGCCGGGAAGGCTTCATTATTTTAAAAGCTCTTAAAAGTCCCTTCATCAAGGTTGGTGTACTCCCTGTCAAGTCAACCCAATTAACCGGATCCCCCTCACAATACCCATACGCATTCACCCCACCCTCACCAAACGGGCTCAGACTGTCCGGGCTGTTGAACCTCATCAACACCGGGTTAAACGCCCGATACCCATTCCCCAGCAAATAGTGCCCCGTCACCGGGTCAACTCGCTGGCCGGTAAAGCCCGGCAGGCTTGCGGGGCCTGAAGGATGACGATGTCCGTAAGGCGTGTAGGCAAACTCCAACCCCTGAGCGGCAATCACTGACTGCTGTTGATCCGTCGCCAACAACGCGCCGTCGCGCTGATTATTTTCTGCACTCAGGCACGCCAGCAAATGCTCATCCGTGCGCATAAGCGTGTGCTGGACCTGCCCCTGAATCTGCGTAGCCAAGAGTATCTTCTGATAAAAAAGGCGAGTGCTGCCCTGCCCCGCAGCCGAAGAATCGGCCAGGCGATCCAATGGATCGTAGCGGTAGACACAGAGCACGGATTGCCCGGACGAAGCCATGGTTTCACTCCTTTGAAGTCAGCCATGGCAGCAAGTCTGGGCTGAGTCCGTGCTTCCGCACAGCTAGCAGAACTAATAGGTGCCAGGCCGAAAGGCGCTGAACACAGTCATGCCGGCGCTCAGACCGAAGCGCCCGCCATCGTGGAGTTTGATGCGGACGTGACGAAGAAATTTGTAATTAATCCGCATAAGTTGTTGGGTACGACTTGAGCACTGCAACCTTACTATCGCCTTCATGATTAAAAGCCCCCCACCTAACCTCTAACCAACCGGGTGATTGGCCTTTATCCGAATCGACTTGGCACGTCTACAGGCTTGTGCAACGCGCCATTGCCATGTCGAAGTTTTTAACGACCGTTTTATAATAGCTAACATAATTAACTACAACACGCGATACCTGCTTACCCTTGCCAGCAAATTATTCACGCTTTCGGGATCCATTGTTCCAACTTTCTAACGGCTTCACGAATATCCATTTTTTCACCTGCTATAGACACAATCGTTCGACGAGGGGGTGATGGGGAATTAACGGCCTGCCCGTTCTTGGGAGGAAGGGGTGGTGGTGGCATGTTTTTGGGAGGACGGGGTGGTTGGGGTGGGATAACACTCGATCGCGCGTTTCTGGGAGGAAGGACCGGCGGAATGCCGTTCAGCTGTCCTGTCTTGGGAGGGCGGGGTGGTGGGACAACAAATTGTGACCCATCGATAACATCAGGTGCAGACGTATGCGAGCTCACCGAGTTAGTTGAAGTAGTTACCTGTGTGGACCCGGAACGATCAAGCAACGGGGAAGATAGAGAATCCTGGCTACCTTTTCGACCAAGTAAACGCTGTTTCACACGGCTTGCTCTTTTCAAAATTTTCACTAAAAACGTTGGCCAATGTCCGCCCGGATCAACCCGATTAACCGGATCCGCCTCACAGTACCCATACGCATTCACCCCGCCCTCACCAAACGGGCTCAGACTGTCCGGGCTGTTGAACCTCATCAACACCGGGTTAAACGCCCGATACCCATTCCCCAGCAAATAGTGCCCCGTCACCGGGTCAACTCGCTGGCCAGCGTAGCCAGGCAGGCTCATCGACCCTGCTGATGGATGACGATGGCCGTATGGCGTATAAGCAAACGCCGAACCCTGAGCCACAATCACGGATTGCTGTTGGTCCGTCGCCAGCAAAGCACAGTCGCTCTGGTTGTTTTGCGTACGCCGTTGCGCCAGCAAATGCTCGTCCGTACGCAGAAGCGTGTGCTGTATCTGCCCCTGAATTTGCGTCGCCAAGCGGCTCTTCTGATAAAAAAGCCGCGTCCTGCCCTGCCCCGCAGGCGAGCAGTCGGCCAAGCGATCCGTTGCGTCGTAATGGTAAGTGCAGAGCACTACAGGGCTGGCAGAAGACATGAACATCACCTGCGGCGATCGATGATAGAACCGTAATTCTGGGCGTGTGATCTCGTGCTGCACAGCTAGCAGAAATGCTAGGGAGCCCACCTCGTCTGCCAGAGCCGATTCAGGCAAATGAAATAACTGCCTGTCTTCAGCGCGTTGGGAACAAGCCTCTGTTGATCACAGTCAAACCGTCTGCTTTACCGCCCACTCATGGGCGGTTCAGGTTTGATAAGGGTGACGCAATGAAAACTGCACGCGGTATGGCTTTGGTAACGTTGATGGCACTGGCTGCAAGCCCGGTGTTTGCCTTCAATCTGAATGACGCCGCAAATGCGGTTTCCAATGCCACGAGTGGCAATCAGAAAGCCACGGCGGCCCCTGAAGTCGCAGGACTGCTTAATACCCTTGGCACCCAGCTCAATGTCACCCCTGAACAAGCCGTTGGCGGAACAGGCGCATTGCTCGGGCTGGCAAAAAATAAACTGACCAGCACTGATTACTCGCAACTGGCCAAATCCGTTCCTGGCCTGGAGCAGATGTCCGGCACCTCCGCACTGGACAGCCTGGGAGGCGCAAACGGGCTGGGCAGTCTGCTCGGTGGCAAGTCCGGCGATAACTCGATGCTCAACAGCGCACTGGGCAACGTGCAGAGCATGGGTGATGTGAATAACGCCTTCAAGGCACTGGGCATGGACAGCACAATGGTCAGCCAGTTTGCCCCGCTGATTCTGCAATACCTCGGGCAGCAAGGTGCCAGCGGTTCGGCGTTGCAGAGCCTGAGTGGGTTATGGCGTACCGGCAGCTGATTCAAGCCGCAACGCCGCAATACGCGCATCTTTCTCCACCCAGAGCTGGTTGACCCAGCTCTGGATTTTCTCGCGAAACACCGGATCGTTCTCGTAATCGCCCTGCCACAGTGCCGGGTCCATTTCGCGAGTCCTGATGTCGACGATCACCTTGGGCACGCGTCCGCACAGCATGTCCCAGAACCCGGGAATGCCTGAACCCGGATAGACCACAGTGACATCCAGAATGGCGTCCAGTTGCTCACCCATGGCAGCCAGCACGAATGCGACGCCACCGGCCTTGGGCTTGAGCAGATGGGTATAGGGCGATGCTTGAGTCGCATGTTTGCCCGGAGTAAAGCGCGTGCCTTCCAGATAGTTGACGATGGTCACTGGCTGACGCTTGAACAGCTCGCAGGCGGCCTTGGTGATTTCCAGATCCTTGCCCTTCAGTTCCGGGTGCTTCGCCAGAAACGCCTTGCTGTAGCGCTTCATGAACGGGTAATCCAGCCCCCACCACGCCAGGCCCAGCAGGGGCACCCAGATCAGTTCTTTTTTCAGGAAAAACTTGAAGAAGGGTGTGCGCCGGTTGAGTGCCTGGACCAGCGCAGGAATATCCACCCACGACTGATGATTGCTGATGACCAGATACGAAGTATCACTGCGCAACCCCTCATCGCCACGAATATCCCATTGCGTCGGTACACAGGTTGCGAAGATAACCTTATCAATCTCGGCCCAGGTTTCGGCAATCCACATAACGGCGACTGAACAGCGATCGCGCATTCGGCCTCTGAACAGCAGCTTGAGCAAGGCAAAAACCAATAACGGACCTATCAACACCAGCGTATTGATCAGTAACAGCAAAGCAACAAAACAGCCGGTGAGCAGACGGCGCATGGCGGACTCTTGAAGGTTCAGGGGCGGCAATAATAAAGACCCACGCGTTTTACGCCAATTACACAGGTGCTTACAAATGTTTCACGTCCGGGCATTTATGCTGGCCTGACACTCTTGCTGGCGAACCTACTGCAGGTTCGCTGTCTAAAAACGCGCGCCAATCAGGCGCTGACCATTGCGAGGAACCTCTCACGTGAAACCGATCCTGGCGCTATTGTCGTTGCTGGCCCTGCCGGTCATGGCTGCTGAACCGACGCTGTATGGCCGCTACGAGAACATCAAGGTTCTGGACGTAGACCAGACCTTCAAGGCCAAGATGGACACCGGCGCACTGACTGCATCGCTGTCGGCCAAGGACATCGAGCTGTTCCAGCGTGATGGCGATGACTGGGTGCGATTCCGTCTGGCAACCAAGGGCGCCGACAACAAGGTGTATGAGCACAAGGTGTCGCGGATCAGCAAGATCAAAGGGCGTGCAGAAGGTGATGACGAAGACGACGAAGGCATCAACCCTGCCAAGCGTCCTGTTGTAGACCTGGAACTGTGCCTGGGAAACAAGAAGCGTACGGTCGAAGTCAACCTGGTCGATCGCAGCCACTTCAACTTCCCGCTATTGATCGGCGCCAAGGCGCTGCGCGAGTTCGACGCAGCGGTTAATCCGGCACGCCGCTATACCGCTGACCAGCCTGACTGCTGAGGCGTCTCTCATCCCCAACTATCGTGCGACGCTCCGCGTCGCATGCCGTTCTGGACGCTCTGCGTCCGATCTTGAGGGCGTGGCGCGGCGCAGATCTGTGACGCAGAGCGTCACCCACGGCATTCCCACGCTGGAGCGTGAGGAACGATAGCCGCACGCGAGAACACCATCGTGCCCATGCTCCGCGTGGGTACGCCGTTCTGAGCGTGAGGCGCGACGCAGATTGACTCAAACTGGCGGCAGGGTCGCGATCATCGACGGGCGTTGACTGACGTCCAGATACCAGGCGGCCAGTCGCGGATAAGTGCTGCGCCAGTTCAGATCCGGCTGGCGAAAGTCCAGATAACCGAGCGCCACGGCGACGCTGATCGATGCGACATCGAAGGATGTGCTGAGCTCGGTGACCGCATCGCTTTCGAAGTAATGCAGCGAGCGTTCAATCTTCTGCTGCTGGTTGTCCAGCCACTGGTCCCAGTGTTTTTCCTGCGGACGCAAGGCAGTTTCGTAGCGGATCATTACCGCTGCATCCAACACCGCATCGGCCAGCGAAGCCAGGGTCAGGCGCCTCCAGCGTGCCGAGCCTTCCCGGGGGATCAGTGGCAGGCCCACGTGCTGGTGGTCGAGATAATCAAGAATCACCCGGCTGTCGTGAATGACGTTGCCGTCAGCCAGCCTTAGCGCGGGAAGTTTACCGGCCGGGTTGTCTTCATTGAGCTCGGCAGACGGGCTGATCGGTGTCAGCACTGTGGTCTGCAACTCGACGCGATCGAGCTGAGCGGTTTCATGAAGCATCACCATCACCTTGCGGGCAAAAGGCGAGGCGGCGTTGAAGTACAACGTCATCGTGGGCGCTGACATGGGTGTTCCTCGAATGAGACAGGATCCTAGACTAGTCAGCCTGTGACGCGCCTGCAATGAGCGTTTCAATCAGCCGCGCCGCACCAGCAAGCCCTTGATGCTCAACAGGGCAGCCGTCCCCATGCCCAGCCACGCCAGCGTATCCCACCAGCCATCACCCAGCAGCGCGGCGAACAAGCCGACGCCGATAAGCAGCGCTATCAAGGCGGGTATCGCAATGGTCTTCCAGAATCGCGATGGCCTGGAACTCATTGCGCCGCCTGAGCGCGAATCACGCTCACCGAGCGCGTGGCACGCCGTCTCACCCACCACAGGTACACCCCGCTGCCGAGCACAATGATGGTCAGCACATCCAGTACCGCCCAGAGAATCTTCATCGGCATGCCGCCATAATCACCGAAATGCAGAGGCTGCGACATACCCAATGCATCCATGTACCAGGGACGCTCGACCACGGCCGTGACTTGCAGCGTCTGCGCGTCGATCAGCACTGGCGTGGCCAGGTGCGCAGTCAAGTGCGTGTTGCCTTTGAGGAACACCGCGTAATGATGCTCGCTGGAGAAGCGCGTACCGGGGAAAGCGATGAAATCGGCCTGCATGCCGGGCGCAGCGGATTCAGCAATTTCCAGCAATCGAGTCGCCGGGGCGCGCTGGGTCAATGGCGGCGCGTCCTTGTAAGGGGCGATCATGGTGGCCAGCGCATCATTGCGCCAGGAGGCAATCAGCAGATCGGCACAGGCACTGATCACCCCCGTCACGCCCACCACCAGCGCCCAGGTCAATGTGACTACGCCAATCAGGTTGTGCAGGTCCAGCCAACGCGTACGCCTGGATTTATTGACCCGCACCTGGCCGAACTCCAGCTTGCGCATGAACGGCGCATACAACACGGTCCCGGAAACAATCGCCACCACAAACAGCAAACCCATGAACGCCAGCAGCAATTTGCCGGGCAGGTTGGCGTACATGTCTACGTGCAGGCGCAGCATGACCATCATGAAGCCGCCATTGGCAGAAGGCATTTCCAGCGCTTCACCGGTGCGTGCATCAAGGGCGAAGGTATGCGATGAGTTGGGCTCGGTATCTGCGGTTGCCGCGGTGATGGCCATCACGCCATTGGGGTCTTCGTCATCCCAGCCGAAATACTGCATCACCTCGCCGGGGCGATGCGCTTCGGCAGCCCTGGCCAGTTGCTCCAGGTTCAGATGCGGCGTGTCGGCAGGCATCTCCCGGTAATGCGGAGCGTCGCCGAGCAGATGATCGATTTCATGATGAAAGATCAACGGCAGGCCTGTAACCGCGAGCATCAACAAAAACAGGGTGCACATCAGGCTGCTCCAGGTATGCACGATGGACCAGCGGCGTACGGTTTGGCTTTTCATGGTTTATCCACAGGCGAAGGGACGCAAAACCGAGCGTGCCCCCGAAATGACTTGTAAGACTAAGCCGCTCGAAACCGGAAAAGTGTCAGGGCGATCCGGTGCAGGCATGAAGAGGTATGTTTCAGAGTTTTGCCGGATTGCTGCTGGCCTGCTCATCCCTGGCCAGCACAGTGACCCACCACGCGGTGTGCTGTTCGATCTGCACGGGCAAGGTCGGCAACAACGCCTTGAGCGCCAGGTCAGTGTCGGCCAGCGGGAATGTGCCGGTAATACGCAGATCAGCCACGGTCGAGTCGACACCCAGATGGCCTGTACGGTAACGACCCAGTTCAGCAAGCATGTCCGCCAGCCGGGCGTTGTCCACCACCAACATGCCGCGCGTCCAGGCGTCGACGCCGGAAGGCATGCTGAGCAACGGGCCAAGGCCATTGCGCGTGAGGAGAACCTGCTGGCCCTCGCGCAGAACCTGTTCACCGGACGCATTGCGCGCATTGGCGGCAACCGCTGATTGCAGCACGCTGAGCAGTGTTCCGTCTGGCTCGCGACGGACCAGAAAGCGCGTACCCAGGGCGCGCATTTTGCCATCCGCAGTTTCGACGATGAAGGGACGCGGATCGTCATGATTGCCGGTCTGCACCATTATTTCGCCGTCCTGCAGAATCACCCGACGTTGCTGCGCATCGAAGCGCACATCAATCGCGCTGTGGGTGTTAAGGCGAATCAGGGTGTTGTCCGCCAGACGCACGTCACGCTGTTCACCGGTGGCGGTGCGCTGATCGGCAAGCCAGTAATCTATCGGCAGGTAGCGGTCGCCGACGAATAATGCCAGCCCCAACGCCATGAACACGCCGACCAGACCGCCGCCAAGCTTGCGCAAGCTATGCCGCTGGGCACCAGGCGAGTGCTGCAATGCCTTGCGCGCCGGACCTGCTGGCAAGGCAAAACGCTGATTGACCATGCCCAACTGGCTCCAGGCCCTGGCATGCTCTTCGTCGGCGGCCAGCCAGCGAGCAAGTTCAGCGTCATTGCCGCTGCTGCCATCCATGTTCAATTGCCACTGGATCGCGGCGTCCAGAACATGAGCGGATACCGGCCTGGTGTTCATGTCGGCTCACCGTAGAGCGCCACATAGCACTGACGCATGGCTTGAGCCAGGTATTGCCTGACGCGCGAAACCGAGACGCCCAGCCGCTCGGCAATTTCGCCGTGGCTCAGCCCGTCGAGGCGACTGTACAGAAAGGCTGCCCGTGCTTTGCTGGAGAGACTGCCCAGCATACGGTCGATCGCTTTGAGATCTTCCAGAATCAGCATCTGCTCTTCCGGCGAAGGCTGCTCGGCCTCGGGAACCTGCATCAACTCCACGAGATAAGCCTGCTCCAGCGCAGCGCGGCGGAAGTAGTCGAACATCAGCCCCTTGGCAACGGCTGCCAGGTAAGCTCGCGGTTCTCTGGGCGTCAGCAATTCCTGACGCCCGAGCAAACGCAAGAACGTGTCCTGACTCAAATCCTGAGCACGCTGTGGACAGGCGACATTGCGTCTGAGCCAGGCCAGCAGCCAACCACGATGATCGCGATACAGCGCGCCAACAATCTCGCTATGAGTGCTTGGGACTGACGACACGAATAGCCTCGATGAGAAAGATCTAACTAAAGAGAATCATTCGCGATTGTGGCAGAGCGGAGGGATGGTGGCAATTCGCGTCTGTCGGGAGGAGGGTCTGAATCGAGTTGGCGCTCGTACCAATGCTCCGCGTCCATTGCGACGCGGAGCGTCGGGAAATGCATTCCCACGCTGGAGCGTGAGGAACGAGAATCTTATAACTATCGTGCCCATGCTCCGCGTTGGCATGCCGTTCTGGACGCTCCGCGTCCATTGCGACGCGGAGCGTCGAGAAATGCATTCCCACGCTGGAGCGTGAGGAACGAGAATCTTATAACTATCGTGCCCATGCTCCGCGTTGGCATGCCGTTCTGGACGCTCCGCGTCCATTGCGACGCGGAGCGTCGAGAAATGCATTCCCACGCTGGAGCGTGAGGAACGAGAATCTTGTAACTATCGTGCCAATGCTCCGCGTTGGCATGCCGTTCTGGACGCTCCGCGTCCTCTTGCGACGGGAACCGCCGTGAAATGCATTCACGCTGGAGCATGCACAACGAAAGGCGTCCAGGGAGGACGCCCATCGTCAGATCAGGCCTGGTGGCTGATTTCGCGCAGCGGCTTGCCACGTGCAGGTTTGTCGCCTGCAACGAAGTAGTCGGCGGTGCTGCGAGGCAGGGGCTGACGACCGCGGATCTTGTCGGCGATTTTCTCGGCGATCATGATTGTCGGTGCATTCAGGTTGCCCGTGGTGATGATCGGCATGATCGAGGCATCGACTACGCGCAGGCTTTGCAGGCCATGCACACGGCCCTGACCGTCGACAACGGCCATCTCGTCGGTGCCCATCTTGCACGAGCAGGACGGGTGGTAAGCCGTTTCGGCATGCTCACGTACGAACTGGTCCAGCGCTTCATCAGATTGCACATCGATACCAGGGCTGATTTCGCGGCCACGGTACGGGTCCAGAGCCGGTTGCTGCATGATCTCGCGCGTCAGGCGGATGCCATCACGGAACTCCTGCCAGTCCTGCTCGCTGGACATGTAGTTGAACAGGATGCTCGGGTACTCGCGCGGGTCTTTGGATTTGACCTGCACACGACCACGGCTCGGCGAACGCATGGAGCCGACGTGAGCCTGGAACCCGTGTTCCTGAACGCCCTTGGTGCCGTTGTAGTTAATCGCGACCGGCAGGAAGTGGTACTGAATGTTCGGCCATTCAAACGCTTCGCTGGAGCGAATGAAACCACCGGCTTCAAACTGGTTGCTCGCACCGATACCCGTACCGAGGAACATCCACTCGGCACCAATGGCAGGCTGGTTCCACCACTTCAGCGAAGGGTACAGCGACACCGGCTGGGTGCAGGCGTACTGCAGGTACATCTCCAGGTGATCCTGAAGGTTCTGGCCAACGCCCGGCAGGTCATGAACCACCGGAATATCCAGCTTGTTCAGCACTTCGGCCGGGCCGACACCGGAACGCTGGAGAATCTGCGGCGAAGCGATTGCGCCGCCACACAACAGCACTTCCTTGCGGGCACGGGCCTGGATGCGGGTGTCGCTGTCGCCTACCAGGTACGCCACGCCGACGGCACGCTTGCCTTCGAACAGAATGCGATCGGTCAGCGCGTGAGTGACGATGGTCAGGGTCGAGCGCTTCTTGGCCTCGTCCAGATAACCACGGGCGGTACTGGCACGACGACCGTTAGGCGTCACGGTGCGGTCCATCGGACCGAAGCCTTCCTGCTGATAACCATTGAGGTCGTCAGTGCGCGGGAAACCGGCTTGCACGCCCGCCTCGACCATCGCATGGAACAGCGGATTGTTGCCCGCCTTGGGCGTGGTCACGCTGACCGGACCTTCACCACCGTGGTAGTCATTCGGGCCGATGTCGCGGGTTTCGGCCTTGCGGAAGTACGGCAGGCAGTCGACGTAGCTCCAGTCTTCGAGACCCGGCTCCTTGGCCCAGCCGTCATAGTCCATCGCGTTGCCGCGGATGTAGCACATGCCGTTGATCAGCGACGAACCGCCCAGGCCTTTACCACGACCGCATTCCATGCGGCGGTTGTTCATGTGTGGCTCTGGCTCGGTCTCGTAGGCCCAGTTATAGCGGCGTCCCTGTAGCGGGAATGCCAGTGCGGCTGGCATCTGGGTACGGAAATCCAGACGATAGTCCGGGCCACCGGCTTCCAGCAGCAGAACAGTGACGCCCGCGTCTTCGGTGAGACGGGCTGCCAGGGTGTTACCGGCAGAGCCGGCACCAATGATGATGTAGTCGTATTCGGATTGAGTCGTCATAGAGGCTCCCTCATAGAGCTGCAAGTCTCAAGCCTTGGCTGCAAGCAGAAGCAGCGAGGCGATACTTGTGAAAATGGGGTGCGGCAAACCGCTTTTGATTGCGTCTGCTTGAGGTTTGCCGCGTGCCACTTGAACCGTGTTTAGAAAACCGAGGCGTAGTCGCCCAGTTCGATCTGTACCGACTTGATCCGCGTGTACTGCGCCAGCGAGCTGATACCGTTTTCACGACCAACCCCCGACTGCTTGTAACCGCCGACCGGCATTTGTGCCGCCGACTCGCCCCAGGCGTTGATCCAGCAGATACCGGCTTCCAGCAGATGAATCACGCGGTGTGCGCGGTTCAGGTCACGGGTCACGATGCCTGCGGCCAGACCGAAATCGGTGTCGTTGGCGCGGCGCACCACTTCTTCTTCGGTGTCGTAGCCGAGGATGCTCATCACCGGGCCGAAGATTTCTTCACGCACGATGGTCATCTCGTCGGTGCAGTCGGTGAACACGGTTGGCGCAACGAAAGCGCCCTTGTCGAACACACCACCGGTCAAGCGATCGCCGCCGCACAACAGGCGTGCGCCCTGCTCTTTGCCCTTGGCGATATAACCCAACACGCTTTCCATGTGCTCGAAGCTGACCAGCGGGCCGAAATTGATATTTTCGTCTTCCGGGTTGCCGGCGCGGATGCGCTTCACACGCTCGAGGATTTTCGCTTCGAACTCGGCTTTCAGAGCGTTCGGCACGAACACGCGGGTGCCGTTGGTGCAGACCTGACCGGAACTGTAAAAGTTGGCCATCATCGCGATATCGGCCGCACGGTCCAGATCGGCGTCGTCGAACACGATCAGCGGTGATTTGCCGCCCAGCTCCATGGTCACTTCCTTGAGCGACGAGCTCGAGGCGCTGGCCATGACTTTCTTGCCAGTGTCAGTACCGCCGGTGAAGGAGACTTTCTCGATGCGCGGGTGCTCGGTGATCCAGGTACCTACTTCACGGCCGCTGCCGGTCAGCACGTTGAATACGCCGTTCGGTACGCCCGCTTCGGTGTAGATTTCTGCCAGCTTCAGGGTGGTCAGCGAAGTGACTTCACTCGGCTTGAAGATCATCGCGTTACCCGCGGCCAGCGCCGGGGCGGATTTCCACAGTGCGATCTGGATCGGGTAGTTCCAGGCGCCGATACCGGCCACCACACCCAGCGGCTCGCGGCGGGTGTACACGAATGAAGAGTCGCGCAGCGGAATCTGCTCACCTTCGATGGCGGGTACAAGACCGGCGTAGTATTCCAGCACGTCGGCACCGGTCACGATGTCCACGTAGCGGGTTTCGGAGATGGCTTTGCCGGTGTCCAGCGTTTCCAGCGCGGCCAGTTCGTCGTTGCGCTCACGCAGGATATCGACAGCACGACGCAGGATGCGCGAACGCTCGACAGCGGTCATGGCAGCCCAGATCTTCTGGCCTTTTTCAGCAGCAACGACTGCGCGCTCGACGTCTTCCTTGCCGGCACGCTGGATCTGCGCCAGTACTTCGCCGTTCGCCGGGTTGATGGCATCGAAGGTTTCAGTGTTGCTGGCATCGACGTAACCGCCATCGATGTAAAGTTTCTGCAGTTCAAAACGGGCCATAAAGTCCTCGCAAATTCAATTGGGGGGGGCGATGACTGATTTCAGCGTGCCGGAAACATTGGGCAACACGGTTTTGCAGTCGTTCGGCAGGCAGGCTTCTAAAGCTCTCAGCCAGCCGATTTCGCCAGTTGAAAATCCATGTATTCGTAGGCAATCCGTTGTGCTTGCTCGGTGTCGAATGCATCGCCTGACAGCGCGCCTCTCAGCCACAGCCCGTCTATCAGGGCGGCAAGCCCGCGGGCGGCGCTGCGTGCCTGTTCCAGTGGCAAGGTGCGGCGGAACTGACAGCACAGGTTCGAATACAAACGGTGGTCGTTGATACGCTGCAATCGGTGCAGCGAAGGGTGATGCATGCTGGTCGCCCAGAAGGCCAGCCAGGTTTTCATGGCCGGGCCGCTGACCTGACTGGCATCGAAGTTACCTTCGATGATCACTTGCAGATGAGCCCTTGGGCTGTCTTCGGTCAGCGCCTGCCGACGTTCGCGGACGTTCAGAATCAAGGCGTTCATCAGATGCCGCATGGTGGCGGCAATCAGGCCGTTCTTGTCCTGAAAATAGTGACTGATGATGCCGTTGGACACGCCCGCCAGTCGCGCAATCAGAGCAATGCTGGCGTCGCCCATACCGACCTGATCGACCGCTGTGAGCGTGGCCTGGATCAGTTGTTGGCGGCGGATGGGTTGCATTCCGACCTTGGGCATTGGCGCGATTCTCCCGGGTGTCTGCAATGATCGTTGTACCAAAACGGTGAGGCCAGTCTAAAGATTTTTTATTGAACGATCAATCAATAAAAAATAATCGGCAGGTTTTCGCCGGTAAACGGCACGCTGAAAAGCGCCTGAATGCGGGGGTTCTGGAGGATGCGTCAAGGCGCAGATTTGTGACGCGGAGCGTCACCCACGGCATTCCCACGCTGGAGCGATATCTCAACTATCGTGCGACGCTCCGCGTCGCATGCAGTTCTGGACGCTCTGCGTCCGGTCTTCAGCGCCGGAACAGTCAATCCTGCAAAACCACATCCGCCAGTTGATCAATCGCTTCCTGCCGCTCAGCCTGATTCGGTTTGGCGTGCGGGTTGAGTGTTGACCATTGCGGGTGGGCACGGGCGCGGGTGAGCGGCTCGGGGATTTTGCCTTTGCGCCAGGTTTTGTCCTGCGGCGTGGTCAATTCCATGCTGTGAATGGCCGCATGGCCTCTCACTCCCAACGCCAGCAACAAGTGCCCCTGTCGCAGAGCAAGCAGGCGCAACACTGCATCGTCCACCGTCAACTCCCTGCGGCCCTTCAACTTGCCCAGCAAGCGTCCGCCGTAGCTGCGCGCCGTCAACAGGGCACCGCCTGCAATCGCACCGACCAAAGCCGCCGCGCCAAGCGTTACGCCGCCGACCATCAGATCGACCCCTGCCCCGGCCGCCGCACCGGCTGCCACGCCGCCACCAACCCGTACGCCCATCAACCTGAGGGTTTCCGGATTGAACAGATCATCGCCCCAACGGCCGTCCATCAACGGCAAATCGCTGGTAGACACGTCGTCCTTGCGAAAGGCGTACAGCTTGAGCAGCGCCTCGACACATTGCTGCTCACGCTGACGAACAGCCTTGCGCAACGCTTCCACCGCCTGCTGTTCCTGCTCGGCACTGGTCTCGACGCTACGCCGACACGCTGCACAGTCAATCAACAGTTCGGCGATGAGACGAGCCGCGCTGTGTTTTCTGGCTCGACGTTGTTTCTCCTGATCCTCAATCAAACGTTCAAGCCGAGGCCGCGCGCTTTCCAGCAGCAGCGCCAGGCTTTCATACAGACGACGGCCGCCATCTTCCGGCGGTGCGACGCTGTCGAAGCGCACCAATGCATGCAGCCCCAGGCGTGAAAGTGCCTCTCGCCATTCCGGCTCGCGGTGCTCGCGCGCACTGACGAAATTCAGCACCGGCAGCAACGGCTTGCCACAACTGGCCAGCACCACCAGCTCGTCACGGTACTTGGCGAGCACCGGTTCGCGTGCATCGATCACATACAGCCCGGCGTCCGAGCCGAGCAACTGGCGCATGACCTTGGCCTCTTGCTCAAAGCGCTGGCGTGCTTCACTGCCCTCCAGAAAACGCGCCAGTCGCGCCGGGCCATCCAGACGTTCGCCGGGACGATCCAGGCGTTCCAGATAATCGAGCAGCGCAATGGCGTCTTCCAGACCGGGCGTGTCGTACAGATCGACCAGCGCCTGACCGTCCACCGACAGGCGCGCGCCTTCCACATGACGGGTGGTGCTGGGCCGGTGAGACACTTCACCGAAGCTGACATCGCCGGTCAGGGTGCGCAGCAGCGAGGTCTTGCCGACGTTGGTGTGGCCGACCACCGCCAGCTTGATGGCACGGGCATTGTCTGCTTCAGTCATGGCCTGTCTCCAGCCAGTTCAAGGGCGCGCTGTCGGTGCGCGGCAACTGCAACCCATCCAGAGCGGCGTGCCAGTCGCCCAGACGCTCCAGATCGAGCACCTGCCCGGCAGGCGCGGGCAGCAGCCAGACGCGTGTCGCCCCCGCGCTGCGCGCCAGTTCGGCCATCAGCGCCAGACTGCCGCGATCCGGTGAACGGCGAGGATCACAGGCGACCACTATGCGCGCAGGCGGATAGTGAGTCAGTTGTTCCAGCAGCTTGTGTCGCGACTCGCGGCTGTCGAGAATGCCCGCATCGACCACGCCGGACGGCAGTTCTGGCGGCCAGACGTGTTGATCATCCAGCTCGATGGCCACCAGCAACGCGCCATTGCTGTCGGACGCACCTACGCCGGGCTGAACCTGATGCAACGCGGCGGGTTCGACGTCATTGACGCCCAATCGCTCGCTGCTGGGCATCAATCGTTCACGCAGTTCAAGGTACTCGGGCAATTCAAGATCGAGACGCAACCCCGCACGCCCCTGCTTCCAGCGCCACAGGCAGAACGCTGCCAGCAACAGACGCGGCACAATGCCGTAGACCAGCAGCACGCCCACCAGCCACGCAGCCCAGGCCTGACGCGCATTCTCGATACTCAAAGCGCCATTGCCGCTGGCGCGAATCATGGCTTCGTCCGGCACACTGAAGCCCAGCCACGCCGGGACGGTACTGAGTGTCTGGGTCATGCTGACAAAAGTGTCGCTGCTCAAAATGGTGGTTTCCCAGACAAACCCGTAGCGTCGGGTCGCCATCAGCATCAACAGCACCACCAGCGCACTGACCAGCGCCAGCAGCCACAGGCTGTGAACCACCAGGCCGAGCACCCAGCGATTCAGGCGCTTGCGTTGCAGCAGCAGAACCAGCGCGGGGGCGAGCTGCGCAGCCTGGGCGTCACGGGCAAGCTTTTCACTCAACCACAGCCATAACCGGCCCAGCCCACTGTTGCTGCGGCCAGCGAAGATCAAGCCCAGCGCCCACGCAGCCAGCAGCACCAGATTAAGCCCAAGCAGACTGCCCAGTGCCCAGAACACATTGACCGGTGCCTGCCCGTCGCCCATTGCGGCGAAGGCCAGGCCCGCGCCACTGATGACAGCGAACACCGCCAGCGCAACCAACGCCAACCGCGCGCCCTGCTTCCAGTGGTGCAATGCGCCGAGCATGCCGTCACGCTGTGCCAGCCCAAGGGCGCGATGGGTAATACGGGCAGTCAGGTCGCCTCCAGCGGCCCGGGCGCGGCGATTGGCTTCCTGATCATCCAGCACGCCAGCCTGTTGTTCACGCAGGCGCACGGCTTCGGTCAGCCAGAGGGTATCGAGTGGGGTCAGTGCAGTCACACAGTGTCTCTTGGTTGAATTCAGCGGTGAGCATAACCGCAGTCATGGGACTGAGCACGGCGCATGTCAGTTCATTCGCCTGCCCCGCGACCTCTGATATCCTCGGCGCATGAAAACTCATCTCCCCCTCAGCCTGATTGCCGCCCTTGGTGAAAACCGAGTGATTGGCGTCGACAATTCCATGCCCTGGCATTTGCCGGGGGATTTCAAATACTTCAAGGCCACGACGCTCGGCAAGCCGATCATCATGGGTCGCAAGACCTGGGATTCGCTGGGCCGCCCGCTGCCCGGTCGCCTCAACCTGGTGGTCAGCCGCCAGACTGATTTGCAGCTTGAGGGCGCGGAAGTCTTCCCTTCGCTGGACGCCGCAGTCGTGCGCGCCGAGCAATGGGCGCAAGAACAGGGTGTCGATGAAGTGATGCTGATCGGCGGCGCGCAGCTGTACGCCCAAGGCCTTGCACAGGCGGATCGCCTGTACCTGACTCGCGTAGCGCTTAGCCCTGATGGCGACGCGTGGTTTCCAGAAATCGATACGGCGCAATGGGCGCTGGTGTCCGATACCGAGAACGCGGCTGTCGATGACAAGCCTGCTTACAACTTTGAAGTCTGGGAACGCGTCTGATAAGCGTTTTTCGGCGCATTTGAGGTCGCTGACGAAAAACTGCAATAAAAGTGTCGCTTTTGGTTTAACTGTCGCAAATAAAGGGGCAAACGGCGTCTTTTGGCCTTTTTCGGGTCGCTGACGTACTTTTGCCTTCACAATAATTTGTTACGGTCTGCCCCTTCGTTTTTTCGACAAGGGGAAATCGCCTATGAAACTCGTGCCAAAACTGTTGGCTGCTGCCGTCTGCTTCGGGCTTGCCAGCCAGGCTATCGCAGCCACCGAATTGAAGCATTGGCCCGAGCCTGCCGCCAAGGCGCTCGACGCGATGATTGCGGCGAATGCCAACAAGGGCAATTACGCAGTCTTCGACATGGACAACACCAGCTACCGCTTCGACCTCGAAGAGTCGCTGCTGCCGTACATGGAAAACAAAGGCCTGATCACCCGCGAAAAACTCGATCCCTCGCTCAAGCTGATCCCCTTCAAAGACACCGCCGAGCACAAGGAAAGCCTGTTCAGCTACTACTATCGCCTTTGCGAAATAGACGACATGGTCTGCTACCCGTGGGTCGCGCAGGTGTTTTCCGGCTTTACGCTGCAGGAGCTCAAAGGCTATGTCGATGAGCTGATGGCCCTGAAAAAGCCGATCCCGGCGACCTATTACGACGGCGATACCGTCAAGCAGCTCAATGTCGAGCCGCCGCGCGTATTCACCGGGCAGACCGAGCTGTACAACAAGCTGATGGAAAACGGCATCGAGGTGTATGTGATGACCGCCGCGTCCGAAGAGCTGGTGCGTATGGTCGCTGCCGATCCGAAGTACGGCTACAACGTCAAACCGCAGAATGTGATCGGCGTGAGCACGCTGCTCAAGGACCGCAAGACAGGCGAGCTGACCACGGCACGCAAGCAGATCACGGCGGGTAAATACGATCCGAAAAGCAACATGGGTCTGGAGCTGACGCCATACCTGTGGACACCGGCAACCTGGATGGCGGGCAAGCAGGCGGCCATTCTGACCTACATCGACCAGTGGAAAAAACCGGTCCTGGTCGGCGGCGATACCCCGACCAGCGACGGCTACATGCTGTTTCACAGCGTCGACGTGAGCAAGGGCGGCGTGCACTTGTGGATCAACCGCAAGGACAAGTACATGACCCAGCTGAACGGCATGATCAAGGACAATGCCGAAGCTCAGGCCAAGGAGAAGCTGCCGGTCACGGCGGACAAGAACTGGGTGATCGTCAAGCCGGACGAGATTCAGTAACGGGCTTCATACTGCGTGATCGTGCCCATGCAACCGGGCACGATCAGCACGCTCAGTCGACTTTCTCGAACTTCAGATCCCATACGCCGTGTCCGAGCTTCTCGCCACGGCGCTCGAACTTGGTGATCGGCCGTTCCGCAGGGCGCGGAACGTACTGGTTGTCTTCAGCCTGATTGCGATAACCAGGCGCTACGCTCATCACTTCCAGCATGTATTCCGCGTAAGGCCCCCAATCGGTGGCCATGTGGAACACGCCGCCTGCCTTCAGCTTGCTGCGCACCAGTGCGGCGAATTCAGGCTGCACGATGCGGCGCTTGTGGTGACGGCTCTTGTGCCACGGATCCGGGAAGAACAGCATCAGGCGATCAAGGCTGTTATCGGCGACGCAGCGGTTCAGCACTTCAATGGCGTCGCAATCGTAGACGCGCACATTGGTCAGCCCTTGGGTCAGCACACCGTTGAGCAGCGCGCCTACGCCTGGGGAATGCACCTCGACACCGATGAAATCGTGCTCGGGAGCCGCTGCCGCCATTTCCAGCAACGAGTGGCCCATGCCGAAGCCGATTTCCAGCGTGCGCGGCGCAGCGCGACCGAACACCTGATCGAAATCCACCGGCGCATCGGTCAGCGACAGGCCATACAGCGGGAGACCTTGATCAAGGCCGCGCTGCTGACCTTCGGTCATGCGACCGGCACGCATCACGAAACTCTTGATGCGGCGGTGCGGGCGCTCTTCGCCTTCTTCGACAGCAGGCGACTCTGGGTGCGGAACGTGCGAATCAGTCATCAACGGGCTCTTACTTGATCAGGCCATCCAGCGGCGAAGATGCGCTGGCATAGAGTTTTCGAGGCATGCGTCCGGCGAGGTACGCCAGACGACCGGCAATTACAGCGTGCTTCATGGCTTCGGCCATCATCACCGGCTGCTGGGCATGGGCGATGGCCGAGTTCATCAATACGGCTTCACAGCCCAGCTCCATTGCGATGGTGGCGTCGGAGGCAGTGCCGACACCGGCATCGACCAATACCGGGACCTTGGTTTCTTCAAGGATGATCTGCAGGTTGTATGGGTTGCAGATCCCCAGACCACTGCCGATCAGCCCTGCCAGCGGCATGATCGCGATGCAGCCGATTTCGGCCAGCTGGCGGGCGATGATCGGGTCATCGCTGGTGTAGACCATCACGTCGAAACCGTCCTTGACCAGGATCTCGGCGGCCTTGAGGGTTTCGATCACATTCGGAAACAGGGTTTTCTGGTCAGCCAGGACTTCGAGCTTGACCAGATTGCGACCGTCGAGCAGTTCCCGCGAAAGGCGGCAGGTGCGCACGGCCTCGGTTGCATCGAAGCAGCCAGCGGTGTTCGGCAAGATGGTGTAGCGATCAGGTGGCAGCACATCCAGCAGGTTCGGCTCGCCGGGGTTCTGGCCGAGGTTGGTGCGACGCACGGCAACAGTCACGATCTCGGCACCCGAGGCTTCAATGGCCAGACGGGTCTGTTCCATATCGATGTACTTGCCGGTGCCTACCAACAGACGCGACTCGAAAGTCCGACCGGCCAGGACGAAGGGCTTGTCGCTGCGAACATTGCTCATCGGAAATCCTCATAACGTGCAGATGGGGGTTGGGCTGAGTGCAGGTTGCGAGCTAGCCACCGCCAATGGCATGAACCACTTCGACCTGATCGCCTTCACTCAGGACGGTCGCCGCATGCTGACTGCGCGGCACGATATCCAGGTTCAGTTCCACCGCAACCCGGCGTCCGGCAAGGTCCAGGCGGGTCAGTAATGCCGCGACGGTTTCGCCATCGGGCAATTCAAAGGGTTCACCGTTCAACTGAATGTGCATGCGAGAGCAGCCATCATTTTTGGGGGGCCAGCATTCTAGCCCGATCAGCGGGTATGACCAAGGCAAAGCCACGCCATTCGTCTCAAGCGCGATCTGCCGTGCAAGCCGTCACTCAAGGAGCAGAGCCCAACCGCCAGGCAGCCAGACCCAACATCGACCAGCCAAACAGAAAGGCCAGACCACCGAACGGGGTGATGATGCCCAGCTTGCCGATGCCGGTCAGGGTCAGCGCGTACAGGCTGCCGGAGAACAACAGTATCCCGATAGCGAACGAGAATCCGGCCCAAGTGACGAGACGCCCGGGGATGTGCGTCGCCAGTATCGCCACACCGAGCAGGGCCAGCGCGTGGATTAGTTGATAAAGCACACCCGTATGGAACACCGCCAGGTACTCGGCACTCAGGCGTTCCTTGAGACCGTGAGCGGCAAATGCGCCCAACGCCACACCCGTGAAGCCGAAGAAGGCAGCAAGCATCAAAAAGCTACGAAGCATCAGGAACTCCAGTGAAAAATCGTCGAAAGGCGCACGGTCTGTATAATGGCCCGCTCAACGGGTTCGGCCAAGCCATCTCTATGCTGCAGTTTATCCTTCGTCGCATCGTCAAAGCCCTGCTGTGGTTCGCCGCAGGCAGTGTTCTCGTGGTTCTGGTTCTGCGCTGGGTACCGCCACCAGGCACCGCGCTGATGGTCGAACGCAAGGTCGAATCCTGGGTTGACGGCGAGCCTATCGACCTGCAACGCGACTGGGAACCGTGGGACAGGATCTCCGACAACCTTAAAATTGCGGTCATTGCCGGCGAGGATCAGAAATTCGCCGAGCATTGGGGTTTCGACGTCGACGCCATTCAAGCGGCCATCCTGCACAACGAGCGCGGCGGCTCGATCCGTGGCGCCAGTACGCTTAGCCAGCAGGTATCGAAAAACCTGTTCCTTTGGTCCGGCCGCAGCTACCTGCGCAAGGGGCTGGAGGCGTGGTTCACTATGCTCATCGAGCTGCTGTGGTCCAAGGAGCGCATCCTTGAGGTGTACCTGAACAGCGTCGAATGGGACGAAGGCGTATTCGGCGCGCAGGCAGCAGCGCAACATCACTTCCGCACCAGCGCCAGCGCGCTTTCTGTACAACAGGCCAGCTACCTCGCCGCCGTCCTCCCCAACCCGCGCGAGTGGAGCGCCAGCCACCCGAGCAGCTACGTCTCGCGTCGCGCCGGCTGGATTCGTCAGCAAATGCGTCAGTTGGGTGGGGATGAGTATTTGCAGGGACTCAATAGCAGCCGTCGGTGGTGATTGCGTCACAAAAGGTGATTGCGTCACAAAAGAGGACGCGAAGCGTCCGAAGCGGCATGCGACGCGGAGCGACGCACGATAGCTGGTACACAAACAAAAACGCCCCGATCATCTCGGGGCGTTTTTCGTTGCCGGGTAGCCTTACGCAGCTATCGACGTCTTGAGCTTGTTCATCGCGCTTTTTTCCAGCTGACGAATACGCTCGGCGGAGACGTTGTACTTCTGCGCCAGGTCGTGCAGCGTGGCTTTTTCTTCTGCCAGCCAGCGCTGGTAGAGGATGTCGCGGCTGCGTTCGTCCAGCACGTCCAGCGCCTGATGCAGGTTGGCGGTGGAGTTGTCGGTCCAGTCGGAATCTTCCAGCTGACGCGCCGGGTCGTAGCGGTGGTCTTCCAGATAGTTGGCTGGAGACTGGAACGCACTGTCGTCGTCTGCTTCGGCTGCCGGGTCAAAGGCCATGTCATGACCGGTCAGACGGCTTTCCATCTCACGCACTTCACGCGGCTCGACGCCCAGGCTTTCAGCGACGCGATGCACCTCGTCGTTGTTCAGCCAGGCCAGACGCTTCTTCTGGCTGCGCAGGTTGAAGAACAGCTTGCGCTGCGCCTTGGTGGTGGCGACCTTGACGATGCGCCAGTTACGCAGGATGAACTCGTGAATCTCGGCCTTGATCCAGTGCACGGCAAAGGACACCAGACGCACGCCCATTTCGGGGTTGAAGCGCTTCACGGCCTTCATCAGACCGACGTTACCTTCCTGAATCAGGTCAGCCTGAGCCAGACCGTAACCCGAATAACTGCGCGCGATGTGCACGACAAAGCGCAGGTGGGCGAGGACCATTTGTCGGGCCGCGTCCAGATCCTGCTCATAGTAGAGACTTTCAGCCAGTTCACGCTCCTGCTCGGGCGTCAGCAAGGGAATGCTGTTGACCGTGTGCACATAGGCCTCAAGGTTCGCACCCGGGACTAAAGCATAAGCAGGTTGCAAAGAAGTGGTCATACGAAAAAACCTCCAGCGCACAGGTTATGTGCAGTTCAGCAATAGCCAGATTGACCCGGAACCGCTAACCAAGTTCCTTGATTTTCAGAAGCCAGTCTGGTGAACGAAAAATTTGCCTCTAACGGGGCGCCAGTTCACGCAAGTGACGAGCGACCGCAATCCAGGCACCGATATACCCTAACAGAACCGCTCCAAGCAAGAGCGAAAGACCATCACCCATCGGAACACCTGCCAGCGCAAAGTCGCTTCCATAGAGACCTGCCAGCCCGACGACCGCACCGTTCAGCCAGTTCAGGCCATAAGCCAGAACGCCCCAGGACAGGATACCTGCCCCGAAACCGTACAGCGCGCCCATATAAAGGAAGGGTCTGCGCACGTAGCTGTCAGTACCGCCCACCAGCTTGATGACTTCGATTTCGATACGGCGGTTTTCAATATGTAGACGAATTGTGTTACCAATTACTAACAGCAAAGCTGAGACAAGCAAAACCGTCAAGCCGAAAACGAATCGGTCACCCAGCTTGAGGATCGCGGCCAGTCTTTCGACCCAGACCAGATCCAGTTGCGCCTGCTCGACTTTAGGCAGTTCTGCCAAGCGCGTGCGCAAGGCTTCCAGTGCAGGTTTGTCCACTTCATCCGGCGTTACCAGTACCACACCCGGAAGCGGGTTCTCTGGCAATTCCTTGAGCGCCTCGCCAAGACCGGACTGTTGCTTGAATTCACCCAATGCCTGCTCGCTGCTGATGTACTCGGCATCTGCGACGCCGGGCATCGACTTGATTTCATCACGCAGGCGAGTGCCATCAGCAGTATTGGCATCCAGCTTCAGGTAGATGGAAATCTGTGCAGCGCGCTGCCACGAACCACCCAGACGCTCGACATTGCTCAGTAGCAATGACAGGCCCATCGGCAAGCTCAAGGCAATCGCCATCACCAGACAGGTAAAGAAACTGCCAATCGGTTGTTTTCCCAGACGTCGCAGGCTGTCCAGCAGACTGGAACGATGGCTTTCCAGCCACGCCGACAACAACGCACTGAAATCCGGGCCATCGTCATCGTGGTCGTGGCGCTGTTTTTTCTGTTTCGGCGGTAGCGGATCGGCCGCTTTTGGCGCGACGCGCTCTGAAACCTTGGGGCTGCGTGTGGCACTCATACTCCGGCCTCCCCATCACCGATCAGACGACCGCGCTGCAGGGTCAGCATGCGATGACGCATGCGGGCGATCAATGCCAGGTCGTGACTGGCAATCAGCACGCTGGTCCCCAGTCGGTTGATATCTTCAAACACGCCCATGATTTCCGCCGCCAGACGTGGGTCGAGGTTACCGGTAGGTTCATCGGCCAGCAGCAAGGCCGGGCGATGGACAATGGCGCGGGCAATCCCGACACGCTGTTGCTGACCGGTGGACAGGTCGCCGGGGTACAGCTCGGCCTTATCGGATAGCGCCACACGCTCAAGGGCCGAATCGACCCGTTTGGCAATCTCGGGCTTGGACAGACCAAGGATCTGCAAGGGCAAAGCGATGTTGTTGAACACCGTGCGATCGAACAGCAACTGGTGATTCTGGAACACCACGCCGATCTGACGACGCAGAAACGGGATCTGTGCGTTGCTGATCTGCCCAAGGTCCTGGCCGGCAAGCATCAGTTTGCCGGTAGTTGGACGCTCCATGGCCAGCAACAGGCGTAACAGCGTGCTTTTGCCGGCACCGGAATGACCAGTGACAAACAAAAACTCGCCGCGACGTACTCGAAAGCTCAGTTCATGCAACCCGACATGTCCATTCGGGTAGCGCTTACCGACCTGCTCGAATCGAATCATGGACGCTCCCGCTCCGCAAACAGTGCCTGAACAAAGGGTTCGGCCTCGAAGGTACGCAAGTCATCGATACCTTCACCGACGCCGATATAGCGAATCGGCAAGCCGAACTGCTTGGCCAGGGCGAAAATCACGCCGCCTTTGGCTGTGCCATCCAGCTTGGTCAGCGCCAGCCCGGTCAACGTAACCGTCTGGTTGAATTGCTTGGCCTGATTGATAGCGTTCTGCCCGGTGCCTGCATCGAGGACCAGCAGGACTTCGTGAGGAGCATCTGCGTCCAGCTTGCCGATCACGCGGCGAACCTTCTTCAACTCCTCCATCAGGTTGTCCTTGGTGTGCAGGCGACCTGCGGTGTCGGCGATCAACACATCAATGCCACGGGCCTTGGCGGCCTGCACGGCATCGAAAATCACCGAGGCGGAATCGGCACCGGTGTGCTGGGCGATCACCGGAATGTGATTGCGCTCACCCCAGACCTGCAACTGCTCGACGGCCGCAGCGCGGAAGGTGTCGCCCGCTGCCAGCATGACTTTCTTGCCTTCCAGTTGCAGCTTCTTGGCCAGCTTGCCGATGGTCGTGGTCTTGCCCGCGCCATTGACGCCGACCACCAGAATCACGAACGGCTTGTGCTCGACCTTGATCACCAGCGGTTGCTCGACAGGCTTGAGCATCGCGGCCAGTTCACCCTGCAACGAGGTGTACAACGCCTGGGCGTCGGTCAACTGCTTGCGCGCGACTTTCTGGGTCAGGCTCTTGATGATGACTGAGGTGGCTTCAACGCCGACATCGGCGGTCAGCAGACGGGTTTCGATTTCTTCCAGCAGATCATCATCGATGGCCTTCTTGCCCAGAAACAGGCTGGCCATGCCTTCGCCGATGCTGGCGCTGGTTTTCGACAGCCCCTGCTTCAGACGAGCAAAAAAGCCGACCTTGCCGGTTTCGGGCTCTTGTACCGGAGCAGAGGCCAGAGCAGGAACCACTTGCGGAACAGGCGCTACCGGTTGTGGCACAGCCTGCGCGACGACGGGTTCTGGTTCTGGTTCTGGTTCTGGTTCTGGTTCTGGTTCTGGAACAGGCTGAACCAGCAGCGGCTCGGGAACACTCAGCGGCACGATATCGGCCACAGGTTCCGCCGCGACCGGCTCGGGCACGGCCTGAGCCTGACTTTGCTCCGGGATTGGCGGGGTGATGTGCGGCTCGCGCTCGTCACTCAGTGCCACTGGCTCTTCGGTTACCGGCAAGGTCAGCCACGGCTGAGGCGACGGCGCACCCGGCTCGACGTGGCCTTGCTGCGAATGCGCAACCGGTTCGACGATGCTCTCGGGTACAGATTGCGAGGCAACAGGAGGCTCAACCTGCGGCGTGGTCACAACCGGGTCGTGGACCGGATCGGGTTGCGTCGGGGATGATTCTTGTGGCGCTGGCTCGGCTTGCTGCGGTTTCTTGCGCAGCCATCCGAACAGGCCTTTCTTCTCTCCAGCCTCGGCTGGGGTCTTCTTGTCGTCGTTGGAACCAAACATGGAGGACGGCTATCTCAAGGTTGCGGGGCGCCAGAGGGCGACCCGGAAAAATTCGGACATGCAAAACAGACTGCGTTTAGGACTTCTTGTTCACTCAACGGCCGCGTGAAGCGCTACCTTTACCTGCGTTTCAGACAGGTTTCACTCGCAATCGGCCAGTGAAGGCTGTCTCTGAAGCAAACGGATCAGTATCCTAACACCCCCGCGCCCGCCGACGCTAAGTTCACGCGGGCCGTCCTACAGGTTCAAACTACGAATGAATGCTCTAGCCCGCCGCGCCGCAGGCCTGCTGCTCAGCACTATTTGTCTGCCTTTGACAGCATTGGCTGCTGATTCGCAACCGACCCATGAATTTACCCTGGACAATGGCCTGAAGGTTGTCGTCCGCGAAGATCACCGCGCTCCGGTGGTGGTTTCCCAAATCTGGTACAAGGTCGGCTCCAGCTACGAAACACCCGGCCAGACCGGCCTGTCCCATGCCCTTGAACACATGATGTTCAAGGGCAGCAGCAAGACCGGGCCGGGTGAGTCTTCACTGATTCTGCGCGATCTGGGCGCTGAAGAGAATGCGTTCACCAGCGATGACTATACCGCCTACTATCAGGTCCTGGCCCGCGATCGTCTGAGCGTCGCCCTGGAACTGGAAGCCGATCGCATGGCAACCCTGAAATTGCCCGCCGATGAGTTCAGCCGCGAGATCGAAGTCATCAAGGAAGAGCGTCGCCTGCGCACCGATGACAAGCCGATGGGCAAGGCATTCGAACGTTTCAAGGCGATGGCCTACCCTGCCAGCGGCTACCACACGCCGACCATTGGCTGGATGGCGGATCTGGAGCGCATGAAGGTTGAAGAGCTGCGCCACTGGTACGAATCCTGGTACGCACCGAACAACGCCACGCTGGTGGTGGTTGGCGATGTGCAACCGGACGAGGTCAAAGCCCTGGCAGAGCGTTTCTTCGGCCCGATCCCGCGCCGCGACGTGCCGCCCTCGAAAAAACCGCTGGAACTGGCCGAGCCGGGCGAGCGCAAGATCACTCTGCACGTCAAAACCCAGTTGCCGAGCCTGATTTACGGCTTCAACGTGCCAAGCGTTGCGACCGCTGAAGACCCACGTTCGGCGAATGCCCTGCGCCTGATTGCGGCACTGCTCGACGGTGGTTACAGCGCACGCATTTCCTCACGCCTGGAACGTGGCGAAGAACTGGTCTCCGGCGCATCGTCGCGCTACGACGCATTTGCTCGCGGCGACAGCCTGTTCATGATCAGCGCCACACCCAACCTGCAAAAGAAAAAGACCCTGGCCGATGTGGAAGCCGGCATCTGGCGTCTGCTCGACGAGCTGAAAACCAAGGCACCGTCCGCCGAAGAACTGGAGCGCGTTCGGGCTCAGGTCATTGCCGGTGTGGTCTACGAGCGCGACTCGATTACCAGCCAGGCGACCATGATCGGCGAGCTTGAAACCGTCGGCCTGTCCTGGAAGCTGATGGACAATGAGCTGGAAGCCCTGCAGAGCGTAACCCCGCAGGACATCCAGAAAGCAGCCAACACCTATTTCACCCGTGAGCGCCTCAGCGTTGCGCACGTTCTGCCTGAGGAGAAAGCCAAATGATCACGCGCAACGCTCCACGTCATGCGCTGCTTGGCCTGATCCTGGCCGGTTCGCTCGGCACCTTTGTCGCACTGCCAGCCGTGGCCGACAACGCCGCCCCTGCCGAGCCTGGCCAGGCTGCTCCGGCACTGGGCAGTAACCTGCAAACCCTCAAGGAGCTGGACGGCAAGGCACCGGCCCGTCGCGCCCTGAACATCCAGACCTGGAATACCGCCGAGGGTGCCAGGGTGCTGTTCGTGGAATCGCGCGAATTGCCGATGTTCGACATGCGCCTGACATTCGCCGCAGGCAGCAGCCAGGACCAGAAATCGCCCGGCATTGCCCTGTTGACCAACGCCATGCTCAATGAGGGCGTCAAAGGCAAGGACGTCAACGCCATCGCTCAGGGCTTCGAAGGCCTGGGAGCGGATTTCAGCAACGGTTCCTACCGCGACATGGCGGTCACGTCCTTGCGCAGCCTGAGTACTGCCGACAAACGCGACCCGGCCCTGAAGCTGTTCAGCGAAGTCGTGGGCAAGCCTACCTTCCCTGCCGATTCTCTGGCCCGTATCAAAAACCAGTTGATCGCCAGTTTCGAGAATCAGAAACAGAACCCCGGCGCTATCGCCAGCAAGGAACTGTTCAACCGTCTGTACGGCGACCATCCCTACGCTCATCCGAGCGAAGGCGACGCAAAAAGCATCAATGCCATTACCCTGGCTCAGCTCAAGGCTTTCCACGCCAGAGGCTATGCGGCAGGCAACGCGGTGATTGCTCTGGTAGGCGATCTGTCGCGGGACGAAGCGCAAGCCGTCGCGGCGCAGGTTTCCGCCTCGCTGCCCAAAGGCCCGGCACTGGCGAAGGTCGCTGATCCGGTTGAGCCGAAGGCAGGCACCACGCATATCGAATTCGCGTCCAACCAGACCCACCTGATGCTCGCGCAACTGGGCATCGACCGTAACGACCCGGACTACGCGGCGCTGACCGTGGGTAACTCGGTATTGGGTGGTGGCGGCTTCGGCAGCCGACTGATGACCGAAGTGCGGGAAAAACGCGGCCTGACCTACGGCGTGTCATCTGGCTTCACCGCCATGCAGGTTGCCGGACCGTTCATGATCGGCCTGCAAACGCGTGCGGAAATGAGCGAAAACACCCTCAAGCTGGTGCAGGACATCGTTCGCGACTTCCTCGCCAACGGCCCGACCCAGAAAGAAGTCGACGATGTGAAGCGCGAACTGACCGGCAGCTTCCCGCTTACCGCAGCCAGCAATTCGGCCATCGTGGGTCAGCTAGGTGCAATCGGCTTCTACAACCTGCCGCTGACCTACCTTGAGGACTACATGGCCGCCGCCCAGAGCGTGACCGTCGAACAGGTGAAAGCTGCGATGAGCAAGCACCTGAGCGCCGACAAGATGGTCATTGTTACCGTTGGCCCGACCGTGGAGCAAAAGCCATTGCCAGCGCCGACCGACAAACCCACCCGCCAACCTGTAGGGGTCCCGGAACACTGATGGCCAATCCACGTCCGAAGGGCCACAACGGCCTGGGTCAGCTTCGTATCATCGGCGGAGAATGGGGCAGCCGTCGCCTGACCTTCCCCGACGCCCCCGGCCTGCGCCCGACGCCTGACCGGGTGCGCGAAACCCTGTTCAATTGGCTGGCACCCTACATCGCTGGTGCCAGGGTGCTGGACGTTTTCACTGGCAGCGGCGCACTGTATTTCGAAGCCCTGTCCCGTGGCGCCAGCATGGGCCTGGCGCTGGACAGCAACGCGGCGGCCATCGCCAGCCTGCGCCAGAACCTCAACGCACTGAACTGCACCAGCGGCCAGGTCTCCCAGACCGACGCCCTGCGCCATCTGGAAACCGCCACGGCATCGCCCTTTGACGTGGTGTTCCTCGACCCGCCCTTCCATCAAGGCCTGCTGGCTTCAGCCTGCAACCTGCTGGAAAGCCACGGCTGGCTGGCCGACACCGCCTGGATCTACACCGAAAGCGAAACCCCGCCATCGACCACCGGCTTGCCGGGAAGCTGGCGATTGCACCGCGAGAAAAAGGCTGGTCAGGTGTATTACGCGTTGTGGCAGCGGGGCTAGGCCGCTTTCATACGCTACTGGGTGGAGCGCATGGCGCGCTCCATTCTTGCCTCAATATCCCTCTCAGATCATGCGACCTACTTGAATTAAAGACCCATCCTACGTCGCACTCGTTGACCCGTAATCGCAAAAATAGTCCCATTTGCTCACGACATTTACACGTTCTGCATGGCCTCTGCGTGCATGAAGGAAAGTTATGAACAAAGAAAACAGGACAGCAAAATGGCGATTGCGGAGTGTGATGTGCCGCATCACAATCACAGCTTGATTGTCAGCTGGAGACACAAGGGTCTCAGGATTTTTTTTGAAACCGGCTCTACAAGCGGAATCAGGGCAGATCATTCAAGACGTATCGCACATGTCCTGATGGTTCTGAATCGAGCGAAAGTGCCAGCTAACATCAATATACCCGGCTGGCGGCTTCACCCCCTCAGGGGAGAACTGGAAGGGTTCTGGTCAATAACTGTAAACGCCAACTGGCGTATTATTTTTCGTTTCCTAGAGACAGATGTCGAGCTGGTCGATTATCTGGATTACCACTGAGCGGAGGTCCCTGTGGAAATGCATAACCCCCCACATCCGGGTGAAATCCTGCTTGAAGAGGTGATTCCTGGTCTGCAGACCACCGTTTCGGAGTTCGCCAGTCATCTGGGCTTTGCCAAAGAGACCCTTTCAGAAATACTGAATGGGCTTGCACCTGTGAGTCCTGACCTGGCAGTAAGGCTTGAGCGGGCGGGCATCAGCAGCGCGCGTCTTTGGCTGAGCATTCAGGCTGATCACGACCTGTGGCAGGCCGAGCGTCGCGAGCAGCCGCCAATCGAGCCTTACGTCAGAGCGGGTCAAGGTTAGCAACGCATCACGGGGACACGCCACCACGCTACTTGAATCTCCCCTTACATCCCGGTCCACTTAATGGCAACGTACAGCTTCAGTCACTGCACCGATCGTTGAGCAAGCACGTGTCCACACGCCCTACCTTTCTGTCCCATGCCAATCCATTCATCCCGGCCGTCGGCATGGGCAATCCGCATTTGCAGACGCTGTGGGGGCCGCTGCTGCGCAGGCCGACGTTGCTGGCGCGCACTCGCGAGCGGTTGTGGTTGAAGGATGGGGATTTTCTGGACATGGACTGGCATGGTCCGGATGAGCCCGATAAACCCCTGGTTCTTGTACTGCACGGCCTGACCGGGTCGTCCAATTCGCCGTATGTAGCCGGTCTGCAAAAGGCCATGGCGGCGCAGGGCTGGCCCAGTGTGGCGCTGAACTGGCGCGGGTGCTCGGGAGAGCCGAACCTGCTGTCGCGCAGCTATCACTCAGGCGCGAGCGAGGATCTGGCCGAGGTGATCGCTCATTTGCGTTCGCTGCGGCCATTGGCTCCGATTTATGCGGCGGGGTATTCGCTGGGCGGCAATGTGTTGCTCAAGTACCTGGGGGAGTCCGGCGCCAGCAGTGATCTTCGGGGCGCGGTGGCGGTGTCAGTGCCGTTTCGGCTGGACGAATGCGCCAACCGCATCGGCCAAGGGTTCTCCAGGGTTTATCAACGACACTTCATGCGCGAAATGCTGGCGTATATCCGTGACAAGCAGCACCGCTTCCAGCATGAAGGCATCAGCGAGGGGCTGGCCGAACTCGCCGCGCTGGGCTCGCTGGAGAACATGCGAACGTTCTGGGACTTCGATGGACGGGTGACTGCACCGCTGCATGGTTTTACCGACGCCACGGATTACTATCGCAGGGCATCCAGCCGCTACTATCTGGGTCAGATTCAGACGCCGACGCTGATCATCCAGTCCAGCGACGACCCGTTCGTGTTCCCCCACAGCCTGCCCGAACCGAGCGAGCTGTCGCCCTGCACCGAGTTTGAGCTACACGCCAGAGGCGGGCATGTCGGTTTCGTCGACGGCTCGTTGCGCAATCCGGGCTATTACCTTGAGCGCCGCATCCCGCTTTGGCTAAGCGCCGCACATCAGCGCGAAAACGCCTGATCAGGCTGACGACGGATCAAGCGGCGCCCGTGGCGATTTCATGCTCAGGATCGTTGATCCACTCGCTCCACGAGCCCGCATAAAGCGTTGCCAGCGGATACCCGGCCAGACACAGGGCGAACAGGTTATGGCAGGCCGTGACGCCTGATCCGCAGTAAGACACCAGACTTTCCGGCGGACGACCCTGCAGTTTTTCGGCAAAACGCTGCCTGAGCTGCTCAGGTGGCAAAAAGCGTCCATCCGGCCCGAGGTTATCGGTGCAGGCCGCACACTGAGCACCGGGAATATGCCCGGCGACCGGGTCCAGAGGCTCTACTTCACCTCGGAAGCGCGCTTCGGCGCGGGCGTCGATCAAGGTCATTTCCGGGCGACCGAGGCGGCCGTGCAGGCGACTGCCGCTGAGCACCATCGACATGTCCGGCTCACCGCTGAAACTGCCCGGTTCACGATTCGGCGCGTCGAGGCTCAACGGCAGGCCTGCAGCGTGCCAGGCTTTCAGCCCTCCATCGAGCAGGTACACGCCTTCGCGCTTGCCCATCCAGGCCAGCAACCACCAGGCGCGCGCGGCATACATTCCAGGTCCGTCGTCGTACAGCACGACATCGCTGTCAGCGTTGATGCCCCATGCCTGAAAACACTGTAACAAGACTTCCGGGTCCGGCAGCGGGTGGCGGCCTGTTTTGCCTTTGATCGCTGGCCCGCTGAGGTCGCGCTTCAGATCGGCAAAGGACGCGCCCTCGATACGCCCCTGGGCGTAACTGCGCTGACCGTAATCGGAATCTTCAAGCGCATAACGGCAATCGAGAATCACCAGACCTGGGGTTTTCTGTCGTGCAGCCAGTTGCTCGGGGCTGATCAGTTGCGCAATGGACATGACACACTCCTGTGGCAGAGAACCGACAAGCGGGCCGCTCATCGGCTCTGAAATTCACATCAGAACCTCAGGCAACGTCGAGTGAAACGTTTCGCATAGCGCGTCGAACGCTTCGCGAGCCTGAGGCGCGACAAACACAGATTCGAGCATAAGTACCTGATAGACGCCACGTCGAATCGCCGATTCGTTCAACTCTGTAGCGTTTTCCCGGTTGGTGCACAGAAAACGCACCCACGACGTCAGAACGATCCAGGTGTTGAGACTGGTCCACTCGATCTGCGATTCATCCATTTTCAGGATGCCAGCCTTGATAAACCCCCGATAGATAGTCATCGCCTGCATCAGGCAGCGATACGAAAAGCGCCGGTAACGCCTCGCCAGCTCTGCATCCGACGTCAGTAGATGCTCAAGGTCGCGGTGCAGAAAACGGTAGCGCCACATGGCGTCCATTATCGCCAGAAAATAGTCGCGCTTGTCTTCGATGGTCGGCGGGCGGTCGGCAGGCAGGGTCAGAAAACTGCCCACCAGCGTTTCATACTCGGTGAACAGCTCGGCGATGATCACCTGCTTGTTGGCGAAGTGGTAATAGAGATTGCCGGGCGAGATTTCCATGTGCGCAGCAATATGATTGGTGGTCACGCTTCGTTCGCCCTGCTGATTGAACAGCTCCAGACTGGTTTGCACGATGCGTTCACGGGTTTTGGTACGGGTTGCCATGCGGACAAGGCCACTCTAAGTGCTAATCAGATGATGGCAATCTTAACGCAGGCAGATGCCGCAATGGTGGCAGAATCGAAGCAGCACCAGTGACGAGTCGACGCAGGCAAGCTGAACACAAGGTGTCTTAGCCAATTGCTGCGCGTCGAGCATCATCCGCACCACAGTAAATAGCCCCAAAATCGGGGGTTTGGGCTGAAACATGGCCGATAATCGGCGCAATACGACACTTGGCGCTTATTACGCAGCTTGGCCCATCGGGAAGGCTGCGATACCATCCGAGTCCCACAACGGACTCCGACCAGGACGACGCGATGAACCGAGTGTTGTACCCAGGCACCTTCGACCCGATTACCAAGGGCCATGGAGATTTGGTCGAGCGCGCCTCGCGCCTGTTCGACCACGTGGTCATTGCGGTTGCCGCCAGCCCGAAGAAAAACCCGCTGTTTCCTCTGGAACAACGTGTCGAGCTGGCCCGCGAAGTCACCAAACACCTGCCTAACGTAGAAGTTGTCGGCTTTTCGACGCTGCTCGCGCATTTTGCCAAGGAACAGAATGCCAACGTCTTTCTGCGCGGTCTTCGCGCGGTGTCGGACTTCGAGTACGAGTTTCAGTTGGCCAACATGAATCGTCAGCTGGCACCGGACGTCGAAAGCCTGTTCCTCACACCTTCAGAGCGCTACTCGTTCATTTCCTCGACGTTGGTGCGTGAAATCGCGGCGTTGGGCGGTGATATCACCAAATTCGTTCATCCTGCTGTCGCTCAGGCGCTGACCGAACGTTTCAAGCGCTAGACGCACTGCATGTGAAGGTGCATCCCGAAGCCTAATGCGGCACAATTCGCCGCATTGGTTTTAATGTGCCCCGGCGTCGGCTGCGGCAGGAGCAATTCATGTCCCTTATCATCACTGACGATTGCATCAACTGCGACGTCTGCGAACCCGAGTGCCCAAACGAGGCGATTTCACAAGGCGAGGAGATCTACGTGATCAACCCGAACCTGTGCACCGAATGTGTGGGTCACTACGACGAGCCTCAATGCCAGCAGGTTTGCCCGGTCGACTGCATCCCCCTGGATGAAAATCACGTCGAGAGCAAAGAACAGCTGATGGACAAGTACCGGATCATCACCAGCAAAGCCTGATACAGCCTTTACTGCTGCTTGCCATACCCGTCACCGGTGCAACCCAGGCAACGCACAAAGGCTGCCTTGCCCGGATCGACCACCAGCGCCTTGCCCGTTGCGCCGAGGTTGCCGCCTGCCGCTGCAAAAGGCGCAGCAATCACGAACAGCCCTGTACCGATGACCGTGGCCGCGATCAACAGCGGTCGGGCGATCAGCAGATCGCCGATCATCGCGAACGCTGGCGGGTTCTGAATGGTGTAGACCGGATCGCCGCTGCCGGTGGAGACATCGGCGGCAATCGCAGGCAGTGCCTGCAGGCCGACAAACAGCGCCAGCGTGGCAGCAAGAATACGAAACGGGCTCATGGCTTGGTCCTTCAGGCGTAGCAAATAATTAAGGTGCCATCACTATAAACAGGGGTGCAGCTTAAGCAAGTGGCCTTATGCTCTGCGCCTCTCGTATTTCAGCGCTGGCATTTTGGACAATAAACACTGGCGCGCTGCCCCAGCTTGATTTCACGCAACGTTGTACCGCAGACCTTGCATGGCTGGCCGCCACGCCCGTAGACAAACAATTCCTGCTGGAAATACCCCGGCTTGCCGTCGCCGCCGATGAAGTCACGCAGCGTGGTGCCGCCGCGTTCTATAGCGTAGGCCAGAATGCGCTTGATCTCGATGGCGAGCTTGAGATAACGCGCCCGTGAAATTCCTCTGGCTTCGCGTCGCGGGTCTATACCTGCCGCGAACAGCGCTTCGGTCGCGTAGATATTGCCCACCCCGACCACCACGGCGTTGTCCATGACAAACGGTTTGACCGCAATCGACTTGCCGCGCGAGCGCTCGTAAAGGCGCTCACCGTCGAACAGATCGGTCAGCGGCTCCGGCCCCAGACGAATCAACAATTCGTGGTTATGCGGATCAAGGCTCCAGAGCATCGCCCCGAATCGACGCGGGTCGGTATAGCGCAAGGCCAGCCCGGACTCCAGTTCGATATCGACATGCTCGTGCTTGAGCGCCGGAAGCCCGGCCTCGACGAGGCGCAGATTGCCCGACATGCCCAAGTGGCTGATCAGCGTACCCACTTCGGCCTGAATCAGCAGGTACTTGGCGCGCCGGTCCACCTGCACGATGCGCTGTCCGGAAAGTCGGATGTCCAGGTCTTCGGGAATGGGCCAGCGCAAACGGCTGTCGCGCACGATAACGCGGCTGACACGCTGACCTTCAAGATGGGGCGCAATGCCGCGACGGGTGGTTTCTACTTCGGGTAATTCAGGCATGGATAACTCGGTTTTACAGGGATGACAAGCCAGCGCACAGACTCAACGTGCGCCCAGCTCGCGGATGCTTTCCCTCAGGTATTCAAAGTCATATTCGGACAAGCCCACGTAGTCCAGCACCAGCGCACCAATGCATTCCCATTCGTGATCTTCGTCCTGATTGCCCAGTACCTGGTAGGACTGGCAGATGTGCTCAGCCATTTTCAGGGGCGCCAGGAGGTTCTTGAGCGGGGCATTGCGACTGGTATCGTCCTGAAAAATCGCCAACGCGTTGTGATGATTGGCGATCGCGTCAGTCACGTGCGCAGGCAAGCGCCATGACTTGGCCGTGTAATAGCCGACCACCGAGTGGTTGGTATCGAACGCGGCGTTTTCAGTATCGACGATGCGACAATCAGGCCCTGCGTTGGCGTAGGCTTCTTCAAGGACCGGCATGTAATTCGGGAAACGCTTGAGCATCAGCGGAATACCGCAGTCATGGAACAGGCCCAATGCGTAGGATTCATCCACAGTCTGCGAGCCAATGCGCTTGGCCAGGGTCAGACTGGTCATTGCGACATCCTGCGCGGTATCCCAGAAGCGGTTGAGCGCGACGATGGTCTCATCGGTCATCTCGCCCCTGATCGACTGCGCGTTGATCAGATTGATCACGGTACGGCTGCCCAGCAGATTCACAGCCTTGTCAATCGAGGCGATCTTGTTGGACAGGCCATAGTGCGCAGAGTTGACGATCTTCAGCAGCGCCCCGGACAACCCCGGATCTTGCGCAATCAACCGCGCAATTACACCCAGGTCCGGATCGGGCATGTACTGCTCCATCTGCAGATCCACCATGATCTGCGGCTGCGGAGGCACACTGATGCCCTGCAACGCTTGCTGGATCTGTTCTGGGCTTAGCTCTTCGGACATAGGAATTTACTCACCGTAATGACTGGATTCTGACCCCTTGCGGGGAAACGGTCCATCACCCGAGACGAAGATATTCTCGGAACTTTGCCACATGCCAGGCTTCGGACCTTGTGTTGAGGGCGTATATAGCGGCCTCAAAACGGCCGCCAGACGCCACCCTGAAAGCCCGACACTGGAGGATCCCATGTCTAAAGCACTGACTGGCAAACGCATCGCAATTCTTGTAACCGACGGTTTCGAACAGGTCGAACTGACCGGTCCGAAAGAAGCGCTGGAGCAAGCAGGTGCCACCGTGGAAATCCTTTCCACCGAAGAAGGCCAGGTCAAAGGCTGGAATCACGACAAGCCTGCCGATGATTTCAAGATCGACCGCACGTTCAAGGCGGCCAACGCCAGCGACTACCATGGCGTGGTTCTGCCAGGCGGCGTACAGAACTCCGACACCATCCGCATAGACACTGACGCCCAGAAGCTCGTCAAGGACATTGAGGGTTCCGGCAAACCAGTGGCGGTTATCTGCCACGGCGGCTGGCTGTTGATATCTGCAGGCCTGGTGAAGGGTAAGACCCTGACCAGCTTCAAGACGCTGAAAGATGACCTGGTCAACGCTGGCGCCAAGTGGGTTGATCAGGAAGTTGTCACCGACGGCACGCTGATCAGCAGTCGTCAGCCTGATGACATCCCGGCCTTCAACAGCAAATTGATTGAAGCGCTGTCGGCTTGATCGGTTGCGATTATTGCAGTCATCCCGGCGCACTACCGGGATGACGCGCTATAATCCCGCTCTTTTTTCAGGAGCGACGTCATGTCCCTGCCTAGCTTGCGCCTCAAAGCCAACGCCGACCGCCGCCTGCGCGCCGGTCACTTGTGGGTCTACAGCAACGAAATCGACGTAGCCGCCACCCCGCTGCATGGTTTTGCAGCCGGTGATCAGGCAATCCTCGAAGCTGCTGGCGGCAAGCCGCTGGGCATTGTCGCCATGAGCCCCAACAACCTGATCTGCGCACGCTTGCTGTCGCGCGATATCAAGCTGCCGCTCGATAAGTCTCTGCTGGTCCATCGCCTGAACGTGGCGCTGTCGCTGCGCGAGCGCCTGTTCGACAAGCCTTTCTACCGCCTGGTCTACGGCGATTCAGACCTGATGCCGGGTCTGGTGGTGGATCGGTTCGGTGACATTCTGGTTGTCCAGCTGGCGTCGGCCACCATGGAAAACCACAAGGAAGACATCATTGCCGCGCTGGTTCAGGTCATCAAGCCAAGCGGCATCCTGTTCAAGAACGACTCAGCCGCGCGCGATGCGGAAGGCCTGAATCGTTATGTCGAAACCGTGTTCGGCCTGGTTCCCGAATGGGTTGCGCTGGAAGAAAACGGTGTGAAGTTCGAAGCACCGGTGATGGCCGGGCAGAAGACCGGCTGGTTCTACGACCATCGCATGAACCGCGCGCGCATTGCCCCCTACGTCAAAGACAAGCGTGTGCTGGACCTGTACAGCTACATCGGTGGCTGGGGAATTCAGGCAGCAGCCTTCGGTGCCAGCGACGTGACCTGCGTCGACGCATCGTCCTTCGCCCTTGATGGCGTGGAGCGCAACGCAGCCCTGAATGGCTTCGCAGAAAAAATGACCTGCATCGAAGGCGATGTCTTTGAAGCGCTGAAAGAGCTGAAGGCCGGTGAAGAGCGTTTCGACGTGATCGTTGCCGACCCGCCTGCGTTCATCAAACGCAAGAAAGATATGAAAAACGGCGAAGGCGCTTACCGCCGCCTGAACGAGCAAGCCATGCGCCTGCTCAGCAAGGACGGCATTCTGGTCAGCGCTTCCTGCTCCATGCACCTGCCGGAAGACGACCTGCAAAACATCCTCCTGACCAGCGCCCGCCATCTGGACCGCAACATCCAGCTACTGGAACGCGGCGGCCAGGGCCCGGATCACCCGGTACACCCGGCAATTGCCGAAACGCGCTACATCAAGAGCATTACTTGCCGGTTGCTGCCTAATAGCTGATGCCTCCAGCATCGGAATGCAGTTCACGACGCTCTGCCTTGCAAGAGGACACAGAGCGTCCGGAACGGCATGCGACGCGGAGCGTCGCACGCACGATAGTTGAAGTTATCGTTCAGCCACGCTCCAACGCCGTCCGCAAACCCAGCAATACCATAAAGTGCAGCGGGTAGATCGCATAGGCCCAGCGCCGCATCGGGATCACTGCGAACTTCGGTTTGGTGCGCAGTAGCGCTATGCCCAGCGCAGGTGCCACCAGGCAGGCGGCTATCGAGCCAATGGAAATCGGGTCGCCCCAGCTCGCGCCGGCAATCATCTGCGGCCAGGCATTGGCTGCGAGACAGAAAACTGCCGGAAACACCGAATACCAAAGGCGCTTTTGCAGCACCAACAGAAAAACCAGCGGTAGCAGCACGCCAGCAAAACCAAACATCAATTGTTGCTGAAAAACCGCCCCAAACAGCAGGGCCACGATGGCCATGATCCGCGTCGTCACGTTGCGATGCTGCCAGCCTTGAGCAATCAGCAGCCCCAGCAACAGGGTCGGCATCACGTTCAGCACGGTCACGTCCGCCATGAACAGCCGATACGGGATTTCTGCTAGCGCTGCGAATACCAGCAGCCAGCCCAGATAGCGCCATTGCACCCGCGGGGCCAGAATGGCTGCGCTGCGCCGGGAAAGGTTTACGGCAATTGCCAGACAGAACCAGGGAAAGGCGAAACGCCCCGGTACGTAAAGAAAATCAACTGACCAGCCCACATAGCGAAGATGATCGAGCACCATGCTCAGCATCGCCAGCCACTTGAGCAGGTCCAGCGCCTTGTTGCGTCCGGGCAGAAAAGGCGGGTTGGACAGATCCATATCGCTCCTGAATAGGGAATTGCGTCATGCAGTCAACACATGACCGAACCTTATATTGTCGCTACAGTGCGCACCATAATCGCCCATAAGGAATCGGCCATGACAGACCAAAGCCAACAGTTCGCCAGCGACAACTATTCCGGTATCTGCCCTGAAGCCTGGGCAGCCATGGAGCAGGCGAACAAGGGGCATCAACGTGCCTATGGTGACGATCAATGGACTGCACGCGCATCAGATGATTTCCGCCGTCTGTTCGAAACCGACTGCGAAGTGTTTTTTGCCTTCAACGGCACAGCGGCCAACTCGCTGGCGCTGTCATCGCTGTGCCAGAGTTACCACAGTGTCATCTGTTCGGAAACGGCTCACGTTGAAACCGATGAATGCGGCGCGCCGGAGTTTTTCTCCAACGGCTCCAAACTGCTGACAGCACGCAGCGCAGGCGGCAAGCTGACCCCGGAGTCGATTCGCGAAGTGGCGCTCAAGCGTCAGGATATTCACTACCCCAAACCGCGCGTCGTGACGCTGACCCAGGCCACCGAGGTAGGCGGCGTTTATCAGCCCGAAGAACTCAAGGCAATCAGTGCGACCTGCAAGGAGCTGGGCCTGCATCTGCACATGGACGGTGCCCGCTTCTCCAATGCCTGCGCCTTTCTGGAGGCCTCACCGGCAGAACTGACCTGGAAATCCGGCGTCGATGTGCTGTGCTTCGGCGGTACGAAAAACGGCATGGCGGTGGGTGAAGCCATCCTGTTTTTCAACCATGACCTGGCTGAAGACTTCGATTACCGCTGCAAACAGGCCGGGCAACTGGCGTCGAAAATGCGCTTTCTGTCTGCCCCGTGGGTCGGGCTGCTGGAAAACGACGCCTGGCTCAAACATGCACGCCACGCCAACCATTGCGCACAACTGCTGGCCGAACTGGTCAAGGATATTCCAGGCGTGGAGCTGATGTTTCCGGTACAGGCCAATGGCGTGTTTCTGCAATTGTCGGAACCGGCCATTGCAGCATTGACCGCCAGGGGCTGGCGTTTCTATACCTTCATCGGCAACGGCGGCGCACGCTTTATGTGCTCTTGGGACACCGAAGAAGAGCGCGTGCGTGAACTGGCCGCCGATATCAAGCTGGTGATGCAGGGCTGAAGCGTCTGGCTCAAAGCTTGCAGGTGCAGCCTGGCAATCGTGGAGGGTAATCTCCCTCTCAACGGTAATCGGCTCAAAAGGCCGCCCGGACTTCACTGACCACCCTCAAGAAGGAGCTTGTCTGCATGTTCGATTTCTCCGCCCGGCTCAAGCAGCATTTCGCTGCTCTGCAGAGTGAAGCGCAATTTTTTTCCGTACGTTACGTGCACCGCACCGGCCAGCGCCTGTGCGTGCGCAAGAATGTGGCCGAGCCACCGTCGCTGAGCAGCGACGAGGGCGCAATGCTGACCGTGCGCCTGAACGGTGTTGAAGCCTACGCCGCCACCAACGACATTTCCCTTCGGGGTTTGCAAGCCGCCTTGCAGCAGGCCGAAGCGCTGGCACGTCGCCTGGCACCACACGCGTTGCTGAACCTGAGCGATCAAGCCGTCTCGGCTGCCAAAGCTGACTATCTGTCGCCACACATGGATCAGGCCTTCCCGCCACTGAGCGACTGCATCGGCCTGCTGATGGCCGAGTCCAGCGCCGTCCCGAAAGACGAACGGCTGGTCAACTGGCAGGCCGTACTGGGGCTGGAAACGGTTGAGCAGATTTACCTGAACACCGCGGGCGCAGAGCTTCGTCAGGCGCAGCGCTTCGTTTTTCCGGGCCTGAGCGTCACCGCCTACGATGGCCGTGACAGCCAGACGCGTAACCTGGGCGGCGACAACTTCGGCCAACAGGGCGGTCTTGAAGTGCTGAGCAGTTGCGGTCTGATCGGCTCTGCGGCCAACGTCGCCGATGAGGCCTTGCAGCTTATCCTCGCCCCCAACACACCGTCAGGCCCACGCGACCTGCTGCTGATGCCGGATCAGATGGTGCTGCAGATTCACGAGTCCATCGGCCATCCGCTGGAACTGGACCGGATTCTCGGCGACGAGCGTAATTACGCAGGTACCAGCTTCGTCAAGACGACCGATTTCGGCACCCTGCAATACGGCTCCAGCCTGCTGAACGTGACGTTCGACCCGGACATTCCTGAACAACTGGCCAGCTACGCGCACGACGACGATGGCACGGCCGCCAGTAAACAGTTCCTGATTCGTGACGGCCTGTTGCAACGCCCGCTCGGCGGCGCACTGTCGCAATACCGCAGCGGCCTGGACGGGGTCGCCAACAGCCGCGCCTGCGGCTGGAACCGTGCGCCCATCGATCGCATGGCCAACCTGAACATCGAACCGGGCGACCAGTCACTGGACGGCCTGATCGGTAACATCGAGCACGGCATCCTGATGTCGAGCAATCGCTCCTGGTCCATCGACGACGCGCGCAACAAGTTCCAGTTCGGCTGCGAATGGGGCCAATTAATTGAAAACGGTGAACTCAAGGGCGTGGTGAAGAACCCCAACTATCGGGCGATTTCTGCTCAGTTCTGGAAAAACCTCAGCGCAGTCGGTGACGCCAGTACCTTCAAAGTGCTGGGCACGCCCAACTGTGGCAAGGGTGAACCCAATCAGGTGATCCGTGTAGGCCATGCCTCTCCGGCGTGTGTGTTTGCCAATGTCGATGTGTTTGGAGGGGATGCCTGATGTCACACCAACAGCAGTTCGAGGCGCTGGTCGCCGTGCTCAAGGCTGCCATCAGCCCGACGGAACACTTCACCCTCGCCTACGACGCCGAAGCGTCCGATTTCATTCGTTTCAACCACGGCCAGGTTCGGCAGGCCGGGAGCGTGCAGCAGGTCATTGCGACCTTCAAACTGATCGACGACGGGCGTCATGCCAACCTGGAAGTGACCCTGTCCGGAGATCAGGAGACCGACACTCGGCGCCTTTCCAACGCCTTGCAGCAGTTGCGCGAAACCCTGCCTTCGCTGGCGAAAGACCCGTATCTGTTGCCTAACACACAGGCCTGGCAGAGCATCAATGTGCAGGACTTACCGCTGCCGGACAGTGCAAAAGTGGTCGAGCAGATCAGCCAACTGTCAGGCGACCTCGATCTGGTGGGTTTTTACGCGGCTGGCCCGCTGTACCGGGGTTTCGCCAGTTCGTGGGGAGCGCTGGGCTGGCATCAGGCCAACAGCTTCAACTTCGACTGGAGCCTGTTTCATGAAAACGGCCAGGCGGTGAAAGCCAATTACGCAGGTCACGACTGGAACAACGAAGCGTTCGTGCAACGCTTTCAGCAGGCCCGTGAGCAGCTCGAATTTCTCGGCCGCCCACTGCACACCCTCAAGCCCGGTCAATACCGAGCCTATCTGGCTCCGGCGGCGCTGGACGAAGTCATTGGCATGCTCAGCTGGGGCGGCTTTTCCGCGCAAGCGGTGGCCAGCAAGCGCAGCCCGTTGCAAAGGCTGTATGACGGCGAGACTCATTTCAGCCCGCTGATCAGCTTCGACGAGCAAGTCAGTGGCTCGCTCTCGCCAGCCTTCTCGCGCGAAGGCTACCCGCGCAAGGACCTGAAGCTGATCGTCAACGGGCAGGCCCGCGAGCGACTGGTGGACTCGAGCAGCGCCGCTGAGTACGACCTGCCTGCCAACGGCGCGGATTATGGCGAAGGTCCAAGCGCGTTGAGCATTGCCGGCGGCTCGCTGGAGCTGGACCAGATCCTTGAAAAGCTAGGCACAGGCCTTTACATCAGCAACCTGTGGTACCTGAACTTTTCGGATCGCGCTGCCGCACGTCTGACCGGGATGACACGTTTCGCAACATTCTGGGTCGAAGACGGCAAGATCGTCGCACCGGTCAGCACCATGCGTTTCGATGACAGCGCCTACAGCCTGTTGGGTAGCGCACTGGAGGACCTGACTCGCGAGCGGGAACTGATTCTTCAATCGAGTACCTACACTCAGCGCCAGACGGGGTCGATTCAACTGCCCGGCGCTCTGATAAGCCGACTCACCCTAACCTTGTAGCAGGAGCTTATGTCGAACTCAGCAGCGCCAATCATGGATGAAAAGACCCTGCGCTGGATGCCCTGGGTCATCGCCATTGCGTTCTTCATGCAAAGCCTGGACGGCACGATCCTCAACACCGCCCTGCCGTCCATGGCCAGCTCGCTGGCGCAAGACCCCCTGCGCATGCAGTCGGTGGTTATCGCCTACATGCTGACCATCGCACTGCTGATCCCGGCCTCGGGCTGGATTGCCGATCGTTTCGGGATCAAGCGCATCTTCTTCAGCGCCATTTTGCTGTTCAGCTTCGGCTCGCTGCTGTGCGCGCTGTCCTGGTCGCTCAATGTGCTGGTGGCGGCGCGGGTGATTCAGGGGCTGGGTGGCGCGCTGATGCTGCCCATCGGACGCCTGATCGTCTTACGTGCGTATCCGCGGTCGGAGCTGGTACGGATCATGGGCTTTATCACCGTGCCCGGTCTTCTGGGACCGTTGCTGGGGCCGACGCTTGGCGGCTGGATGGTCGAGTACCTGAGCTGGCACTGGATTTTCCTGCTCAATATTCCAGTCGGGATTATCGGCTGCTATGCCGTCAAACACTTCATCCCCGACCTTCCCGGAGGCGGTCGAACGCGTTTTGACGGCATCGGGTTCATCCTGTTTGGCGCGGCAATGGTGCTGATCACCATTGCCCTCGAGGGGCTGGGCGAGCTGAACCTGCCACACATGCGCGTGGTGCTTCTGCTGTTTGCCGGGATGGGCTGCCTGGCAGCCTACTGGCTGCGCGCCGGGCACATTGAATCGCCATTGTTTGCCCCTTCGCTTTTTCGCACCCGCACGTTTGCCGTTGGCATTCTGGGCAATCTGTTCGCCCGTCTGGGCAGCGGAGCCTTGCCGTTCCTGATCCCGCTGCTGCTGCAAGTGGCGCTGGGGTATTCGCCCTCCGAGGCGGGCATGAGCATGTTGCCGCTGGCAGCTGCAGGAATGTTCGCCAAGACGGTAGCGCGTTGGCTGATCGAGCATATGGGCTATCGCCTCATTCTGACCGGTAACACATTGCTGCTGGGCATCCTGCTGGCAAGCCTGGCACTGGTCGATGTGCAGACGCCGTACTGGGTTTTGCTGGTGCATCTGGGCCTGCTCGGCGCGGTCAACTCCTTGCAGTTCACAGCGATGAATACCGTCACCCTGATCGATCTGGACGATGCCAGCGCGGCAAGCGGCAACAGCCTGCTCTCGGTGGTGGCCCAACTCTCACTGAGCCTTGGGGTCGCAAGCGCTGCGGCCTTGCTGGGCGGTTTCAGCGAAGAAGTTGCCACCGGCGAGCTCAGCAGCGTGCTGGAGGCTTTCCAGCTGACGTTCCTGAGCGTCGGAGTTCTGGCCATGTTTGCCGCCGGGATTTTCCTGCAGTTGCCAGCGAAGGAGGCCAAGGCCGCGACAACCTGATTGACAACCCTTCTGGACAAGAGCAAACCTGCATGGCGAAATCCCCCTTTAAAACAGGGACTTTGCCCGAAAAACGAGCAGTTTCAAGTATCCGACCAGATACATTGAAGAACCTGGGCAACCGGCCGACACTTTTATAGCACTAAGCCACTGTGGTCTCTTGTAAGCACGAGCCGCATCATGCAACCTTGCCATACGCGAAAGTGGGGTTTACGCCCGTCGCGACTAGTATTTCGGAAGCGAGTTTGTTCATGAAAAGCCAAACCGATGCTGCCGGTAGATCCGCAGCCGAGGTAGTGACGCAATTGCCAGTGCCTTCGCGCCTGGGCATGCTGCGTTTCGAGCGGCTGAATGAAGCCAATTGGGCGCTATTGTTTCTCGATCCGAATTGCGAAAAGCAGTTCGGCCTGCCCGCCGTCGACCTTTGCGCCTTGATTGGATCCCCTTATGCCAGCCTCATGGAGCCGCAAGCACGTTATCAACTGCATGACGACATCCAGCAGCAACTGGCTTCTTCTCCGAATTACCTGATTCGCTACACCCTGCACAGCCCCAAGGGTACGCTTGGTTTGCTGGAAATCGGCGAAGCCTACAAGCAGCACAATCGTCATCTGCTGCGTGGTTATTTTCTGATCGTCGATGGCCTTGTCACAGAAAGCGAGAGCGCCACTGACTCCGATCTCGAAACCCGCAACCTGCGCCTGCAGATTGCCCTTGAACTCAACCAGCGCGCCCAGCGTGACCAGTTTGCCCACCTGGAACGCGTGCGTGCCCAGCAGGACCTGATCCTGCGCCTGACCCGGCATCGTTACACCACAGCCAATACGCTGCTGGAAGCGGCAAAGCTGATCACCAAAAGCGCTTGCGACATTTATGACGTCGATCATGTCAGTATCTGGAACCTCACCGACAAGCGTCTGGAGCCGATCACCGACTATCGTCGCGAAAGCGGCGACTATCAGTCGCGTACTCCGATTGATATCAGCGCCTACCCCACCTATCTGCAAGCGCTTAATACCAGCAGGGCGATTGACGCCAGCAATATCCAGACCGACCCGCGCACCCGCGAAATGGCCGAAAGCCTGACGCCTGGAGAAGACAAGGCGGTCCTCGATGCGAGTATTCGTATCGATGGCCAGGTCATTGGCGTGCTTTGCCTGGAACAGTCCGGCTCGATACGCGAGTGGCAGTCCGACGAGATCGCCTTCGCTGGCGAGTTGGCCGACCAGTTCGCCCAGGTCATCAACAACCACAACCGTCGGGCCGCGACCAATGCGCTGCACCTGTTCCAGCGTGCGGTCGAACAAAGCGCCAACGCCTTTCTGCTGGTCAACTGCAACGGCGTGGTCGAATACGTCAACCCAAGCTTCACGGCGATCACGCAGTACAGTTCCGATGAGGTCTCCGGGCACAAGCTCTCGGAACTGCCTGCGCTGGAAAACCTCAACCAGTTGTTGCTGGAAGCCAACTCCAGCCTGACCAACAGCAACAGCTGGCAGGGCGAGTTCAAAAGTCGACGCAAGAACCTCGAACCCTACTGGGGCCAGCTGTCGATTTCCAAGGTGTATGGCGATAATCGCGAGCTGACGCACTACATCGGCATCTATGAAGACATCACTCAGAGCAAGCTGGCCCAGCAGCGTATCGAGCGCCTGGCCTACACTGACAACCTGACCAATCTGGGCAACCGTCCGGCCTTCATCCGCAACCTGGACGAACGTTTTGCCCGTGACACCGACACGCCGATGAGCCTGTTGCTGGTCGACATCGACAACTTCAAGCGCATCAACGACAGCCTCGGCCACCAGACCGGCGACAAACTGCTGATCAGTCTGGCGCGCCGCCTGCGTAACACCCTGAGCCCGACCGACGTGCTGGCGCGCTTTGCCAGTAACGAATTCGCCGTTCTGCTCGACAACACGGATCAGGAAGCCGGACAGGCCACCGCCAGTCAGGTACTGGCCACGCTGGACAAGCCGATGTTCGTCGATAATCAGCTGATCAGCGTTACCGGCTCGGTGGGCCTTGCCTGCGCGCCGCTGCACGGCCGTGACCCGCAGACCTTAATGAAAAACGCCGGCCTGGCCCTGCATAAGGCCAAAGCCAACGGCAAGCACCAGGTTCAGGTGTTTACCGAAGCCTTGAATGCCGAGGCCAGCTACAAGCTGTTTGTGGAAAACAATCTGCGCCGCGCCCTGACCCAGAACGAGCTGGAGGTGTTCTACCAGCCCAAGCTGTGCCTGCTGACCGGTCGTCTGCTGGGCATGGAAGCGCTGCTGCGCTGGAATCATCCTGAAAAAGGCATGATCCGCCCCGATCAGTTCATCAGCGTGGCGGAAGAAACCGGCCTGATCATCCCCATCGGCAAGTGGGTCGCTCGCCAGTCCTGCCGCATGAGCAAGGACCTCACCGCCGCTGGTTTCGGCAATTTGCAGGTGGCGATCAACGTGTCACCCAAGCAGTTTTCCGACCCCGAACTGGTGTCATCGATTGCCGCTATCCTCAGAGAAGAAGAGCTGGATCCTTCGCTGCTGGAACTGGAACTGACCGAAGGCCTGCTGTTGGAAGCCACCGAAGACACGCGCCAGCAGCTGGACTCGCTGAAGAAGCTTGGCCTGTCGTTGGCCATGGATGACTTCGGCACCGGTTACTCCTCATTCAGCTACCTGAAGAAATTCCCCATTGATGTGATCAAGATCGATCGCAGCTTCATCCGCGATATTCCGGATGATGAAGACGACATGGAAATCACCTCTGCGGTCATCGCGATGGCCCACAACCTCAAGCTCAAAGTGGTCGCCGAAGGCATTGAAACCGCTGCACAGCTGGCGTTCCTGCGCCGTCATCGTTGCGATGTGGGCCAGGGCTATCTGTTCGACAAGCCTATCCCTGGCGAAGAGCTGATCGAGAAACTGAAGCGCTACCCGCGTCGTCCGTCCGCCTGACAACCTTCCCTGCACCCTGCTCTCTCGGGCACACTGTCAGGCTGTTATTACACGGCAGCACTAGTTTGTGCGTGTAACGGGACCTATGTAACTCTGCTCATCTGTCCTGGCCCCTGCTGCCTGTCTCTAAACGAGAGGATATGGTTCATGACTCTGCGCTCGGAAATTCTAGTGAACAAAAACGTACTGCCCACCGCCGAACAAGCACTGCCAGGTCGTGAAACGCCTATGGCGCTTCCGGAAACTCATTTCGTCAACGGCAACCCGTTGCTGGGACCGTTTTCGAGCAATGTGGAATTCGCCATCTTCGGCCTGGGTTGCTTCTGGGGCGCAGAACGCCGCCTTTGGCAACAGGAAGGTGTGGTGAGCACCGTCGTGGGGTATGCGGGCGGATTTACCCCGAACCCGACTTACGAAGAAGTCTGCTCCGGTCTGACTGGCCACACTGAAGTGGTGCTGGTTGTCTACGAGCCCGAGAAAATCAGCTACAAGTCGTTGCTCAAGGTGTTCTGGGAAGCGCACAACCCGACCCAGGGTATGCGTCAGGGTAACGACATCGGTACTCAGTACCGCTCGGTGATCTACTGCACCACTCCCGAACAGCTCGACGCCGCCAAGACCAGCGCTGCAGAATTCCAGGCGGAACTGAGCAAGGCCGGGCTAGGCGCAATTACCACTGAAATAGAAGAAGCTCCGACGGTCTACTTTGCCGAGGCATACCACCAGCAATATCTGGCCAAGAACCCTCAGGGTTATTGCGGCCTTGGTGGTACCGGAGTTTGTCTGCCAGCTTGAGCTGGCTGATTGGCAGGAAAAGGGGACTGATGCCTTGTTAGCAGGATAAGTGGGAGCGAGCTTGCTCGCGAAGGCAATGGTTCAAACGCCCTGTTTTCGAGGACTGCACTGGCCCTTTCGCGAGCAAGCTCGCTCCCACAAAAGCTCATTCATTGCTGCGTTTGGGAATACAAGAGCTATCTCCTGAACCTCTCGCACCCTTCGGGCTTCAGAGTGGTCACGACTGGTTCAATTACTCGGCGATCAACCAGTCCATCTTCCAGCCGCCCTGGGTCTGGCCCAGTTTGTCTGCCAGATAAGGCATCAGTTCACGCAGCTCTTCTTCCAGGCCCCACGGCGGGTTGGCGATGGCCAGGCCTGAACCGTTGAGGCTGGCCGGGGTATCCAGCGGGTGGACGAACAGCTCGACGCGCAACAACTTGGGTGCGCCGGTCTCGGCCAGGTCCTGATAAAAACGCCGCAGCAGGCGCGGGTCCTTGATCGGGTACCAGATAGCAGCCACCGTTTGACGCATGCGTCCGATGGTTTCCTTGAGCGCTACAGCGCAGCGTTTCATTTCATCGAGCTGCTCGAACGGCGGGTCGATGAGCATCACGGCACGCTTTTCAGCCACCGGCAGCAAGGCGCGTGGCACATGCCAGCCCTCCCCCAGATGCACCGCCACGCGGCGGTCGCCCTTCATGTTTTCCTTGAGCAGACGCCCGTCTTCGGGGTGCTTCTCGTTGAGCAGCACACGCTCGCGCTCGCGGGTCAGGCGACGGGCCAGCTCCGGCGAGCCGGGGTAGTAGCGCAGCTCGCCGTCGGGGTTCATGTCGTGCAGCACTTGCAAGTAATCGGAGGCCAGCGCGGGCAAATCCGGTGCATCCCAAAGACGGCCGATACCCTCCAGCCACTCTCCGGTGCGGGTGGCCTGATCGCCCTTGAGGTCGTATAACCCCAACCCCGCGTGGGTGTCGAGATAGGCGAACGGCTGCTCCTTGCGCGCCATGAGGGCGATCAAGCGAGTCAGAGTCAGGTGTTTGAACACGTCGGCGTGGTTGCCGGCATGGTAGGCGTGACGGTAATTCATGGCAGCTCCTGGCAAGCTGCGCAGTTTAGCAAACCTGAGCAATGAACAAGAATTTGTAACGAATTTGCGGGACTCGTCTCTTTCGTTTGAAGGAAATTTCCGAGAAACTCCCGCCCCCTTGTGCCTGCCGATTTCGATCACTACTCTGCGCCCGTCGCTGCATATTCAGCGATGAGGATTAGTAGCCCTCGTTAAATCCAGGCGCATTGCGCCACCTTGTGCAGGTGCCCTTTCACGGCCTGCATTTTTTATGGTGGTCGTGCGTGGGGCATCTTCGGATGCACCGGGGTTCCTGGACCGGGCTACTACCTGCGCATGATCACCACCCTCGCTTAGTAGCCGACGGTGATGGTCTTCTAAAACTCCAGGAGATACATCACATGCTGAAAATCGTCCCCGACCCACCCCTCTTCAACGCCCGCCCCAAAGTCAGCCATGAAGATGCGCTGATGTATGCCAGCGACCTGCTGCGCTGTGCTGCAACCAGCGCCTTTGAATTCAGCGACAGCATGACCGGCGCGCAGCGAGACATGACGCTCACCATCATGCACCTGGTGGACATGGCAAAGGTCATGGTCGACAACACAATAGAAAACCTGCAAATCGAATAGCATGACCTGAACTGAAAACGACGTACCTGTAGTCAATCCTGCCATGCGCGACGCACAGGACTTGCCCTTGGCAGTCTGCCCTACCAGAATCGGAAAAAAGCCCGATCAAAGGAACAGAAGCCATGATGCACGCAGATTTGATTGACCAGGAAGACCTGCTCGGCCAACTCAGAGCCCTGGGCTTCGAAGCACCCGGCGGCGCAACCGCTGAACAAGCCTGCGCGCAAGCCGTTTGCGGCCTGAACGTTGAACGCGCTACAGCCCTGCGACGTCTGGTAGAGCAACTCCTGACCGGCAGTGCCACCCTCCTCCCCGCCGTCCGCCAGGCCATCGACCAGCAACTGCTGCCAGCGCTGGCGGCTTATAAGCAGAGTCACAGTGGGTCATGAAGTCCCGGCTAAATCCTGACTACGCAGCGCGACGCAGATGTATGACGCAGAGCGCCACGACAGGCATTCCGATACCGGAGCGTGCGCAACGATAATCTCGACTATCGTGCGAAGCTCAGCGTCGGAATGCACTTCCGGGCGCTCTGCGTCCGGTCTTGAACAGGCAACAGCCCGGATAAAAGGGCTGCTGCTGATGAAGGAAGGAGGGAAGTAAGGAAGAAACGCTACAGGCGGCTAATGACTTGCACTGCAATCAATGTGGCAAGCGCGGCCAGGGCTCCTGTGGCGAACGGCAAAAGGCCTATGCGCGATGCAAACGACTCCTTTGCATTCATGCGTGCGTCCAGATCGGCTATTTCACGACTTACGGGTGAATCAACTTTTGAAGTTAAGGTATCCATGATTCGTCCTGTAAAAATATAGTGCAGGCCTATCGCGAGCCCTATGAAAGCAATCTGAACCGTTCACCCGCAAATTTCAAGAGATCGCCTGGACTCCTCGTCGGTCGGTCAGCTTGGCGCAAGCAGCTTGAGGACTGCGCTACCTGCAGTTATAAGTCCCGCGCCCACCAGAAACGGATACCAGAAAGCCTCTCGTTTCAGTTTTTTGTCTTCAGACAACAGCTTTCGCGTTTCTGCAACGAGCTTGCGACATTCCAATTGCAGCTTCTCAAGCTCAAGATTGTGACGATTATTTTGTAACATCACACGTCCTGTGGAATACCGGCATTGCAGCTCGCAATGCCCTAAACAGAAAACCGATGATTACCCTTCGAGGTCATTGTGTAAATCATCTTTATGATACAGAAACACATTAAATCTAAAGACACGAGACGAATGCCTCAATACTCAATCCGCACATCCCCCTTCGGTACGCTGCAGCAGGACAGAATGTAGCCCTCTGCAACATCCTCGTCGGTGATACCGCCGTTGTGCTCCATTTCCACTTCGCCGCTCAGCTTCATAACCTTGCAGGTGCCGCAAATGCCCATACCGCAAGCTTTGGGGATCATCAGGCCGAGTTTGGCGGCGGCGGCGTGGACGGTTTCGCCCGGGGCCACGCGAATGCTCTTGCCGGTGTCGGTGAACTCCACCTGATGCAGGTCGGCGGCGTCGACATCCGGCGCGTCGGCTGCGATTTCAGCCTGCTCGACTGCATCGGCCCGCGCCTCAGGCGGTGTCGCGCCGAACGACTCTTCATGGTATTGCGCCATGTTGAAGCCGTTTTCCAACAGCAGTCGCTTGACCGCCGCCATGTAAGGCGTCGGCCCGCAGCAGAACACCTCGCGGTCCATGAAGTCCGGGGCCATCAGTTCAAGCATTTTCTGGTTCAGGTAGCCGCGATAACCGGCCCACGGTTCACCCAGCCCATGCTTTTCGCAGACCAGATGCAGGCTGAAGTTATCGATCCGCGATGCCATGTGCTCCAGCTCACGGTGATAGATGATGTCCTTGGGCGAGCGGGCGCTGTGCACAAACACCATGTCGACATTGGCGTTGGTGTCATAGAACCAGCGCGCCATGGACATCACCGGCGTGATGCCGACGCCACCGCTAAGGTAGAGAATCTTCGGGTTGGGGAAATCGATGGCATTGAACAGCCCGACCGGCCCGTGCACGGCCAGTTCCTGACCCTCACTGAGTGTGTCGTGCAGGTAGTTGGAGACCTTGCCGCCCGGTACGCGTTTGACGGTGATCGAAAAGCTGTAGGGCACCGACGGTGAGCTGGAGATGGTGTAAGAGCGCATGATCGGCAGACCATCGATCTCCAGCTCCAGGGTCACGAACTGCCCTGGCTTGAAAAAGAACATGATCGGCTGGTCGGCCATGAAGCAGAAAGTGCGCACATCCCAGGTTTCCTGGATGACTTTGACGACACGTACCAGGTGGCGACCGTTGGCCCATGTCTGGGTCGTGACCGGGCTCAGGAAACTTTGCGACATACTCGATCTCCACGGCCGACTGTCGGCCTCTCATGCTGCGGATTCTGCGTAACGCGCGAGGCGGCCATTTACCTATCAACGACATTCACGTACTTACCGCGACCAGCCCCGTGCAACAAGGCCTGTCGCGTCGGGAACGGATGCGGCCATGTCGCCCATGGATAAGGTTCACTCAGCGCCCGGCTCCACACTCGCCACCAAGGGTCATGAGCATAATTGACTGATCTATCGTCATGCGTGCAACGCGATCACACCCGTATCAGCCACATTCGCAGGCCGCCCATGCCGCGGTCATGAGGGATTTAATCGATGGACGTCACCGCAACCTTGAGCCTGGGCGATCCGCTGGAACCTGCACGCAAGGCCACTGCCGAGATGCTGCAGAATCGCGAGCGCACCTACTCGCTGCCGCAGCCTTTTTACAGTGATGACCGACTGTTTGAAATCGACATGCAGGAAATCTTTCACAAGGAGTGGCTGATTGCCGGGATGACGTGCGAGATCCCGACCAAGGGCAATTACCTGACGCTGCAGATCGGCAAGAACCCGATCCTGGTGGTTCGCGGCCCGGACGGTGCAGTCAACGCGTTCCACAACGTATGCCGCCATCGCGGCTCGCGCCTGTGCACCGCAGAGAAAGGCAAGGTCGCCAAACTGGTTTGCCACTATCACCAGTGGACCTACGAGCTGGATGGCCGCCTGCTGTATGCGGGCACTGAAATGGGCGACGACTTCGACATGAAGCAGTTCGGCCTCAAGCCGGTGCACGTCAAGACCGCAGGCGGTTACATTTTCATCAGCCTGGCGGAGAACCCGCCTGCCATCGACGAGTTCCTGTCGACGCTGCGGCACTACATGGAACCCTATGATATGGAGAACACCAAGGTGGCGGTGCAAACCACCTTGATGGAAAAGGCCAACTGGAAGCTGGTGCTGGAGAACAACCGCGAGTGCTATCACTGCGGTGGCTCGCACCCTGAGCTGCTCAAAACCCTGCTGGAATGGGACGATGTCACAGACCCGCGCGCCGATCAGGCCTTCAAGGACCATGTAGCCGCATCCGCCGCCGCCTGGGACGCCGAGAAAATCCCCTACGCCCACGCCAGTTTCGGCCTGCGTAACCGTATCGTGCGCATGCCGCTGCTCAAAGGCACGGTGTCGATGACTCTGGACGGCAAGGTTGGCTGCAAGAAACTGATGGGCCGCATCCAGAACCCGGACCTCGGCTCGATGCGCATTCTGCATTTGCCGCACTCCTGGAACCACTGCATGGGCGATCACATCATCGTATTCACGGTGTGGCCGATCAGTGCGCAGGAAACCATGGTCACCACCAAGTGGATTGTCCACAAGGATGCAGTCGAAGGCGTTGACTATGACGTGGAACGCATGCGCCAGGTCTGGGATGCCACCAATGATCAGGACCGCCGTCTTGCCGAAGAAAACCAGCGCGGCATTAACTCTACCGCCTATCAACCCGGGCCTTATTCGAAAACCTATGAGTTCGGCGTGGTCAACTTCGTCGACTGGTACAGCTCGCGCATGCTGGAAAACCTCGGGGCAGAGCCTGCACCCTATCTGAAGGGCGTGGCGGTGAATCACGAGTAGAGGGCACACCTGCCCTTGGCAATACTGAGTACGGCTCACTCTCCAGCGAGGTGAGCCTGCTCAAACGATCGTCGACTGACGAATTTCCCGTTTCCCCCGCACAACAACTCCTCCGCCGATACCGTCATTTCTGACAGTTACCTGAAAACCCCTCTCGTGATCAACTCTCGTTGAAGTCAATCCAACGGAAGGAGACACGGACTATGCTCAACCCAAAAATCATTAATCAATATAAAAACAAAACAACCGATGCCGCCTCGGCCATGCCGGATATAAGGGGCAAAAATATTCTCATGGGGTTCTGGCATAACTGGCCTTCCGAACCCGGTCAAGGTTACCAGCAAGGCCTCTTCAAAGAGATGGCGCTGACCGACATACCCGAAGCGTATAACGTCGTGGCCGTGGCCTTTATGAAAGGTGCCGGCATTCCCACCTTCAAACCTTATAACCTGAGTGATGATGCGTTTCGCGCTCAGGTGGCAGCACTGAATGCACAAGGCCGTGCAGTGCTGATTTCTCTTGGCGGGGCTGACGCGCATATTGAGTTGCATGCCGGTCAGGAAGATGCACTGGCCTATGAAATTATTCGTCTGGTTGAAACCTATGGCTTTGACGGCCTGGATATCGACCTTGAACAAGCTGCTATTACCTTTGCCGATAACCAGACCGTATTACCCGCTGCGTTGAGGATGGTGCGCGAGTATTACGAGACAGAAGGCCAGCACTTCATCATCAGCATGGCCCCGGAATTTCCTTACCTTAGAGTCAGCAAAAAACTGCCTTTATTGAAAGAAATCACTGCGTACTTTCCGTTTCTAAAAGACGTCGTGACGTTCCTGGAATCGTTGAAAAGCGGCGGCGCTTACCTGGCCTACATCAACGCTCTGGAAGACATCTATGACTTTATTGCGCCACAGTATTATAACCAGGGCGGCGATGGCATATGGGTCGATGAGCTGAACCTGTGGGTCACTCAAAACAACGACGCCCATAAGAAAGAGTTTATTTACTACCTGACCGACAGCTTGATCCACGGTACGCGTGGCTTCACTAAAATTCCGGCCGACAGGCTGGCCATTGGTCTACCGACCAACAATGACGCCGCCGCCACCGGTTACGTGGTTGATCCGCAGGACGTCAAGGATGCACTGCAAGAGCTGGAAGACGCCGGCAATCCGATTCGCGGGCTGATGACCTGGTCAGTCAACTGGGACGCCGGCAAGGACAAAAGCGGCGAGGAGTACAACTGGGAGTTCGTGAACCGCTACGGTTATCTCACCGGAGGCGAAACACCTGTACCGGAAAAACCATCAGTACCTGCTGATCTCAGATCAACCGAAAAAACTGCAACGTCGGTGAAACTGAACTGGTCACTCTCGGAAGGCCCGCAACCGGTCTTGCAATATGAATTGCGTCGTAACGGTGCGGACTCCTTTCTTGTAGACAACCCTGTTTATAACAATACCGGCCTTCAGCCCGGTACTGCTTACAGTTACCAGGTGCGTGCAATTGATGTCATAGGCAACACATCCGAATTCTCGGCCGCACTCACCGTGCGTACACAGAGTGAAGGCGGAGGCGATGCAAAACCGACGACACCTGTATTGAGCCTCGCGGAGGTCACCGAGAGCAGCGTGTCGCTAACGTGGACACCGTCTACCAGCGATAGCCAAATCGTCAGGTATCAAATTGGCCGCAATGGCTGGCCTTTTCAAACGATCGCAAGCGTAACGACCGCGTATACCGATAGCGACGTCACTGCCGATACTCAGTATGAATACTACGTCGTTGCACAAGATACCGAACTTCAGTGGTCAGAGGTCAGTAATGTATTAAAGGTCAAGACCGCTGGCGAAACACCTGTTCCCGGTAACCCGTCACTGCCTCTCGACTTCAAATCCACCGAACAGACCACAACGTCGGTAACGCTCGACTGGAGCAAGGCGAAAGTTGCTCACATCCAATATGACCTCTTCAGGGATAATGTTTTTTTACAGCGCGTTGGAAGCGCACCCTTTACTGACACAAGTGTTTTGCACAGCCGTCTTTATGGTTATCAGATCCAGGCGATTGACAGCGTGGGAAACAGCTCTGAGCGCTCTGAAACGCTCTTGGTCACTACAAAGTCCGAGCCCTCTGACGATCGCCCTACGCCACCAGGCAACTTACGCCAGACCGCTGCAACAATGACCAGTGTTTCATTGGAGTGGGACGCGTCTTTCAGTGCACTGGGTGTCGCGTCCTACCGCCTCATAACCTTTGGCGGGGAGACAGTGAGTCTCGACGCCACAACACTCAAGTACACTGTGGAAGGACTAACAGCGGCTAAAACGTATCAGTGCCTTGCCGGCGCGCTCGATACAGAGAAAAACCTGTCTGGCCCAAGCAATGTTGTACACGCTTCGACCAGCGCAGCGATTTCTGAGTGGAAAACAGCTCAGTCCTATTTGGAGGGGGATAAAGTGACTTATGGCGGCGACACCTATATCTGTCTCAATCCTCACACCTCACAAATAGACTGGAAGCCAGGTAGTGCATTAACGTTGTGGGCGCTTTGGGTGGAGCAAGCAGGCGGCAAACTTTATCCCGGTTTGCCGAAAAAATGGCAGTAATCCTCGTGGCGTCAGATACCTGCTGCCATAGCCGATGAGACGGGCTTGAAAATATAGCGACGAAATGACTTATCCACACAGCCTTCAAAGCGTTCATGTGGGTGAGTCGTTGCGCTGACGCAGGAATGTACTGGATAACAATCACTTATCCAGATCACCTTGCAAACATTGCACCTGTACATTTTTTGCTCAAAACCTTGTAGCCCACAGTTTCACTGGGTTACAGAGGAGCGCGAACACCTTATCCACAGAAGCGCCAACAGACTTTGGGTACAACTTCGTCCGAATCACCCGGCCTGCTGTGGACAACGTATAAAATGGCTGAAAAACCACCCGAATGAACCAACGCTGCACGCAAAACCCTGCTTTGATCATTTTTCATACAAAACCTCCAAAGCCTTTATTTACAAGGCTTGCAGGTAATCACAAACAACTTGTCCACAAGCACGCGCACAGAGATTGTGGGCAAACCCAGTGACTGGCAGATGGCAGTGCGCATTTATCCACAAAAAAATGCAATGAAAATAAAGAGTTAGATTGATCGTTTTTTGAACACCACTCCGTAAGCCACGTTCTAAAAGCCCTTCAGACGTTCACGAACACATTATCCACAGGCACACGCACAGGGATTGTGCGTAAGTCTTCCCGAAAAGAATATTGGTCAAGGCCGTACAGGCGTGACGTTCAAACGAGCCATCTTGCTACCCCATCACCATTTCGAGTTTCACCCGCAGTTACGAAAACGCGGATGTAAAAGTCGAGGTCAGTAATGGCGGTGGTCTGAACGGGAGTATTTCCTATGCCTGCTTCCGGCCTCTCTCCAAGCAGAAAGGCAAACCGCCCATCAAAGAGGGGCAGCACAAGACCATAGCCTTACTTTACGACGCCCTCATCAATCAACAGCTTCAGAATCGCGGCTGCGCCCTCTTCCGGGCGCAGCCCCTTCAGCACTTGACCTGCGCCGCCGCTGGCCTTGGCAGTGGCGGCTTTCATGCGGTCAGCGCCGCTCTTGGCCTTGATCACTTTCAGGCGTTTGGGCCGCGGTCTGGCTGGCTGCAGCGATTGGTCGGTCAATAACTCATCGGCAACGACCTGAACTCTTTCGGTGTCCAGCGTGCCACGCTGTGCGGGCCCGAATGCGCTCTGTCGAGGTTTGGGAGCCGCGTTATCCACAGTGGCCAGAAACGGCAGGCGGACCTTCAGCCGGCGACGCTGGCCGCGAGGCAGAGCCTGCAACACCAGTGCGGTGCCGTTGTTCAACGACTCGACTTCAGCCAGACCGGTCACCAGTGGCCAGCCCAGCCTTTCAGCCAACAGAAAGGGCAGCATCCCCGACCCTTCACCGGTTTCAGCCTGACTGCCGGCCAACACCACCTGCGCGGCAGAATCCCGGAGGTAGTCAGTCAACGCAATCAGCGCATCGGCGCCCTCGGGTTGCTCCAGCACATGCAGCTCGTTGAGCCCCATGCCAAGGTAAGCGCGCAGCGCCGGTTCTTCGGCATTGCCCGCGTGCAGTACCTGCAAGTTATCCCCAGCCAGCTGCAAACCAAGCTCGACGGCCCGCGCATCCTGTTCGGCGCGGCGCGCACGACCTGATGTCGGGTGGGCCCCGATGGACACCAGACTGATGATCTGTACCGCATGCTTATCCACAGACACTTCAGGCTGCATCACGCTTACCTCCGCTGCGCCAGGCTTCGACTGCGGCGATCAGCGCCTTAAGTACTTCGGCGCTCTCGCCGATGACCGATAGATCTGCACGCTTGACCATGTCGCACCCCGCATCCAGATTGATCGCAATGACCTTGTCACAGGCGCCGATACCCTGCAGATGCTGGATGGCCCCGGAAATACCGACGGCGACATACACCCTTGCGGTCACCCAGGTGCCACTCGCGCCCACCTGACGCTCGCGGCCCATGAAACCATCGTCCACTGCGACACGCGACGCCCCTTCGGTGGCCCCGAGTGCCGAAGCGGTCTGATGAAACAGATCCCAGTCTTTGACACCATTGCCGCCAGACAGAATGAATTCGGCTTCAGCCATGGGGATAACTCCGGGATCGACGGCAACCGCTCCCAGGTCCTCTATACGCGGCAGGCTGCGCGCCACGCCTGTGGACAACTCGACCGGCACTACCTCGTGACGGGTATCGCTGACCGGTTCAGCGCACTCTACAGCGGCCAGAATCAGACGGGGCAGAGGCCGAACCAAGTCTTCGCGACCGGCGCCTGCGCGACTTATGCACAGCTGGTCCTTGACCTGCCAGACCCGCGTTGCAGGTCGCTCGCCGATGCTGGCGGCAAAACGTCTTCCCAGCTCGCCACCGCCGCTACGGCTGTCCGGCAACAGCCAGTGGCGCGGGTTGAACTGGTTATCCACAGCTCGCAAACCCTGCACGCGCTGTTCCGGTGAATAACCGTCGAACCCGGCACCGTCGATAATCAATAACCGATCCACGCCAGCAACGTCGAAAGCAGTTTCCTTGTGTTCGCCGAACACCACTGCCAGCACGGCACCTTCAACTCCGGCAAGCTGACGCGCCAGCCCCAGCAAGTCGCGATCGTGGCTGCTCAGGCGGCCGCCGACCATATCGGGCACCACCGTGATATAGAACGCTGGCTCGACGATGGTATGCAGTGGCAACTGCACGTCGACGACGGCTGAACGCTTGACCGCGCCACCCTGCTGAGCGCCGCTGCGGTCGATGCGCTTTATACCGTTTGGACCGATAAAACCCAGGCCATGCACGTTCTTGCGCAGCAAACCGTTTGGTCCCATCCAACTGCTCTGCACAGGCTGCATGGCGGCATGCAGCGGGTGCAGTCGATTGCGAGCGATCCACTCGGCACGAGGGTCGCGGCGGATAATGTCGCTCATCAGTGCACCTCCGCGGGTTCACGTTTGCTGGCAACAGACGGGCTGGGGATAACTTCTTCAATCAGCGCATCGGCCACCAGCTCGGCGATATCCTTGATCAGCGGGCGCGGTTCAACCACGCCTTCAAGCATGGCCGTGCACTGTGGACAACCGACTGCTACCAGCTCGGCAGCGGTTTCACGAATGTCGTCCATGCGCATGTCGGGAATCCGCTGTTTGCCAGGGATATCGGTAATCGGCGCGCCGCCACCACCGCCACAGCAGCGGGAACGAAAGCCCGAGCGCTGCATTTCCCTGATCTCGATCCCCAGCGCGCGCAGCACTTCACGCGGCGCCTCGTATTCGCCGTTGTAGCGCCCCAGGTAACACGGGTCGTGATAGGTCACGCTGGCGCCTTTGTGCTGGCCCAGATTCAAGGCACCATTGCGCACCAGTTCAGCCATGAAGGTGCTGTGATGCTGCACCTGATAGTCACCGCCAAATGCGCCGTATTCGTTTTTCAGCACATGAAAACTGTGCGGGTCGCAGGTCACGATACGCTTGAAACTGTAATTGGCCAGGGTCTGAATGTTGCGTCGGGCAAGTACCTGAAAGGTTGCCTCATCGCCCAGACGCCGTGCCACGTCACCGCTGTCGCGCTCTTCGAGGCCCAGCACAGCGAAATCGATCCTGGCCGCTTTGAGCACTTTGACGAAGGCGCGCAGCGTGCGCTGATTGCGCATGTCGAACGCGCCGTCCCCCACCCAGAACAGCACGTCCACACTCTTTCTCTCGCTGAGCAGACTCAGGTTCAGATCCGCTGCCCAGTTCATTCGCCCGCCCGGTGCAAAACCGCCGGGGTTATCGGTAGCGATCAGGTTATCCAGCACCTCGGCACCCTTGTTTGGCGTTGCGCCCTTTTCGAGGGTCAGGTGACGGCGCATGTCGACGATGGCATCGACGTGCTCGATCATCATCGGGCACTCTTCGACGCAGGCCCGGCATGTGGTGCAGGACCACAGCGTTTCGGCGTCCACCAGCCCGTTGACGATGGGCTGATGCGGATTACCACCATGCTCGCCCAGCGGCTTGCCTTTGCCATCCAGCGATGGATAGGGACTGCCCGCAAATTTTGCGTCGGTGCCACCGGCAAGGCCGACCACCATGTCCTGAATCAACTTTTTCGGGTTGAGTGGCTGGCCTGCCGCAAACGCCGGGCAGGCCGCTTCGCACTTGCCGCACTGCACGCAGGCGTCGAAGCCCAGCAGTTGGTTCCAGGTGAAGTCCTGAGGTTTCTCCACACCCAGCGGTGCGGTTCGATCGTTCAGGTCCAAAGGTTTCAGGCCCGTGGAACGTCCACCACCAAAACGCTCGGCACGCCGGTGCCAGGCCAGGTGCAGCGCCCCGGCAAAGGCATGCTTCATCGGGCCGCCCCAAGTCATGCCGAAGAACAGCTCGCTAACGCCCCACAACACGCCCAACCCGAGGATCACAACCAGCACCCAGCCACCAAAATGCTCGGGAAGAATGCCCGCCACCGGCAGCGTGACCAGAAAGAAACTCGCTGAAAACGCCATGAGGCTTTTCGGCAGACGCATCCACGGGCCTTTCGACAAACGCGCGGGCGGATTGAGACGACGCTTATAGACAAATACCGCTCCGACAAACATCACCGCCGTCATTAGCAATAGCGCGTAGCCAAGAACGCGGTTATGCAGGCCGAAGCCGTGCACCAGAATCGCCAGCACGATTGAGGCAACCGCCCCGCCTGCAGTGGCAAAGTGGGTGTTGGCGATGTATTTATCGCGTGCGACTACGTGGTGCAGGTCGACCATATAGCGCTTGGGCATGGCCAGCAGACCGCCGAGCAAGTCGACTTTCGAGGGCCGTCCGTTGCGCCACATGCTCACCCGCCGCCACGCACCCAGCGCCGCAAGGGCCAGGGCGCTGAACAGCAGGATGGGAAGAAGGGTGTCTAGCATCACGTTGCCCTCAAGGTGCAAGCTTTAAGCTGGAAGCCTCAAGCTGCAAGCTTCAAGAAAAAGCACCGAGCAAAGGCTTCTACTTGCAGCTTGCCGCTTGCAACTTGTAGCTGTTCTCAAAAATCCTTGCACAGGCGCAAGCCGTCATAGATCGCTGCATGAGTATTGCGCTGCGCCACGCAGTCGCCGATACGGAACAACAGGTAACCGTCGCCCGGCTGGCTCAATGAAGGCTGTGGCTGAATGGCGAACAGCGCATCGATGTCGATCTGGCCCTTGTTGCGCGAGCCTTCCTTGAGCGCGTAATAGATCGCTTCGTCCGGACGCACGCCGTTTTCCACAACCACTTGATCGACCACTCGCTCTTCCTTGGCACCGGTGTATTCGTTCTCCAGCACCGCCACCAGCTTGTCGCCCTCGCGATAGACCTTTTCCAGCATCATGTCGCCGGTCATGATCACTTCCTTGGGGTACATGCTGCGGTAGTAGGTCGGGAACGAGGTTCCGCCAATTGCCACGCCCGGCTTGATGTCATCGGTGACGATCTCGACCTGGCTGCCCTTGTCGGCCAGAAAATCGGCCACCGACATGCCGGTGAACTCGCAGATGGTGTCGTAGACCAGCACGTTCTTGCCCGGCGCAACTTTGCCATCCAGTACATCCCAGCTGCTGACCACCAACCCCTCGGCAGCACCCCAGTGTTCGTTCTGCTCCAGAAACGGATGACCGCCCACCGCCAGCACCACGATGTCCGGGTGCAGGTCGAGGATGGTTGCTGCATCGGCCGCAACACCCAGACGCAAATCTACTTTCAAGCGCGCCAGCTCCAGCTGGAACCAGCGCGTAATACCGGCAATCTGGTCGCGCTGCGGTGCCTTGGACGCGGTAGTGATCTGCCCGCCGATGAACTCCTTTTTCTCGAACAGCGTTACGTCATGGCCACGCTCGGCAGATACCCGAGCCGCTTCCATACCGGCAGGACCGGCACCGACCACCACGACCTTGCGTTTTGGCCCGGCTGATTTTTCGATGATGTGCGGCACGCCCATGTATTCGCGGGACGTCGCAGCGTTCTGAATGCACAGCACATCCAGCCCCTGATACTGGCGGTCGATGCAGTAGTTAGCACCGACGCATTGCTTGATCTGATCGATCTGGCCCATCTTGATCTTGGCGATCAGGTGCGGGTCGGCAATGTGCGCGCGGGTCATGCCGACCATGTCCACATAGCCGCCTTCCAGAATGCGCGTTGCCTGGTTCGGGTCCTTGATGTTCTGCGCGTGCAGCACCGGGGCCTTGACCACTTCCTTGATCCCGGCAGCCAGGTGCAAAAACGGCTCCGGTGGATAACTCATGTTCGGAATGACGTTGGCCAGGGTGTTGTGGGTGTCGCAACCCGAGCCCACCACGCCGATGAAATCGATCATGCCGGTGTCGTCGTAATACTTGGCAATCTGTTTCATGTCCTCGTGACTGAGGCCATCGGGGTGGAACTCGTCGCCACAGATGCGCAGGCCCACACAAAAGTCGGGGCCGACCTCCTTGCGCACCGCCTTGATGACTTCCAGACCAAAGCGCATGCGGTTCTCGAAACTGCCGCCCCATTCATCCGTGCGCTTGTTGACCCGCGGGCTCCAGAACTGGTCGATCATGTGCTGGTGCACCGCCGACAACTCGACCCCGTCCAGCCCACCGGCCTTGGCACGCGCCGCTGCGCTGGCGTAGTTGCCGATCACCCGCCAGATCTCTTCCGGTTCAATGGTCTTGCAAGTCGCACGGTGTACCGGCTCGCGAATGCCTGACGGCGACATCAGGGTCGGCCAGTGATCACCATCCCAGCGCGAGCGACGGCCCATGTGAGTAATCTGGATCATGATCTTGGCACCGTGCTTGTGCATGGCGTCGGCGAGGTTCTGGAAGTGCGGGATGATTCTGTCGGTGGCCAGATTGACCGATTTCCACCAGCCTTGCGGGCTGTCGATGGCGACACTTGATGAACCGCCGCAGATGGCCAGACCGATACCGCCCTTGGCCTTCTCTTCGTAGTACTTCACATAACGGTCGGTGGTCATGCCGCCGTCTGTGGCATAAACCTCAGCGTGCGCGGTACTCAGCACACGGTTACGGATTGTCAGTTTGCCAATCTGGATCGGCTGGAACATCGCTTCGAAAGCCATAACGCGATCCTCGATTTACAGCGGCTTGACGACAAACAGTCCGTCGTCGTGACCTTCTTCGGAGCCACCGTAAACCTGCTCGGCTACGGTACGGATCGAGCTGCCGCTGGCGGCGAGTATCTGGTCCATCGCCCCGGCAAACCAGCCGGTGAACATGTAGTCGACCTTGCGCCCGACCTTGCCGTAGACATACACGAAACAGGAGTGCTCAAGCTTCACGCTGGCGGTGCCTTTTTCGATATCGATGTCCTGAATCTTGAACAGTCCCCAGCCGCGTTGCGACAGACGCTTCATGTAGTGCTCGAACACGGCAACACCTTGCAGGCCGTGGCATTCGGCTTCCTTTTCACACCAGTGCCAGGCGGACTTGTAACCGGCTTTGTAGAGAATGTCAGCGTAGGCATCGGCACCCAGCACTTCTTCGATGCCCATGTGGTTGTTGACGAAAAAGTGCCGGGGCACATAGAGCATCGGCAACGCATCGGAGGTCCAGACGCCGGTTTCGCTGTCGACTTCGATAGGCAGTTGCGGGGCGATTTTAGCCATGGGGGTCAAACTCCAGATGATTCGGGTTACACCCACCGCCTGAAAGGCCGCGGGGGTTCAATTCGATAAGGTGTGGCTGGCGGATTACTCGCCCCAGACGTCGGCCAGTACGTTGACCCAGTTCTCGCCCATGATCTTGCGCACCACGCGTTCGGAGTGACCGCGCTTGAGCAACGTTTCAGTCAGATTGGGAAACTCGCCCACGGTGCGGATGCCTAGCGGGTTGATGATCTTGCCGAAGCTGGTCAGGCGGCGGGCGTAGCCCTTGTCGTGGGTCAGGTATTCGAAAAACTCCTGACCGTGCCCCTGGGTAAAGTCAGTACCAATGCCGATGGCATCTTCACCCACGATGTTCATCACGTATTCGATGGCTTCGGCGTAATCGTCGATGGTCGAATCGATGCCCTTGGCCAGAAACGGCGCGAACATGGTCACGCCTACGAAGCCGCCGTGGTCGGCGATAAACTTCAGTTCAGCGTCGGACTTGTTGCGCGGGTGTTCCTTGAGGCCGGACGGCAGGCAGTGGGAATAGCAGACCGGCTTTTTCGATTCGAGTATGACCTCTTCCGAGGTTTTCGAGCCGACGTGGGACAGGTCGCACATTACTCCGACCCGGTTCATTTCAGCGACGATCTCACGTCCGAAACCCGACAGCCCGCCGTCGCGTTCGTAGCAGCCGGTGCCGACCAGGTTCTGGGTGTTGTAGCACATCTGCACGATGCCGACGCCCAGTTGCTTGAATATCTCGACGTAACCGATCTGGTCTTCGTAGGCATGCGCATTCTGGAAGCCGAAGAGGATGCCGGTCTTGCCCAGTTCCTTGGCCTTGCGAATGTCAGCGGTGGTGTGCACCGGCATGACCAGGTCGCTGTTCTCGCGCATCAGTTTCTGGCTGCTGCAGATGCTGTTGATAGTGGCCTGGAAGCCTTCCCATACCGACACCGTGCAGTTGGCCATGGTCAGGCCGCCCTTGCGCATGTCTTCAAACAGCTCGCGGTTCCACTTGGCGATGATCAGCCCGTCAATAACGATGCTGTCGGCGTGCAATTCGGCTGGGCTCATCAGGCTGTCCCCTTTTTTGATTCCGGCGCGCCGAATCGGCTGTCGGCGCTAATGGGGTCAGCATATGCCGGAGGGTCGCGTGAACCGGGTGCAAAAACGACAGGGGGTTTGCCGAAAGCGTCAAGATGCGACAAAGGGTGACGGCGTATCGCCCCACGATGTCGTAAACCTGTTCATTGTCTCGCGCTTGAGACAGAATCCAGCGTATCAATGGATCGGAGCGACTCGATGAAAACGTTTTTGCTGACCCTGGCCCTGATGGCAACGGCTGTGACAGGCGTACAGGCTGCTCAGAACCCGGATGTCTCGCCTTGCGACGGTGTCGACGATGACAAGCAGACTCTGGAGTGCTCGGCTTACAGCCGCACGACTGCAGAAGAATTGCTCAAGGAAAATTTCAACAACCTGCTCAAGCGTGTTCAGTCGCAGTTCGTTGCCAACAAGACGCAGTTCAACGACTTTACCAGCAAACTCAAGACCGCCCAGCAAGCCTGGGAGAAGCTGCGTGACGCAGATTGCGCCGTTGAAGTCTTCCCTTCTGCGGCAGGCAGCAAAGCATTCACCATCAGTGAAAACGACTGCATTGCGCGCATGAGCGACGAGCGCTCGGAATACCTGGAGTCGATTGCACAGGAATAACGTCTACGATGAGATAACCTGCTTCTTTATATGAACGAGCTCATCAGGTTTTCTCATGATTATTTGCGGTGTAGAAATCAAAGGCAGCGAAGCCATATTCGCCCTTGCCACTCGGCAGAGCAGCGGGCTCGCTCATCTGCCGCTGGCCACGAAAAAGATCGCGCTGGAGGACGATGAAGAGCCTGCCAACGTCAAGGCTTTCGCTACGCAGCTCGCCAGCTTCGTACGCGAACACGGCGTCAGCCACATCGCCATCAAAAAACGCAGCAAGAAAGGCGAATTCGCCGGCGGCCCGACCACATTCAAGATCGAAACCATCTTTCAACTGATGTCCGATTGCGATGTAGCGCTTATCTCGCCGCAGACCATTAATGCGCAGAACAAGAAACACGCTTTCGCCCTGCCTGATACGCTTAACAAGTATCAGCACGAGGCTTACAAGGCAGCGTGTGCGGGGTTGATGAAGAGCGTTTAAGCACTTTAAGAGAGGACGCAGAGCGTCCAGAAAGGCATGCGACGCGGAGCGTCGCACGATAGTTGNCACGCTCCAGCGTGGGAATGCCTGTCGTGACGCTCCGCGTCACAAATCTGCGCCGCGCTGCATACTAAAAAGCGGACGCAGAGCGTACAGAACGGCATGCGGCGCGGAGCGTCGCACGATAGTTGTAGGTGTTCTCCCGGACGCCGATCGTTCCTCACGCTCCAGCGTGGGAATGCCTGTCGTGACGCTCTGCGTCACAAATCTGCGCCGCGCATTTACTTTTGACCCGACATAAAAAAACCCGCATTTCTGCGGGTTTTTTCAATGCGCAATCAACTCAGTTGATCTTGGCATCCAGTTCGCCACGCGCGTAGCGTTCGAACATGGCGTCCAGAGAGATCGGTTTGATCTTCGAGGCGTTGCCAGCGGTGCCGAAGGCTTCGTAGCGCGCGATGCACACGTCACGCATGGCCGAGACGGTTTTGGCCAGATACTTGCGCGGGTCGAACTCGCTTGGGTTTTTAGCCATGAATTCGCGGATTGCACCGGTAGAGGCCAGACGCAGGTCGGTATCAATGTTGACCTTGCGCACGCCGTGCTTGATGCCTTCAACGATTTCTTCGACCGGTACACCGTAGGTTTCTTTGATGTCGCCGCCGAACTCGTTGATGATCTTCAGCCATTCCTGTGGAACGGACGAGGAACCGTGCATCACCAGGTGAGTGTTCGGGATGCGCTTGTGAATCTCTTTGATGCGCTCGATCGCCAGGATGTCGCCAGTAGGCGGCTTGGTGAACTTGTACGCGCCGTGGCTGGTACCGATGGCAATGGCCAGGGCATCGACCTGGGTACGCTTGACGAAGTCAGCCGCTTCCTCAGGGTCGGTCAGCATCTGGCTGTGGTCCAGAACGCCTTCCGCGCCAACGCCGTCTTCTTCACCGGCCATACCGGTTTCCAGCGAACCCAGCACGCCCAGCTCACCTTCCACGGAAACGCCACAGGCGTGAGCGAAGGACACTACGCGACGGGTAACGTCGACGTTGTAGTCGTAATCGGCTGGGGACTTGCCGTCTTCACGCAGCGAGCCGTCCATCATCACCGAGCTGAAGCCCAGCTGGATCGAGCGCTGGCAGATGTCAGGGCTGGTGCCGTGGTCCTGGTGCATGACCACCGGGATGTGCGGGAATTCTTCAATCGCGGCGAGGATCAGGTGACGCAGAAACGGCGCACCGGCGTATTTGCGGGCACCGGCAGAAGCCTGGACGATCACCGGGGAGTCGGTCTTGTCGGCCGCTTCCATAATGGCGCGCATCTGTTCCAGGTTGTTTACGTTGAAGGCTGGAACGCCATAACCGAATTCGGCTGCGTGGTCCAACATCTGGCGCATGCTGATAAGTGCCATTGTCTGTCTCTCTCCCGGTAGGGTCGTTAATCGAGCAAGCCTGCCGTAGTGGCGGCTGCCATTCAAGTTATAAGCTCAGCCACGAAGGCTGTGCGTGTGTGCCCGAGATCCGACTTATCTGGCCTTGCAGCCGCGACCGATCAGATCGTTGGTAGCGTCCCAGTAGATCAGGCCCTCGCTACCCTTGTTGACGAATGCCAACACATTGTTGCTGTAAAGCGTTCCGCTGGCAGCGCCGGGTTCAGCCTTGAGCCTGAACACCTGATCGCTCTGATTCAGACGAACATCGACTTCCTTTTTGGCCGAATCGATGTAGCGCCAGTTGACCTCTGCATTGCTGTCACACACCCAACGGTTCCAGGGGTCATTGTGCTGCGATGTGCTCATGCTCGAACAACCGCCAAGCACTGCCAAAACCCCAAAGGCAATCACGCGTCTCATTACATCTCCTGGCTGCCCTGCGAAACGCGGTGTATGCCGGTCGTTTCAACTGTCAGGGGCAGTTCTGTTCCTGTTTACGGTCATCGGCCGGCTCACCCGTTACATGTGCCTCGACCCGTTGACTGTTTTCAGTCGTCGGCACATTCACAGAGGCCGGGCTGAATATCTGACAGGTCTTGGCATGCGAGCCAGAACCGGTACAACCAGCCAATACAACGCAGCTCATCAGAGCCAGGGCAGCGATCTTCATGGCGAAACTCCTTTGCCGGAAAAATATCCACTCTTTAAAGACCGCCCAAGCCCGTCAATGTTGCCAAACGGATTTCAGACCTGGCTCACAAACATCCTACATTGCCTGTTCTGGGCATGAACTCGTAACGATCCCATACCTGCGGACCGCCACGCTTGTAGATGACCGGCACCGTTTCGGCCTGCCAGCCCGCCTGATAACAGCTTAACTGGAGCGGTTGGCTCGGGGAGTCGCTCTCCACCTCTTCAACCGCAGGTTTGCCCGCGCAACCGGCCAGCAAACCTGCGATGAGAAACCACGGTAACGCCCTGACCATTGACCACTCCTTGTCCAAAGCTTTCATTCAAGCCTTGGCGCGTTGTTCGAGCACTTCTACCGCTGGCAGAACCTTGCCTTCCACGAACTCGAGGAATGCACCGCCACCGGTCGAAATGTAGGAAATCTGTTCTGCAACACCATACTTATCGATAGCCGCCAATGTGTCGCCACCGCCCGCGATGGAGAACGCCTGGCTTTCGCCAATGGCCTTGGCCAGCGTTTTGGTGCCTTCACCAAACTGATCGAATTCAAACACGCCGACTGGACCGTTCCACAGGATAGTCCCGGAAGATTTCAGTAATTCGGCGAAATGCGCAGCAGTTTGCGGGCCAATATCAAGAATCATGTCGTCATCGGCGACGTCAGCGATCAGTTTGACGGTAGCGGCAGCGCTCTCGGCGAACTCCTTGGCAACCACCACGTCCGTCGGCAATGGCACGCTGACCTTGGCGGCAATGGCACGCGCGGTATCGAGCAGGTCAGGTTCGTACAGCGATTTACCGACCTTGTGACCCGCTGCAGCCAGGAAGGTGTTGGCAATGCCGCCGCCGACGATCAACTGATTGCAGATGCCGCTCAGGCTGTTGAGTACGTCCAGCTTGGTGGACACCTTGGAGCCCGCAACGATGGCAGTCATTGGCTGAGCCGGAGCGCCCAGAGCCTTGCCCAGCGCTTCAAGCTCGGCAGCCAGCAACGGGCCTGCCGCTGCCACTTTGGCGAATTTGGCCACGCCGTGGGTCGAGCCCTCGGCACGGTGAGCGGTACCGAAAGCGTCCATCACGAACACGTCGCACAGGGCCGCATATTTCTGTGCCAGCTCGTCGGCGTTCTTTTTCTCGCCCTTGTTGAAGCGAACGTTCTCGAACAGCACGACATCGCCGGCCTTGACGTCAACGCCGTCCAGATAATCGGTAACCAGCGGAACATCACGACCCAATGCCTTGCTCAGGTACTCGGCAACCGGCTTGAGGCTGTTTTCAGCAGAGAACTCGCCCTCGGTCGGACGACCCAGGTGCGAGCAGACCATGACGGCCGCGCCTTTTTCCAACGCCAGCCTGATGGTCGGCAGCGAGGCAAGAATACGTGCATCACTGCTGACAACGCCGTCCTTTACCGGGACATTGAGGTCTTCGCGGATCAGTACACGTTTACCTTGCAGATCGAGGTCGGTCATCTTCAAGACGGTCATGAGCATTCCTGTTTTTTTACTGTTATTGGTCAGCGACGCGCAGAAAGTGATCGGCGACGTCGAGCATTCGGTTGGCAAAACCCCATTCGTTATCGAACCAGGCCAGCAGATTGACCAGCCTGGGACCGGAAACGCGGGTCTGACTCGCATCGACAATCGCCGAATGCGGGTCATGGTTGAAATCGCAGCTGGCGTGCGGCAACTCAGTGTAGGCCAGCAGTCCCTTGAGCGGGCCGCTGGTGGCGGCCTCACGCAAAATACGGTTGATCTCGACAGCGTCGGTGTCTTGCGACATTTGCAGCGTAATGTCCAGGCAAGACACATTGACGGTCGGAACACGAACAGCTTTGGCCTGAATTCGGCCGGCAAGTTCCGGAAGCAGCCGTTCGATTCCTCGCGCCAGACCGGTGGACACCGGAATGATCGACTGAAACGCCGAGCGCGTACGGCGCAGATCCTCGTGGTGATAGGCGTCGATTACCGGCTGATCATTCATCGCCGAATGGATGGTCGTAATGGTGATGTACTCAAGGCCGATGGCCTGATCCAGCAGACGCAGCAGCGGCACACTGCAATTGGTGGTACACGACGCGGCAGAGACCAACAACTCGCGGCCGGTCAGCTTGTGCTGGTTAATGCCGAACACAACGGTGGCGTCGACATCCCGTTCGCTGGCCATCGGCTGGGAGAACAGCACCCGCGGCGCACCGGCATCCAGAAAGCGCTGGCCGTCTTCGCGAGTGTTGTAGACACCGGAGCACTCAAGCACCAGATCGACCCCCAGCCCGGCCCAGTCGATACCTTCCGGTGTCGCGCTGCGCAGGACCTTGATGCGGTGATCATTGATATGCAGGTATTGCCCCTCGACCCGCACTTCGCCGGGAAACCGGCCGTGTGTGGAGTCAAAGCGCGTGAGGTATTCGAGACTGGCCATGTCGGCCAGATCATTGATGGCAACCACTTCAAACCCGGCCTTGGCCCCCCGCTCGCACAGTGCGCGAACGACGCAACGACCAATACGGCCGTAACCGTTCAGAGCAACTTTGTAAGGGCGGGGCTGGGGCATGAAGTTTTCGCCAGAGGATGGATCTGATTGCGTAAACGATAAAACCTGTGGGAGCGACCGGGGCGCGATCCGCCTTGCTCGCGAATGAGAGCACCCGGTTTGCCAGACTCACCGAGGCGCTTTCTTCGCGAGCAAGCTCGCTCCCACACAACACAACATTACATAGCTGATCAGTCTTCGAGCAGCTCTTCAGCCGTGCTCAGGACGTTTTCCAGCGTAAAGCCGAACTCTTCGAACAAGGCTGACGCAGGAGCCGACTCGCCGAACGTGGTCATGCCGATCACGCGACCTTCCAGACCCACGTATTTGTACCAGTAGTCGGCATGAGCCGCTTCGATGGCAATACGTGCACTGACCTGCAGTGGCAGAACAGCCTGCTTGTAGGCCGCATCCTGAGCTTCGAAGATGCTGGTGCATGGCATGGAGACCACACGAACGTTGCGACCCTGCTCGGTCAGCTTGTCATACGCCTGCACAGCCAGACCGACTTCCGAACCGGTCGCGATCAGGATCAGCTCAGGCTCTGCAGCGCAGTCACGCAGTACATAGCCGCCACGGGCAATGGCATCTATTTGCTGCTGTTCACGCGCTTGGTGAGTCAGGTTCTGACGCGAGAAAATCAACGCGGATGGACCGTCATTGCGCTCGATGGCGTGTTTCCAGGCCACGGCCGATTCCACGGCATCTGCCGGACGCCAGGTGTCCAGGTTCGGCGTGGTACGCAGGCTGGTCAGTTGCTCGATCGGCTGGTGAGTCGGGCCGTCTTCGCCCAGACCGATGGAGTCGTGGGTGAATACGTAGATCACGCGCTTCTTCATCAACGAGGCCATACGCACCGCGTTGCGAGCGTATTCCATGAAGATCAGGAAGGTTGCGCCGTACGGCACGAAGCCGCCGTGCAGGGCGATACCGTTCATCATGGCGCCCATGCCGAACTCACGAACACCGTAGTGCAGGTAGTTGCCGTTAGGGTCTTCGCCAGTGATGCTCTTGCAGCCTTTCCAGATGGTCAGGTTGGAGCCGGCCAGGTCGGCCGAACCACCGAGAATTTCCGGCAGCAACGGGCCCAGTGCGCTCAGGGCGTTCTGACTGGCCTTACGGCTGGCGATGGTTTCGCCTTTGGCGTTGACTTCGGCGACATAAGCAGCGGATTTTTCCGCAAAGTCAGCAGGCAACTCGCCGCTCATGCGACGGATGAAGTCGTTGGCCAGCTCAGGGAACGCGGCGGAATAGGCAGCAAAGCGCTGATCCCACTCGGCTTCGGCAGCCAGGCCTTTTTCTTTCGCATTCCACTCGGCGTAGATATCAGCCGGAATTTCGAAAGGACCGTGGTTCCATTTCAGGGCCGCGCGAGTCAGGGCGATTTCGTCCGCACCCAGCGGCGCACCGTGGGATTCTTCCTTGCCCTGCTTGTTCGGCGAGCCAAAGCCGATGGTGGTCTTGCAGCAGATCAGCGTCGGCTTGTCGCTCTTGCGCGCGGTGTCGATGGCGGTCTTGATTTCTTCAGGGTCATGACCGTCGACATTGCGGATCACCAACCAGCCGTACGACTCGAAACGCTTAGGCGTATCGTCGGTAAACCAGCCTTCGACTTCGCCATCGATGGAGATGCCGTTGTCGTCGTAGAACGCGATCAGCTTTTTCAGCTGCAACGTGCCGGCCAGGGAAGCGACTTCATGGGAAATACCTTCCATCATGCAGCCATCACCCATAAACACGTAGGTATGGTGATCAACGATGGAATGGCCTGGACGGTTGAACTGTGCGGCGAGGGTTTTCTCGGCAGCGGCAAAACCGACGGCGTTGGCAAAACCCTGACCCAATGGGCCAGTGGTGGTTTCAACGCCTGGGGTATAGCCAAACTCGGGGTGACCCGGTGTGCGGCTGTGCAGTTGACGGAAGTTTTTCAGGTCGTCGATGGACAGGTCGTAGCCGGTCAGGTGCAGCAACGAATAGACCAGCATCGAACCATGGCCGTTGGACATGATGAAACGGTCACGGTCAGCGAACGCGGGGTTTGCCGGGTTGTGCTTGAGATAATCACGCCACAGAACCTCGGCGATATCCGCCATGCCCATCGGGGCACCCGGATGGCCGCTGTTGGCTTTTTGCACGGCATCCATGCTTAGGGCACGAATAGCATTGGCACGCTCACGACGGCTTGGCATCGCTGATCTCCTGGGAATTGTAAAATTAGGATCGGAAAAAAGACGGCCATTTTCCCTCAGGGACAGGCCGGGGGCAATCACAGATAGTCGACCATAGGCTTTTTTCCGGGGTTACGGACATTATTTGCCCTGTAAAGACTGGATTACCCGTCAGCGCAACAAGTTCACAAGGCCTGACGGGTGCCACCTGTCCAGCAATATCAAAACTTTTTGATATTGCCCTTGCAGCGCTCCGGATCGCTCTCTAGACTGCGCAGCTATGAACCTGCGTGTACCTGCCATTCGCCATGATGCATGCGACGACCTCTCTGCATTGTGCAAGGCCGGCGGCGATCCCTTGCGGCTTAACGTACTGCGTGTGCTGACCAACGATTCGTTCGGCGTGCTTGAGCTGGCGCAGATTTTTGCCATCGGCCAGTCTGGCATGAGTCACCACCTCAAGGTGCTGGCGCAGGCCGATCTGGTTGCAACGCGGCGTGAAGGCAACGCGATTTTCTACCGTCGCGCCCTGCCCCACACTGAATTGCCGGGTGGCAGGCTGCATGCGGCGCTGCTTGATGAAGTGGACACGCTGAACCTGCCGGAAGACGTACAGAGCCGCATAGCTCTGGTGCATCGGCAACGTGCATTGGCCAGCCAGGATTTCTTTGCCCGTACCGCCGAAAAGTTTCGTGCCCAGCAAGACCTGATCGCCGGTCTGGCGCAGTACAGCGAAAGCCTGCTGACATTGCTCGACAAACTGAGCTTCGGCGCGCAGGCAACGGCGCTGGAAGTAGGCCCCGGCGACGGCGGCTTCCTGCCAGAGCTGGCCCGGCGCTTCCGCCAGGTTATCGCGATGGACAACAGCCCGGTGATGCTGGACCTGGCGCGTGGCGTCTGCGAGCGCAAGGCGCTGGCTAACGTTGAGCTGAGGCTGGCCGATGCACTGACGGACGCTAAAGTCAGTGCCGACTGCGTCGTCCTCAACATGGTGCTGCATCATTTCGCAGTCCCGGCCCAGGCCCTCAGGCAACTGGCCGAACACGTAAAACCCGGCGGTAGTTTGCTGGTAACAGAATTGTGTAGTCATGACCAGAGCTGGGCCAGGGAGGCCTGTGGCGATCTCTGGTTAGGTTTCGAGCAGGAAGACCTGGCCCGTTGGGCCATCGCTGCGGGGCTAGTTCCCGGGGAAAGCCTCTATGTAGGCTTACGTAATGGTTTCCAGATCCAGGTTCGCCATTTTCAGCGACCGGCTGGCGACACTCACCATCGGTAAAATGAAGGAAACCCGTAGAGATGAGCGAATATTCACTTTTCACCTCCGAGTCCGTGTCCGAAGGGCATCCGGACAAGATCGCCGACCAGATTTCCGACGCGGTTCTGGACGCTATCATCGCTGAAGACAAATACGCCCGTGTAGCCTGCGAAACACTGGTCAAAACCGGTGTGGCAATCATCGCTGGTGAAGTGTCGACTTCGGCCTGGGTCGATCTGGAAGACATCGTGCGTAACGTCATCCTCGACATCGGCTACAACAGCTCCGACGTCGGCTTCGACGGCGCCACTTGCGGCGTGATGAACATCATCGGCAAACAGTCGGTAGACATCGCCCAAGGCGTTGACCGCAGCAAGCCTGAAGATCAGGGTGCTGGCGACCAGGGCCTGATGTTCGGCTACGCCAGCAACGAAACCGACGTGCTGATGCCAGCGCCGATCACCTTCTCCCACCAGCTGGTGCAGCGTCAGGCCGAAGCGCGTAAATCCGGCCTGCTGCCGTGGCTGCGCCCGGATGCAAAATCCCAGGTTACCTGCCGTTATGAAAACGGCAAGGTTGTCGGCGTCGACGCCATCGTACTGTCGACTCAGCACAACCCGGATGTGTCCTACAAGGACCTGCGCGAAGGCGTGATGGAGCTGATCGTCAAGCACGTCATCCCTGCGCACCTGCTGCACAAGGACACTCAGTTCCACATCAACCCGACCGGCAACTTCATCATCGGTGGCCCGGTAGGCGACTGTGGCCTGACCGGCCGCAAAATCATCGTCGACACCTACGGCGGCATGGCCCGTCACGGTGGCGGCGCTTTCTCCGGCAAGGACCCATCGAAGGTTGACCGTTCGGCAGCCTACGCCGGTCGTTACGTGGCCAAGAACATCGTCGCTGCCGGTCTGGCCGAGCGTTGCGAAATTCAGGTGTCCTACGCTATCGGCGTGGCCCAGCCGACGTCGATCTCGCTGAACACTTTCGGCACCGGCAAGCTGTCCGATGACAAGATCATCAAGCTGGTCCGCGACAACTTCGACCTGCGTCCATACGCCATCACCACCATGCTCGACCTGCTGCACCCGATGTACCAGGCCACTGCGGCCTACGGCCACTTCGGTCGTACCCCGGTCGAAATGACCGTTGGCGATGACACCTTCACCGCCTTCACCTGGGAAAAAACCGACCGCGCCGACGCCCTGCGCGCCGCTGCCGGTCTGTAAAAACCCAGAAAAAAGCCCCGTACGACCTAGTCGTTTCGGGGCTTTTTTTCGTCTAGCGATTATCGTGCGACGCTCCGCGTCGCATGCCGTTCTGGACGCTCTGCGTCCGATCTTGAATACGCGGCGCGGCACAGATCTGTGACGCGGAGCGTCACGCACTGCATTCCGACGCTGGAGCGTGCGGAACGATAACCTCAACTATCTCAACTATCTCAACTATCTCAACTGCCTCAACTATCGTGCGACGCTCCGCGTCGTATGCCGTTCTGGACGCTCTGCGTCCTGCCATCAAACAGGCCGCGCAGGGCTTTGGCAAAACCCGGTAACCAAGCAACCCGCCTATAAACAACACCAGCAACTAGCCTCATCGAGCCCATTCCTAAAGCAAGGATGCTTCGATGCTGCCCACCATTCGCCTGATGACGTTCGCTCTTGTGGTTCTTCTGCCCGGCCTCGGCAATGCCAGCCAATGCCCTGACTGGTCTGCAGCCAAGGCGCGCAGCGAGGTCACAAACTTGCAACAGCAGATGGCTGCGTGGGACGACAGCTACCACCGCCAGGGCATTTCGCCCATTCCGGACGAGCTCTACGATCAGGCGCGGCAGAGGCTGAACCTGTGGCGCTCGTGCTTTGCCGTTTCCACCCCCGAGGCCGATCCGCTAAAGACAGCAGTCGGCCCGTTGCCTCATCCCGTTGCGCACACGGGCGTCAACAAGCTGGCCGACGAAAGCAGCGTCAAGGACTGGCTCAAGGGCCGCAACGATCTGTGGATCCAACCCAAGGTCGATGGCGTAGCCGTCACCCTGGTCTACGAAAACGGCCAGCTTGTGCAGGCGATCAGTCGTGGTGACGGGCGCAAAGGGCAGGACTGGACCTCGCAGGCGCGACTGATCAAGGCCATTCCTCAACAACTGCCCCAGCCTGAATCCGCAATATTGCAAGGCGAGCTGTACTGGCGTCTGGACGACCATATTCAGGCAATATCCGGCAGCGTCAACGCGCGCAGCAAGGTGGCAGGCATGCTGGCCCGGCAGACAATCAGCCCGCAGCAGGCTGATGCCATCGGGCTGTTCGTCTGGGACTGGCCGAACGGGCCTAACGATATGGCTCAACGACTCGCAGGCCTGCAAGCCATGGGCTTTGAGGACAGCGAGGCGTACACGCATCCATTGGAAAATCATGTTCAGGCTGCGAAATGGCGCGAGCACTGGTACCGCAATCCTCTGCCATTCGCGACAGATGGCGTGATCATGCGCCAGGGCCAGCGCCCACCGATGCAACGCTGGCAAGCCAGTGCGCCTTACTGGATTGCGGCCTGGAAGCACCCTTACGCCCAGGCACTGGCCGAGGTGCGCAAGGTCAGCTTCAAGATTGGTCGCAGCGGCAGGATTACCCCTGTGCTGGAGCTGACCCCGGTACGTCTCGACGACCGTACCGTCAGCAGCATCAGCACCGGTTCACTGCAACGCTGGCAAACGCTGGATATAAGGCCTGGCGATCAAGTTGCCGTAAGCCTGGCCGGGCTGACGATTCCGAGACTCGACGGCGTGATATCCCGCGCGGCCGAGCGAGTTGAAATGATCATTCCGCAAGCCGATGACTTTCATGAGTTGAGCTGCTGGCAAGCCACACCAGGCTGTGAAAGCCAGTTCCGCGCCAGACTGATCTGGCTTAGCGGCAAGAAAGGCCTTGCGCTGCCCGGCGTCGGTCCGGGGACCTGGGACAAGCTTATTGAAAACGGCCAAATAGAGAGCCTGCTCGATTGGATGACCCTGAATCATGCTGAGCTTGCTAACATTCCCGGCTTCGCAGAGCGCAGCAGCGCTAAACTGCTCGCCAGCCTGCAAACAGCGCGTGAACGCCCGTTTCAGACGTGGCTCAAGGCCATCGGACTGCCGCCTACAGGAAGCGCAACACTTCCTGACAATTGGCAGGAACTGGCCGGGCGTAGCGTTGAGCAATGGCAAGCAGAGCCGGGCATAGGGCCTGGCCGGGCAGCGAAACTGAGGTCTTTTTTTCAGGCCCCAGAGGTGCAGGCATTGAGCCATCAATTGCAGGCTCAGGGTATTTCAGGTTTTAAGTAGCGGACGTCCATTTTTTGTCCGTGTTCAAACGGAGTTCATATGCAGTTTTTATCACCACTGATCCTTTTCACCAGTTGCACGCTGCTGGCTACAACGCTGCTGGCAGATGAGCAGGCACCCGCACCTTCCGAGTGCCAGATCAAAAGCCAGGAAATCAGCAGCAAGATTCAGGACGCCAAAACTGAGGGTAACAAGGCCGAGCAGACCGGGCTTGAGAAGGCCCTCGCCGAGGTCAATGCCAACTGCACCGAGACCTCATTGATCAAGCAGAGAAAGCAGAAGGTGCTGGACGCCAAGCAGGAAGTCAGCCGCCGCCAGACCGACTTGAACAAGGCCATGGACAAGGGTGATCCGGAGAAGATCAACAAGCGCAAGGACAAGCTGGCCGAGTCGCGTAAAGAGTTGCAGGAAGCCCAGACCGACCTTGAGAAAGTCCAGCCGGACGATTGATCAAGGTCGCGGCGCTGCTGCTTATCGGCAGCGCCGCAACCTGGCTGTCAGGATACGGCCGGGAAAGCCGACACGCCGAACAGCGCGACGATGAGCCCCATGCCCACCAGCCAGACTATCGAACGCAGTGCGGCGAGGTCAGCCAGATAGAAGATGATGTAAAGCAGACGACTGGTGATGAACAGCACGGCCAGTACATCGATGGTCACCAACTGCGCATTGCCGGCAATGTGCGCAATGATGACCGCTGCGGCGAACGCCGGGGTCACTTCAAAGCTGTTCAGTTGGGCAGCATGCGCACGGCGCGGGAAACCCTCCAGCTTGTCGAGAAAGGCGCGCGGGTCATGATTGTGCCCACTGCCGAATTTGCCGCTGCCGAACTTGGCGATACCGGCACACATAATCGGCAGCAGGATCGCGACCAGCACGCACCAGAAAGCAACTGTCATACGTCCATCCTTATAGGTTCAGCTTCATCTGAAGCATCCGGGCAATACCCGCTCACAAGCTATGAGCCGGGGGGCAGCGAAAGGTTCTTGAAGAACGACCAGCAACCTGACGCATTACACCAGTTTAGGAAAGATCAGGCTGAACGTAGTGAAGTGTCCGGGCTCGCTCTCGACCGTCACCTGCCCTTCATGCAGGCTCATGATGGAACGCACAATCGCCAGCCCAAGCCCCGTCCCGCCCTGCTGTCGCGCGCGGCTGACATGAACCCGGTAGAAGCGATCGAACAGCCGCGGTAGATGTTCGGCATCGATCCCCTCGCCCGCATTGCGCACCGCCAGTGACACTTCATCTGCATGCGTGGCAAGGGTGATAGTAATGACGCTGCCGGCCAGACCGTGGCGAATAGCGTTGGACAGCAGGTTCGAAATCGCTCGCTGAATCATCAGCCGGTCGCCTGTTGCCTTCGCGTTGCCCTGAACCTGCAAGGTGATGTCGCGCTCTTCCGCCGAAGATGAAAACAGCTCGGCGACCTTGTCGGCCTCTTCGCGCAGGTCGATGACCTCAACCGGCAACGGCGCGGCAGGCTGGCTGACACTGGCCAGAAACAGCATCTGGCTGATCATGCGCGACATGCGTTCCAGTTCCTCGGTACACGATTCCAGCGCCTGCTTGTACTCTTCCGAAGGGCGCGGCCTGGAAAGCGTGACCTGCGCCTTGCCCATCAGGTTGTTCATGGGCGAGCGCAACTCATGCGCGAGGTCGTCCGAGAACTGCGCCAGCTGCTGCACATCGCCGTCCAGCCGGTGCAGCATGAAATTGACCGCATGCGCCAGGTCGCGCAATTCATCAGGCAGCCCCTTCACTTTCATGCGATGAGACAGGTCACGGGCTGAAATCAGCGCCGTTACTTTTCTGAAAGCGCCCAACGGCCTGAGACCACGACGCACCACCCACCAGGCACCGAAGCCGACCAGCAGCAAGATCACCGGCAGTATCAGGAAAGTCGATTTCAAATAAGCGTGCAGCAGCGTGCTGTCGCTTTCCCGATCCATCGACAGCCTGACGAGAATGTCCTGCCCTGTCTTGAGGTGTATTTCCCTGTAACCCATCAGAATCTTGTGGCCGTGTACCGACTGCAATTCCTGAAAGCCTTGAGGTATGTGATCTGCCTCGGGGACAGGCAGGTTCCGGCCCTCCTCGTTACCGACCATCATCAATTGCTGCCGAGGGTTGCCCGCGTCGAGCACCATCAACGAATAGCTGTCGTGTCCGATGATCTGGTCACGCAGGGTATGAGGGTATTGAACAATGTCTTCGATGCCGAGAAAGCCCTCGCTCATGCTGTGTTCGATCTGCGCGAACTTCTCGTTCAGGCTGTCTTCGGCGCGCAGATCGAGCTGACGGGAAATAGCCGCATAAGCGAGCATTTCCATTACCAGCACCAGACACGCAATCAGCGCAGTAACGGTCAGCCCCAGGCGCGTCGACAGACGCGTCGGTTTCATTCACGCACTTCCAGCACATAGCCCACGCCGCGCAACGTGTGGATCAGCTTGGTCTCGAAAGGATCGTCGATCTTCGCGCGCAGGCGACGGATCGACACTTCCACCACATTGGTGTCGCAATCGAAGTTCATGTCCCAGACCAGAGAAATGATCTGGGTACGCGACATGACTTCACCGCTGTGACGCATCAACAGGTGCAGGAGCGCGAACTCCTTGGTGGTCAGGTCGATGCGCTGGCTGCCGCGAAACGCCCGGTGCCGCCCTTGATCAAGCTCCAGATCGCCAACCTGCAACACCTTGGAGGTGGTGGTCTGCTCGCTGCGCCGCATCAACGTGCGGACCCTTGCCAATAGCTCGGGAAACTCGAACGGCTTGACCAGATAGTCATCTGCGCCCAATTCCAGGCCCTTGACCTTCTCTTCCAGGCGCCCTCGTGCAGTGACCATCATGACGCGCGTACTGACCGTCTTCCTCAGGCGACTCAATACCTCCCAGCCGTCCATTTCCGGCAGGTTCACATCCAGTATCACCACATCGTAAGCCTGATGCTGCGCGAGATAGAGACCATCGAGCCCGGTTGCAGCGATATCGACGATATAGCCACTTTCGGTCAGACCCTGATGCATGTACTCGGCAGTTTTCGGCTCGTCCTCTACGACAAGGATTCGCATAACCAGGCTTCCTGTTTGATGAACGGATGATGACGATGCCGTGCAGTGTACTGAAAAGAAACGCTTATCTTGCTGGATAACAAAATCGTAATTTTCCAGCAATCCCTCTGATAGCTCCGGTTACATAAAGTCCCCACAGCCAACTTCAGCGCCAAGGTGCCTGTTTGTTTTTTGTTTTGATGGGGTGCTTCATGGACAGGGTAATTCATGCGACTGAAGAACAACGTACGCACTCGGCGTACCGGTCTGGTAACAGGGTGCCCGGCATGAAAGTCGCTGCACTTTGCCTGCTGCTGTTGCCGTTTGCTGCTCCCGGCATCGCAGCAGCCCAGGGCATCAGCCTGGCTCAGGCGCTGGACGCAGCCTTTGCGCGCAACCCGGAACTCGCCGCCGCGCAATGGGAGATCGGCGTTGCCGAAGGTGATCGCCAGCAGGCCGGGCTGATTCCCAACCCGGTGGTGTCTTGGGAGGTTGAAGACACACGCCGCGAGACCAGCACCACCAGCGTGATGCTCAGCCAGGCACTGGAACTGGGCGGCAAGCGCGGAGCACGCATCGAAGCCGCCAGCAAGGGCCAGGACGCCGCCCGGCTGGAGCTGGAGCGACGCGGCAACGAACTGCGGGCCGAAGTGGTTCAGGCGTTCTACGCAGCGGCGCGGGCGCAGGCAGGTCTGGACCTGGCGCGCCAGTCCAGAACACTGGCCGAACGCGGCCTGCAGGTTGCCGAAGGGCGTGTTCGGGCAGGTAAGGTGTCACCGGTGGAAGCCACGCGCGCCCAGGTGCAACTGGCTGAAACCGACCTGCTGGTGCGGCGCGCCGAGACCCTGAAGATCAACAGCAACCGTGAACTGGCGCGCACCACCGGTTCGCCGGTCGCCTCTTTTGAGCGCCTGGAATACACCGATCTGTCGCCGGGCAAGCTGCCACCGGGCGCAAAGCTACTGACCGCCATAAACCAGTCTGCCGAGCTGCGCCTTGCTCAGGCGCAAATAGAACAGCGCGAAGCCGCGCTGGGTTCAGAACGCGCCAAGCGCATCCCGGACCTGACCGTCAGCGTCGGCAGCCAGTACAGCCGCGAAGAGCGCGAACGGGTCAACGTCGTGGGTCTGTCGATGCCGCTGCCGTTATTCGACCGGAATCAGGGCAACGTACTTGCAGCATCACGCCGGGCCGACCAGTCACGCGATCTGCGCAATGCCGTTGAACTCAAGCTGCGCACCCAGACCCAGTCAGCCCTCGATCAGTGGAGTACTGCCGCGCAGGAAGTCGAGTCCTTCAATCAGGTCATCCTGCCCGCCGCGCAGCGCGCCGTCGACACCGCAACGCGCGGTTTCGAAATGGGCAAGTTCGGTTTTCTGGAAGTGCTGGATGCGCAACGAACGCTGATTTCAGCGCGCAGCCAGTACCTGGAATCACTGGCGACTGCCACCGAAGCCCGAGTGGCTGTCGAGCGAATTCACGGTGATCTCAACCGGTTCAGCTTCAACCCCTGACTTTCCTTTTCCGCCTGTATCGAGCGTATCGCAAGGTGCCGCAAGCATCTGATCGCCGGGAGCCATTATGAACAACAAACGAAGCATTGCCATCACGCTGGCGGTGGTGGCCATCATTGGTCTGGGCAGTCTGACACTGAACCCGCAGATGCTGCCATTCGCAACTGGAACAGAGCCATCAGCCGATGAGCACGCGCATGAATCCGAGCAGGGCCATGCTGAAGAGCCAGACCACGGCAACGAGGCGAAAAAACCGGACGCCGCAGCCTCCGAGTCTTCCCATAAAGAAGAGGAAGAAGGACACATCGAACTGAGCGCCGAGCAGATCAAGACTGCCGGCATCGAGCTGGCAAGCGCAGAACCTCGACAGATGAGCACCACTGTGACCTTCCCCGGCGAAATCCGCTTTGATGAGGACCGCACCGCGCATGTCGTACCTCGGGTCAGCGGTGTGGTCGAATCAGTGAAGGTCGATCTGGGTCAAGCCGTGAAAAAAGGCCAGGTGCTGGCGGTGATTGCCAGCCAGCAGATCTCCGATCAACGCAGCGAACTGAACGCCGCACAACGCCGCCAGGAACTGGCCCGTCTGACGTTACAGCGCGAGAAAAAACTCTGGGAAGACAAGATTTCCGCCGAGCAGGACTACTTGCAAGCGCGCCAGGAGTTTCAGGAGGCCGACATCAACCTGGCCAACGCCCGACAGAAGATCAGCGCCATCGGTGCCAGCCTGAACCCATCCGCGGGCAATCGCTACGAATTGATCGCGCCATTTGACGCCATGGTCGTGGAGAAACACCTCGGCATCGGCGAGATGGTCAGCGAAGCGAGCAATGCCTTCACGCTGTCCGACCTGTCGCGTGTCTGGGCCACCTTCGGCGTAGCGCCCAAGGATCTGGACAAGGTGGTGGTCGGTCGTCCGGTCATCGTCAGCGCGCCCGATCTGAATGCGCGGGTCGAAGGCAAGATTGGTTACGTCGGCAGCCTGCTGGGCGAGCAGACCCGCGCCGCCGCCGTGCGCGTGACCCTTGCCAACCCGCAGGGTGCCTGGCGTCCCGGCCTGTTCGTGTCGGTGGAAGTCGCCGCCGAGCAGACCAGCGTGGCGGTCAGCATTCCCGAGTCTGCGATTCAGTCGATTGAGGACAAACCCTCGGTCTTCGTACGCAACGCTGAAGGCTTTCAACTGACACCGGTAACGCTCGGTCGCCGCGATGGCGGCCATGTGGAAATCGTCAAAGGCCTGGCTGGCGGTACACAAGTGGCTGCCGCGGGCAGTTTCATCCTCAAGTCGGAGCTGGGCAAAGGCTCCGCCGAGCACGCCCATTGATCTGCGTCACACGAGTACACCTCCATGTTTGAACGGTTGATTCAATTCGCGATTGAACAGCGCATCGTCGTGATGCTTGCTGTGCTGCTCATGGCTGGGCTAGGCATTGCCAGTTACCAGAAACTGCCTATCGATGCCGTCCCCGACATCACCAACGTACAGGTGCAGATCAACACGTCGGCACCCGGCTTCTCGCCGCTGGAAACCGAACAGCGCATCACGTTCGCCATCGAGACCAACATGGCAGGCCTGCCCGGTCTGCAACAGACGCGCTCGCTGTCGCGCTCGGGCCTGTCTCAGGTCACGGTGATTTTCGAAGACGGCACTGACCTGTTCTTTGCCAGGCAGTTGGTGGGCGAGCGCCTGCAGATTGCCAAGGACCAGTTGCCTGAAGGCGTCGACGCGATGATGGGGCCGATTTCCACCGGCCTTGGCGAGATATTTCTGTGGACGGTCGAGGCCCGAGAGGGCGCACTGAAAGAAGACGGCACGCCTTACACGCCGACCGACCTGCGAGTGATTCAGGACTGGATCATCAAGCCGCAATTACGCAACGTACCGGGCGTGGCCGAGATCAACACCATCGGCGGTTATGCCAAGCAGTATCAGATTGCGCCGGATCCGAAGAAGCTGGCGGCCTACAAACTGACACTGAACGATCTGGTGGCTGCGCTTGAGCGCAACAACGCCAACGTCGGCGCAGGCTACATCGAACGCGGCGGTGAGCAACTGCTGATACGCGCACCGGGCCAGCTCGGCACTGTGGACGATATCGCCAACATCGTCATCGCCAACGTGCAGGGCACGCCCATCAGAATCAGCAGCGTGGCGGAGGTCGGTATCGGCAAGGAAATGCGCTCCGGCGCAGCCACCGAAAACGGCCGTGAAGTGGTGCTTGGTACGGTGTTCATGCTGATCGGTGAAAACAGCCGGACGGTGTCACAGGCCGTGGCCGCCAAACTCGCCGACATCAATCGCACACTGCCCGAAGGCGTCGAAGCGGTAACGGTTTACGACCGCACCAACCTGGTCGAAAAAGCCATCGCGACGGTGAAAAAGAACCTGATCGAAGGCGCGATTCTGGTCATCGTGATTCTGTTCCTGTTTCTGGGCAACATCCGTGCTGCGCTGATCACCGCCATGGTGATTCCGCTGGCCATGCTGTTTACCTTCACCGGCATGTTCACCAACAAGGTCAGCGCCAACCTGATGAGCCTGGGCGCGTTGGACTTCGGCATCATTGTCGACGGCGCGGTGGTGATCGTCGAAAACGCCATCCGCAGGCTGGCGCATGCCCAGAAGAAATACGGCCGCATGCTGACCCGCTCCGAGCGTTTTCACGAGGTCTTCGCCGCCGCCAGAGAAGCCCGTCGGCCGCTGATTTTCGGCCAGTTGATCATCATGGTCGTGTACCTGCCGATCTTCGCCCTCACCGGTGTGGAAGGCAAAATGTTCCACCCTATGGCCTTCACTGTGGTCATAGCCCTGCTCGGTGCCATGATCCTCTCGGTGACCTTCGTGCCTGCCGCCATCGCCATGTTCGTCACCGGCAAGGTCAAGGAAGAAGAAGGCCTGGTGATGCGCACCGTTCGCCACCGTTACGCGCCGATCCTGAGCTGGGTGCTGGGGCATCGCGCCATCGCGTTCGGCATGGCCTTGGTGCTGATCGTGCTGTCCGGCTTCACTGCCAGCCGCATGGGCAGCGAGTTCATCCCGAGCCTGAGCGAAGGCGACTTCGCCTTGCAGGCGCTACGGGTTCCCGGCACCAGCCTGACCCAGTCGGTGGACATGCAGCAGCGTCTGGAAAAAGCCATCATCGAAAAAGTCCCGGAAGTGCAGCGCGTGTTCGCCCGCACCGGCACCGCCGAGATCGCCGCCGACCCGATGCCGCCCAACATCTCTGACAGCTACGTGATGCTCAAGCCGCAAAGTGAGTGGCCGGACCCGGACAAGTCCCGCGAGGCACTGATAGCCGACCTGCAAAAGGCCGCCGCCAGTGTGCCGGGCAGCAACTACGAACTGTCCCAGCCGATCCAGTTGCGCTTCAACGAGCTGGTTTCCGGTGTACGCAGTGACGTCGCGGTGAAAGTGTTCGGCGACGACATGAACGTGCTCAACCAGACCGCCGCAAAAATTGCCGCCACCCTGCAAAAAGTGCCGGGCGCTTCAGAAGTGAAAGTGGAACAGACCACGGGCCTGCCGGTACTGACCATCAACATCGATCGCGACAAGGCCGCGCGTTACGGCCTCAACGTGGCCGATGTGCAGGACGCCATCGCCATTGCGCTGGGCGGTCGTCAGGCGGGAACGTTGTATGAAGGTGATCGCCGCTTCGACATGGTGGTGCGCCTGTCCGAGCAACTGCGCACCGACGTGAACGGGCTCTCCAGCCTGCTCATTCCGGTGCCTGCGAGCGCCAACAGCAACCAGCAGATCAGCTTTATCTCGCTGTCCCAGGTCGCCAGCCTCGACCTGGTGCTCGGCCCGAACCAGATCAGCCGCGAGAATGGCAAACGTGTGGTCATCGTCAGCGCCAACGTGCGCGGTCGCGACCTTGGCTCGTTTGTCGAAGAAGCAGGCACCACTATCGATAACGGCGTGCAGATTCCGGCCGGCTACTGGACCAACTGGGGCGGCCAGTTCGAGCAACTGCAATCGGCCGCCAAACGCCTGCAGATTGTCGTGCCAGTGGCATTGCTGCTGGTACTGGCGCTGCTGTTCATGATGTTCAACAACCTCAAGGACGGCCTGCTGGTGTTCACCGGCATACCGTTCGCACTCACCGGCGGCGTCATGGCGCTGTGGCTGCGCGACATTCCCCTGTCGATCTCCGCAGGCGTGGGCTTCATCGCACTCTCGGGTGTGGCGGTGCTGAACGGCCTGGTGATGATCGCCTTCATCCGCAGCCTGCGCGAAGAAGGCCGCTCGCTGCACGACGCCATCACCGAAGGAGCCCTCACCCGCCTGCGCCCGGTGCTGATGACCGCACTGGTCGCCTCGCTGGGCTTCATCCCCATGGCCCTCGCCACCGGGACTGGTGCCGAAGTGCAGCGACCACTGGCGACGGTGGTGATTGGCGGGATTCTGTCGTCGACGGCGCTGACGTTGTTGGTGTTACCGGCGTTGTATCAGTGGGCGCATCGGCGGGAGGATGAGGTCGAGGCGTTGAAATAGGGTTTCAAGTAACCGCCAAAGCTTCAGGAGGCTAGTGCTAGAGCATCCTGAAGCTTTCACCTGCCCGCAGTGAACTTCCAGTTAAAGGAAGGTCGAAACACTCGCCATTGAAAGTAGAGTTCGTCCGTAGCTTTTGTCCCACAGGATTTTCAGGGTTTTCCTGCTCATCAGTCGGCTCAGAGATATAGGCCGGTCCCGTTAATGTGCTTATCGTCCTGTTACAAATGGGCCGCGGGGCAGTACGTTGCCTGCATAAGGAGATGTAGCAGTTGATGAACAAGGTTCAAGCCGCATGACGCGCACCAGTCTCTACGACCGTATCTCTGAACGCCGACTGGCTGACGAAGCACTGGCGCGCGAGGAAGCCGAGCGGGCTGCCGCGCAACAGGCGCTCGACATCATTCAAGCGGCTATCCCCGTCCCACAAGCCTTGCGCGACGCAACCTGCAGTTTCAATTTCGGCGGGTTCCACTTCGGCTTCCCGGAAGATTTCCAGTGCAACGCGATTGAAGCCACCGTTCAAGTGGGCGGAGAGCCTGTCGTCGTCTCCATTCAGCGTCGCGATGTGCCTGAAGAGGCAACGCTTGCCGACGCGTTCGCCGAAGCCGTCAAGGCGCTGCAGCCACTGCATGGCGAAGTCCAGGTCATTCGCCACTACGAAACGCTGTTGGCGGGCAATGCCGCGCTGGCGCTGGATTTTCATTTTCGCGCAGGCCTTGAAGAGCGGCATGGGCGCCTGATCGGTGCCATCGTGCCGTGTGCCGATCACAACGAACGCCAATGGCTGAGCGTGGGCTGCGTGATTGACTCCGAAAAGACCGCGCTGAAAACCTGGTTGCTGGATTTTGACAGCATGCTTGAAGGCCTGACCGCCCCCTGAACTCTATTTCATCGCTGACAGGACACGCTTTAATGGACTATCCGTTGCAGAACATCAGCGTCACGCCAGGTGATCGCACCTCAACTACTCGCAGCCCGCAGGAGTAACGGCGATGTTCGAGGCAGCGCGGTTACTGGATGAGATCGAACACACCGGTGCGATGGCGGGCTTTGTGCTCGGAGCGATCGTGGGCATCGCGGCAGTGGCGTATGTCTCGCTCACCTTCGCCACGTGCGGGTTCGGCGGTTTTTTACTGGCCATGGCAGTCGGCCTGGCCGGTAATGCTATCGCCAGTATCGGGGAGAGTATCGGCAGCGCCTTCAGCTCTCCCGCGGGGCAGATCGAATCTGCCTCGCCCAACGTGTTCATCAATGGCCGCCCTGCTGCCTTTGCCATCGAAAGCACCGCCGTGTGTGACAAGCACTCGCCGATCGTCAAGGTGGCCGAAGGCTCCAGCAACGTCTTCATCAACGGCCAGCCCGCTGCGCGCAAGGGCGACAAGCTGACCTGCGGCGCGAAGATCGGCACCGGCTCGCCCAACGTCTTCATTGGCGGCGGTACCCAACGCTACCTGCCGGTGGACGACGAAGTCTCGGCGATGGCCCGTTACACCGTGGATATTCTGTTGGTCGTGGCCGGCGGCGCCAAGGCCGTGCTCAGCATTGCCAAGCTGGGCATGCAGGCCGGTCTGAAAGCGGCAGGCCCTTGCGCGCTGCAGTTTATGGGCGGTGTCTTTCTCGGGGACGCCATTTTTCGCTTCGGCGTCGCCCCCGTGGCCGAAAAAGTGCTGGGCGGCCTGCACGGTAATCCGGTCGACACCACCACCGGGCGCAAGCTGCTGATCGACGAGTCCGATTTCAGCCTGCCCGGCCTGATGCCAATCGAGTGGACACGCTTCTACGCCAGCGACCTTGATGTCGACAGCGCGCTGGGCAAGGGCTGGGTGCTGCCCTGGGAACAAAGCCTGCGGCGCAAGGGCAGCTTTCTGTACCTCAGCGACAATCAGGGCCGCAGCGTGCCCTTCGTGACACTGGACTACAACCAGCGCATCTACAATGCACAGGAACAGCTGTACCTGGTGCGTACCGAGGGTGGTCATTACCTGCTGCAAACACTGGATAACGTCTTTTACTACTTCGGTGAAGTGCCCGACGACAACCAGCCAGTTCCCCTGCAACGCGTCGAAAACGCCCTCGGTCATTTTCTGCATTTCGTACGCAGCGAAGACGGCGTTCTGACAGACATCTGCGCCACTGGCGGGCAACGTGTACACCTGCACTACGACGAAGTGACCAGCCGCCTGAGTACCGTCAAGCGCATCGTCGACGACAAAGCCGTTGAAACACTGGTGCGCTATGGCTACGACAGCAACGGCCAGTTGAACAGTGTGTACAACCGCAATGGCGGTGCAGTGCGCAACTTCAACTACACCGACGGGCTGATGACCCGCCATGCCAATGCACTGGGGCTCAGTTGCGAGTACCGCTGGGAAACAATCGATGACAAGCCGCGCGTGGTCGAACACTGGACCAGTGACGGCGAGCACTTTCAGTTCGATTACGATTTCGAGGCGCGCCAGACGCGGGTGACGGATGTATTGGATCGCCGTGCCGAGGTGACCTGGAACAAGGACCGTCGCGTCGTCGCCAGCACTGATTTCGGCGGTGAGCAGTACCTTATCGCGCTGGACGACACCGGCAATATCAACGGTCTGACGCTGCCCGACGGCAATCAACTGGGCTTCGAATACGATGACCTGTCACGCCTCACGGCAGAGACCGACCCGCTGGGCCGCACCACGCGTTATCAGCATCACTACAAGACCACGCTGGTCAAACAGATCACCTACCCCGATGGCAGCACCTGGAAGGCCCGTTATGATGAGCGAGGCAACCTCGTCGCCGAGATCGACGCACTGGGCCACAAGACCGAATACCTCAACGGCGAGGACGGCTTGCCCCATACCATCGTCGACCCGACGCTCAAGTCCAAATACCTCTGGTGGAACAACCTCGCACAGGTAGAGCGCTTTCAGGACTGCTCGGGCAAAAGCACGTATTACCGTTATGACGAGCGCCATCAACTGGTTGCCGTCACCGATGCCCTGAACAACACCACCACGCTGGAGCGCAAGCCCGGCGGCGAGGTGCTGCGCATTGAGCACCCGGACGGCACCCGCGAGAGCTTCACCTACAACGCTCACGGTCAGGTCCTGACACACACTGACGGCAAGGACCAGACCACCCATCTGGCCCGCAACGCACGTGGCCTGCCGACCAGACGTCAGGACCCTAAAGGACTGATGGTCGCCTACCAGTACGACAGAGCCCTGCGCCTCGTGGCGCTGAGCAATGAAAACGACGCCACTTACACGTTCGCCTACGATCACTCCGATCGGCTGATCGAAGAAAAACGCATCGACCAGTTGACCCGCCGTTTCAGCTACAACCTTGGCGGGCATCTGACTCAGGTCGAAGAAACCGGCTACAGCGAAAAAGGCGAACGACCACAGCGCAGCACGTATTTCGAGCGCGACCCGATTGGTCGCCTGCTGGCCAGACTCAACGACGACGCCCGTCAGGATTTCACCTACGACGACAGCGACCGCCTGCTGTCCATTCAGCGCACACCCACCGACGGTGGCAGAAAAATCGGTGTCACTGCAGAAAAACTGGAATTCGCCTACGACATTCTGGGCCGCCTGACGCAGGAATCTTCGCCTCAGGGCACCCTGGCCTACGAGTACGATCCACTCAGCAACCTGACCACGTTGACCCTTCCTACCGGCCAGCACCTGAATCACCTGTATTACGGCAGCGGTCACCTGCATCAACTGAATCTCGATGGCCAGTTGATCAGCGACNAAAACTCACCAGTTGCTTCGGCTACGACGCCCTTGGCCGCAAGACCTGGCAGTACGCAACCACACTGCCCGCTGAAAAACTCTCACAGATCCAGAACCCGCTCATAAAACCAGAGCGCTACGT